>NZ_CEEDHK010000016.1:0-167817 GCF_979254655.1 Pseudomonas sp. AC229
GGCCTCAGCCCTGTTGCTTACAGAGCAAAGGCCGCCATGGCTTAACCAGTACCGTCCAACTTTTGGGGCGCACTTCAGCCTGCGGGAGAGGGTTGGGGAGAGGGCAGCGGTTTAAAGCGTTACGTTCAAATCCAGCCGCTCCACCGCAATCCCACTCACCAACTCATCAAACCCGCCAGCCGCCACGCCATCCCCTTCGACCAACACCCCCTGCACACAAAACCCCTCCTGTTCGTCCACCACAATCAGCAGCGCTTGGCTAACCACGCCATCGGCCAGATCGGTGCGCGCCAGCCCGAGCAATTGTGACCACACGCGCCGCCCGGCGCCGATAAACAGGTTGGGTCCGTCCAGCCCCAGTTGCTGCGCCACGTGAAAGCCGGCGGCGTTGCTCACGCTGTTAACGAACTCGAAGGGTTTGGGCTGTTTGTGATGGGCGCAGACCGCTTCCAGCAGCGCGATCATGGTCGGGCGCGCCGGGTGGCGGGAGGCCAGGTATAAGCCGCAGTCGCGGCGCACGTGTTGCTTGATCGCGGCGGCCGCCAGCAGGGCCTGGAAGATCAGGCGGTCGATGCGTCGTGGCGGGGTGCTTAGCCATTGGCTCAGCGCGGCTTTCAGGTCTTTGTCACTGACGCCCGACGAGCCGCGAATTTCACTGGCTGCAATTACGTTCATTGCGGTTCTCCAGCGGCGCAGCACTGCATGACAAGGGTGGCGTTGTTGCCGCCGAAGCCAAAGAAATTGGCCAGCACAAGGGCGTCTTCCGCCAAGGCAATCGGCTCGCCGCTCAGGGGCAGGCTCGCCGCGTCGGCGTAGTCCAGACCGGGCAATGCCGCGTGTTGCAGCGCATGCATCAGCAGCAGGGTTTCGCTCACGCCGCAGGCGCCGAGGGTGTGGCCGAGCCACGGTTTGAGCACGCACAGCGCCGGCATGTTTTCGCCATACAGGCTGAGCATGCCGTTGCCTTCGGCGTGGTCGTTGGCTTGGGTGGCGGTGCCGTGCAGTTTCACCAGGGCCACCTCGCTGGCGCGGCGATGGGCGCTGCGCAAGGCTTGCTGCATCACCCAGTCGATGTGGCTGCCGTCTTCGCGGGTGGTGGTCAGGCTGGTGGTGTCGCAGGCGCTGAAACCGCCGAGCAAACGAGCCAGCGGTGCGTCGCCAGGCTGTAAAGCGAGCAGGGCGGCGGCGTAGGTTTCGCCGAGCACCAGGCCGTCGCGTTGCGGATGAAACGGGCGGTAGTCGCCGCTGGGGCTGAGCAGGTCGAGGGCGCCGAAGCCTTGCATGGCCAACGCGCTTGGGGTTTCAAAGGCGATGACGACGGCGCTGGAAAATTGCCCGCCTGACAACAAGCGAGCACCGTACAGCAGGCCATTGGCCGCGCTGGTGCAGGCGGTGTTGAGGGTGAAGGCATCGGCAAAACCCCAGCGCTCACGCAGCTGCTCGGCGACGCGGTCGAGCGAGGTGGAGTTGTCTGGCAGGAAGTGGCCTTGGGCGCGGGCCTGCGCTTCCAGTTCGGTGATGTCGAGGCTGGTGCTGGCGACGATCAGCAAGCAATCGTCCAGCGCGCTATGGCCGTGGCCGAGGGTTTCGCTCAGCAACCGATCCATGCGCGCGTCGAAATCTTCGGCGTTGCCGGCTACGTGCAGGTAGGTGCGCGGTTGCTGCAACTCGTGCAGCAAAAACGCCTGGCCCTGCGGGTGCACGCCTTGGCTCAGGGCCAGGCTGGCACTGGCCAAGGTGTCGCCGAGCGCGCATTGCAGGGCGCCGCGTTGCAGGTAAACCGGCGTCACTGCGCTTGCCTGATATAGGCGGCGATGGTGGCGATGGTGTTAAGAATGCGCCGGCCGTCTTTCGCCCCTTCAATGCGCACGCCGTAGTGCTGTTGCAGGGCAAGCGACACTTGCAGCGCATCAAGGCTGTCCATTTGAATGCGGCTTTTGGGGCCGAACAGCGGCTCATCGTCGGCAATGCTTTGCCAGTCGATATCGTCTTCCTTGTCGCATTCACGGATCAGCAATTGCTTGAGCTGTTGTTCTAGTAGTGTGTGGTCCATTGCGTGTGCTGCACTCGCTGCTTGAACAGATACAGCCCCACCGTTCCCAGCACTGCGGCAAGCAGCAGCAGGCGAAGGCAGTAAGGCGCGATGTCGGCCAGTGAGCCATGGCCCACCAGCAACGTGAGAAAGGCGTCCAGCGCCCAGCTCATGGGTGAAACGTTGGCCACTTGGGCCATGGCCGCCGGCATGACGCTTTTAGGCACCATGATGCCGCCGATGGCCGCTAACAAAATATTCATACCGCCGCCCAGCAACAGCGCTTGTTCGGCACTGCGGGCCAACGCCGCCAACAACAGGCCCAGGCAACTGGTGGTCAGCGCAATGCTCAGGGCGAGCACGCCATACGCCAAGCCATTGCCCGGCAAGCTCAGTGGTTCAAGCCCCAACAGCGGCAAGCCATAAACGCCCAATGCCAGCAGCGCCGCGAACTGCAGCAGGTTCAGCGCCATATACGGCAGCACCTTGCTCAGCACCAGTGTGCTCAGGCTTAAGCCTAGACAGCGCAAGCGCAGCAGCGTGCCGCTTTGTTGTTCGCGCTGAAAGCCACCGGCCATCGGCAGCACGACGAAGAACATGCCGAAAATCAGCCAGGCCGGCACGCTCATTTGCGTGGCGTTGGCCTGGGCGCTGAGGTCGCCGTTGGCTAACTGCTGCTGCTCGTCGATCTGGCTTTGCGTGCGCTGCTGCACCAGCGCCAGGCGTTCGGCCGCGCTCATTTGCGGGTCGATGGCGCCGCTGTCTTGCAGGTAGGCGAGCAGGCGGGTTTGCGCCAGCGCGATGCTCACGGCGCTGTACAAACGCTGGCGCGACAGCCGATCAAACTGCGCCGGAAAGCTCAGGCTCGGCCCCTGATGAGGCGCGGTCAACAGCGTTTCGGAAAAGTCGCCGGCCAACCGCACGGTCGCCACGCCCGCCGCCGCGCCGGAGCCGATCTGGCTGTCCGGCAATTGCGCCTGCAAAGCGCTGCGAAAGAAGGCGCTGGCCTCGCTGGCTTGTGGGGCGTTCAGGCTCAGCTGTAGAGGCGGCAGGCGGTCTTGCATGTAGCTCGACATCGCGCCGGCCATCAGCAGCAGAAACAGCGCCGGCATGATAAACAGCACCGCCAATGCGTGAGGGTCGCGCGCCAGCAACAGTGCTTCTTTGCGGATCAGCGCGAGCAGTCTCATAGCTGGCCCCCGTTCAACCGCAGGTACAACTGTTCCAGCGAAGGCCGGCCGAAACGCATCAGCGACGGCAGCGGAGTCTGGCTGCTGATGAACTGACTGATGGCGGCAAACTGCTCGGCATTCAACGCCGCGATGCGCACGCCGTGGGGCTGCATTTCGGCGCGCAGGTGCAGCGCGATCAGCAGCGCCCCGAAGCCTTCGGGAACGTGCTGCGGCCATTCCACCAACAGGCCGTGGTCGGCGCCAAGCAGGGTGGAGGTGTCGAGGTCCAGGCGCACCTGGCCTTCGTGCAGCAGCAAAATACGCTGCGCCACGCGCTCGACTTCTTCCAGGTAATGGCTGGTGTAGATCACTGCTTTGCCGCTGGCGGTCAGTTGCTCCACGGCGGCCAGGAGCAGTTGCCGGCTCTGGGCATCGACGCCAACCGTGGCTTCGTCGAACAGATACACCTGGGCCGGTTGCAGCAAACCGATGGCGAAGTTCAACCGTCGTTGTTCGCCGCCGGAAAGGCTATCGGCGCGGCGATTGAGCTTGTCGGCCAGACCGGTGCATTCCACGCACATCGCCAATCGCTCACGACGCTCACTGCCGCGCAGGCGGTACAGGTCGGCAAACAGATGGAGGTTTTCACCGACCTTCAGGCCCGCATAAAACGCCAACTGCTGCGGCACCAGCGCCAGGCTGCGCGGGCCTTCCCAAATGATCTCGCCCTGCTGCGTGGCAAGCACGTTACTGAGCAGCGAGAGCAGGGTGGTTTTGCCCGCGCCGTTGCTGCCCAGCAGGCCCAGGCATTGGCCCGCTTCCACTTGCAGGTCGATGCCCGACAACGCCGCACGGCTGGCGCCGGGGTAGCTATAACTGAGGGAGCGCAGTTCAAGCACGAACAAGCACCAGCAGCAGTTTGCCGTCCAGAAGCAGGTGGTTGTCGGCGTGAATGCTAAAGCCGTAAAGGGCGCCCCCCGGGCTGAGCGCTTCTTGAGTGGCTTCGACCAACAGCTGGCCGTCGCGAGCGCCGGGTTCATGGTGCAGCTGGAGGTGTGAGAGCTTGCCGACCAAGGCCATTTCGATGGCACTGTCGTCGCCGTATAAGGCACCATGCGCGCCGCACAATTGGGCGGCGGCTTCGAATAACAAGCACGGTGAAGCATCGGCACCGAACGCGGCCAGGTACTTCCATGCGCTCAAACCCTGGATGCGTTGAGCGTCATGGGCGAGCAGGCAATCCAGCCAGAGGGCGTTGCCCTGGTGGGGCAGCAGCGTGTGCAGTGCGGTGCGATCCATTGCCTGCCGGAGTCGAAATTTGGTGGGCCGGCAGTGTAACAGAGGGCCTGCAAGCGGCGCAGCGCCTGCGATAAGCGTGGCGCCGGGGCACGATAAAAGGAGAGGGATATGTGGCAACAATGGCTGGCGTTCGCCCTGGGGTCGGGCGTGCTGGTGGGCATTTCGTGGCGCTCTATGCGCCATCCGCAGTCACACGGGTTTTACCGTTTCTGGGCCTGGGAGTTGATGCTGGCGCTGCTGGTGCTGAATGCGCCGGTGTGGTTTGTCGACCGGTTTTCCTGGAACCAGGATGTGTCGTGGGTGCTGCTGTTTTTATCGCTGTGGACGCTCGGGCTCGGCGTGTATCAGCTGCGCCGCGATGGCCGACCGAGTACGGAAAAACGCACGGATGAAGAGCTGTTCACGTTCGAGCGCACGTCGCAGTTGGTCACCGGCGGCATTTACGCGCTCATCCGCCATCCGCTGTTTTGTTCGCTGCTGCTGTTGGCGTGGGGCATCTGCTTCAAGCAGGTGACGGTGCTCACCGTGCTGCTGGCGCTGGGCGCGAGCGTGTTTTTGTACCTGGCGGCCCGGCGCGATGAAGCCGAATGCACCGAGTTTTTTGGGCAGGCGTATCGCGAGTACATGCAGCGCACGAAGATGTTCGTGCCGTATGTGTTTTAAGGAACGTGCGGTTTTGTAGGAACGGCTGGGCGGCGTATCGATCAGCCGCGATGCTGTTGCTTCAAGCGCATCGCGGCTGAAGCCGCTCCCACAAAACGGTTATGTCGCCTAGCCCTTGCCTTTGGTGCGGACCATGTTCGGCCCGCCATTTTCGAGGTGCTGAATGATGATGCTGCCGACGTCTTTGCCGGTGGTTACTTCGATGCCTTCCAGCCCCGGCGAGGAGTTCACTTCCATCACCAACGGCCCGTGGTTGGAACGCAAAATATCTACACCCGCCACTGACAACCCCATCACCTTGGCGGCGCGGATGGCGGTCATGCGTTCTTCCGGGGTGATTTTGATCAGGCTGGCCGTGCCGCCACGGTGCAGGTTGGAGCGGAATTCGCCGGGCTTGGCCTGACGCTTCATCGAGGCGATCACTTTGTCGCCGACCACGAAACAGCGAATATCGGCGCCGCCGGCTTCCTTTATATATTCCTGCACCATGATGTTTTGCTTCAGGCCCATAAAGGCCTCAATCACCGACTCTGCTGCCTTCTCGGTTTCACACAGCACCACGCCGATGCCTTGCGTGCCTTCGAGCACTTTGATCACCAGCGGCGCGCCGTTGACCATGCGGATCAGGTCGGGAATGTCGTCGGGGGAGTGGGCAAAACCGGTGACCGGCAGGCCGATGCCTCGGCGTGAGAGCAGTTGCAGCGAGCGCAGTTTGTCCCGCGAGCGGGCGATGGCCACCGACTCGTTAAGCGGGAACACGCCCATCATTTCAAACTGGCGCAGCACCGCGCAGCCATAAAAGGTGACCGAGGCGCCGATGCGCGGGATCACCGCATCGAAGCCTTCCAGCGGTTTGCCGCGGTAGTGAATCTGCGGCTTGTGGCTGGCGATGTTCATGTAGGCGCGCAGGGTGTCGATCACCACCATTTCATGACCGCGCGCCTCTCCGGCTTCAACCAGGCGTCGGGTGGAATACAGACGCGGGTTACGCGACAGCACAGCGATCTTCATGCAGCACCTGTGGAAGTAGAGGAGGCCGGGAACGCCGGTTTGTCTTGGATGTAACTGAGGCCCGGATTGACCACCAGTTGGCCGTCAATCAAGGCTTTGGAACCGAGTAGCAAGCGATAGCGCATGGCCTTGCGACAGGCCAGGGTGAATTCCACCTGCCACACGCGATCACCCAGCGCCAAGCTGGTGCGGATCACGTAACGGCTTTGGGTCTGACCGTTGGAGCTCTTAATGGTTTTAACTGCTACAAGCGGCGCTTCGCAGCGTCGGTGACGCAGCTGCACCAAGGTGCCCAGGTGCGCGGTAAACCGAACCCAGGGCTGACCATCGCGTTCAAATGGCAGAATGTCGGTGGCGTGCAGGCTGGACGTGCTGGCGCCGGTGTCGACCTTGGCGCGCAAGCCGGCCACGCCAAGATCGGGCAAGGCAATCCATTCCCGCAGGCCGATTACCGTGAGTTGGTCGAACGTCTTCAAAGGCGGCATTCCCCAAAAGGTGATCGGATTCTAGCCGGGCAGTATGACAACCGCATCTGCCGATGCGGGTTACCGTAAAGGCGTCACGAAACCATAAGGCGATTCATGAAAGACAGCGACGACGACAACAAAGTACGCCTGGATAAATGGCTGTGGGCCGCGCGTTTTTTTAAAACCCGCGCGCAAGCCAAAGAAGCAATAGAAGGCGGCAAAGTGCATTGCCGGGGCGAGCGTTGCAAGCCCGGCAAAGAGCCGAAGGTGGGCGATGAAATACAAATCCGCATCGGCTTCGACGAACGCACGGTGGTGGTGCAGGCATTGTCTGCCGTGCGCCGTGGTGCACCCGAAGCGCAGCTTTTATACAGCGAGACGCCTGAGAGCATCGCCCGTCGCGAAGAAGCCGCCGCGCAGCGCAAAGCCGGCAATATCGGCGTGGAAACCGATGGCCGGCCAAGCAAAAAACAGCGCCGTCAGCTATTCCAGTTCCGGGGTGATCGCGGGCTGTAGCTCACCGCCATCTGGCGCCAGCGCCTCATAGACACGACCCGCACCCCTGATAGAGAAGACGCGCTTGGTCGCCGTTGGGCTTTGCGCATAAAATCGCCGGCCCTGGCAAAGGTTGCGAATCCGCTATGTCTGATTTTTCCCAACGCTTTATGTTCGACGACAGCGATGTGCGCGGCGAACTGGTGTCCCTCGGTGAGAGCTACGCCCACGTGCTGGCCAAACACCCCTACCCGGAACCGGTCGCGCAATTGCTCGGCGAGCTGCTGGCCGCGGCCGCGCTGCTGGTTGGCACCATGAAGTTCGATGGCTTGCTGGTATTGCAGGCGCGCAGCTCCGGCGCCGTGCCGTTGCTGATGGTGGAATGCTCGAGCAACCGCGAGCTGCGCGGCATTGCCCGTTACCACGAAGAGCAGATTACCGCCGACGCCGGCTTGCGCGAGCTGATGCCCGAAGGCGTGCTGACCCTGATCGTCGATCCCAGCAAAGGGCAGCGTTATCAAGGGATTGTTGGTCTCGACGGAATCAATTTGTCGGAATGCCTGTCTGACTACTTCGCGACATCTGAGCAACTGCCGACTCGCTTCTGGCTCAACGCTGATGGACGTCGTGCCCGGGGCCTGCTTTTGCAGCAGCTGCCGGCCGAACGCCTCACCGATCCGGAAGACCGCGCCGCCAGCTGGCAGCACGTCACCGTGCTTGCCGATACCTTGAGTGCCGAGGAGCAGCTGGGGTTGGACAACCCGACCTTGCTGCACCGTCTCTACCACGAGGAAACCCTGCGCCTGTTCGACCCGCAACCGCTGCAATTCAAATGCAGCTGCTCGCGGGACCGTTCAGCCAACGCACTGGTCAGCCTGGGCGAGGCGGATGCTGAAGCACTGCTGGTGGAAAGTGGCGGCAGCATCGTCATTGACTGCCAGTTCTGCAACGAGCGTTACGCGTTCGATGCGGCAGATGTGGCGCAACTGTTCGCCGGTGGTGGGGTGAAATCCCCCTCCGATACTCGGCACTGATAATGCAGGGCGTTTAACGCCCAGTGAAATGATAGAGGCTGCACCTGAATTGTGCTTTCTGGCATAATCCGGCCACTTTTTTAGATGTAGTAGTTTTTTGATCGTTACTACAAAACGTTTGGAGGCTCGGCTTCAGGCCGACGGGGACCCCATATGACGCAAGCCAATAACGCCGTTTATACCGACATTTCCGCCGCACAACTGGTTGAAGAGGCCATCCGTCGTGGCGAAGGCGAACTTGCCGCCAACGGCTCGCTGGTTGTTCGTACTGGCCACCGCACAGGCCGTTCGCCGGTAGACCGTTTCATCGTTGACGAACCCAGCACCTCTTCCGCGATTGCCTGGGGCCCGATCAACCGCAAGTTCCCCGCTGACAAGTTCGACGCCCTGTGGGAGCGCGTTGAAGCGTTCGCTGGCGCGACCGACCGTTTTGTCTCGCACGTGCATGTAGGCGCTGATCCAGCCCACTACCTGCCCGTGAAAATGACCACCACCACCGCCTGGCACAACCTGTTCGGCCGCTGCCTGTTCATTGAACCGGCTGCCTACAACCCGAGCAGCAAAACCGAGTGGCAAGTGCTCAACGTTCCAGGCTTCGAATGCGTACCTGAGCGTGACGGCACCAACTCCGACGGTTGCGTGATCCTCAACTTCGCCGCCAAGAAAGTGCTGATCGCTGGCATGCGCTACGCCGGCGAAATGAAGAAAGCCATGTTCTCCGTGCAGAACTTCCTGCTGCCGGCCGTTGACGTGCTGCCAATGCACTGCGCCGCCAACATCGGCGAAGAAGGCGACGTGACCTTGTTCTTCGGTCTGTCGGGCACCGGTAAAACCACCCTGTCGGCCGATGAAAGCCGTTACCTGATCGGTGACGACGAACACGGCTGGGGCGTTGGCAGCGTGTTCAACATCGAAGGCGGCTGCTACGCCAAGTGCATCGACCTGTCGCAGAAGAACGAGCCAGTAATCTGGAAAGCCATTCAGTTCGGCGCCGTACTGGAAAACGTTGTTCTCGACCCGGTCACCCGTCTGCCGAACTACGCCGACGACAGCCTGACTCAAAACAGCCGTGCTGCTTACCCGATCGAACTGGTCGACAAGCGCTCCGAGAAAAACCTCGGCGGCGAGCCGAACGCTGTGATCTTCCTGACCTGCGACCTGACTGGCGTGCTGCCACCGGTGTCGATCCTCAACGAAGAGCAAGCGGCGTATCACTTCCTGTCGGGCTACACCGCACTGGTCGGTTCCACTGAAATGGGCTCGGGCGGCGGCATCAAGTCGACCTTCTCCACCTGCTTCGGCGCGCCGTTCTTCCCGCGTCCGGCTGGCGAATACGCTGAGCTGCTGATCAAGCGCATCCGTGGCTTCGGCTCCAAGGTTTACCTGGTAAACACCGGTTGGACTGGCGGCGGCTACGGCGTGGGTAACCGTTTCAACATCCCCACCACCCGTGGCGTGATTGCAGCGATTCAAAGCGGCGCGTTGATTGGCACCGAAACCGAACACCTGCCGATCATCAACCTCAACGTACCGAAGTCGGTACCAGGCGTTGAAACCAAGTTGCTGAACCCACGCAACACCTGGAGCGATGGCAACGCTTACGACGAAGCGGCCAAAGGTCTGGCGCAACAGTTCATCGAGAACTTCAAGAAGTTCGACGTTTCTGACGCCATCAAAAACGCCGGTCCTCAGCTGTAAGAGCCCGATGTTTTAAAAACCGCCTTCGGGCGGTTTTTTTATGGGCATTCGTTGGGTTGAGCAAAGCGAAGCCCAACGGACCCAACGCCGCGCCCATCAGAAACATCCCGCGCGACATACATCAGTGCTTTGCCTGAACCTTGCCTGTATACCTGGCCTCCAATACCTACAACCGTCGTAAACGAGGTAGCTATGCAAGTTCAAGTCAACAGTAACGATATGCAAGGCAGTGCCCGTCTCCAGGAGTGGGTAGGCGCAGCGGTAACGGATCGGCTGGAACGGTACGATGACTTTCTCACCCGGTTGGAAATTCACCTCAGCGATGAAAACGGCGCCAAGTCCGGTTCCGAAGACAAACGCTGCCAGATCGAGGCTCGGCCAAAAGGCCATCAGCCCATTTCGGTCACGCACAAAGCTGAATCGCTGGACCTAGCCGTTGAAGGCGCCGCCGAAAAAATGCGCCACGCCCTCGAACATTTGATGGGCCGCCTCGACGCGAAAACCGTGTCCACCGGCCACATGCCTACCGAACTCAACGAAGACACCGGCGAAGACCCCGACGCGTTGTTGCAGGAAGAATTCCTCGCCAAGCAGGACGCACTTGGCAAAGATTGATGAGCACCGGCCGCTAAGCCGGCCATAAAAAAACCGCCTCCAGGGGCGGTTTTTTTTGCTCAGCGAATCGGCATTAACGCTCGATCAGTTGACGCACTTGGGTCTGCGGAATCTGTTGCGAATTGCCTTCGGCATCTTCGTATTCCAGCAGGCCGGTTTCCTCATCCAGCTCCGGCTTGCCCTGAGCATTGATCATTTGGCCGTCGGTGGTGTTGATAATGTAGTCGCTGGCGCAGCCGGAAAGGGTCAGCAAGCAGCAGGCAGCAAAGATCCACTTTTTCATGGTTGGTACTCCTTTAGGTAGGTCTACAACCATTGACCGGGCGCTGCGCTAAAGGGTCCATGTTTTTCTGCGCGCATTCATCGAGGCTAAAGCCTTTCCTACAAAAACGCCGCCACTGTAGGAGAGGCTTTAGCCTTGATGGGCATTACGCAACCAGCCCACGATTAAGCAGATCCGGCCCATTCTGCGTTTCCTGATAAACCGAAATCGCCTGCGTCGCGACCCGCGTCGTGACCTGATTGGGATCAAGGCCAAACGCCTGCGGATTGTTATCCACCTCTAACTGCTGCCGCGCTAGATTTTCGGGCGAGAAAGGGTTGTTGATGTCGTCCTGCAATGCGTCAAAGGCTGCCTGTCGGGCCTGGGCTAACTGGTCTTGCAGCTCTTCGATCTGCTGCTGCCGGGCATCGCGTAATTCAGCCTGACGCTGTTGTTGCAGCTCCCGCTGTTCCTGCGCCCGCAACTCACGTTGCTCTTGCAGTTCCTGCTGACGGGCCAGTGCGGCTTCGTTGTTTGCCGCCAACCGCTCCGCCAGCGAGGTGGCTGCCGCCCCATCGGTTGGGGTGGTCTGGAACGGACTTCGCACTAACGGTGTGCTGGTGTAATAGGCGTTGTTCACGCTGTCGATGGCTAAGGGCATGACGTTCTCCCTGGTTTCATGGCCTGGGAATGTCAGTGTAAGTGCGGCCGGCGTGTGCCTTTAGGCGGATGTGGCATATGGCGCCAAAGCAGATGTTCTAGAACTTTTTCGCCGTATCGCTGACAGGCGTTTATCCAGCCAGCGCGCCGCTGCGCTTGATCGCCCGCGGCTTGCGGCCTGTAGCGGATCGGTCGAAAAAGGCCGGGGAAAGCCGTTGATGTCGACTCGACGCTGCTCGCAACCCATGACCTGCGCGAGAACCCGACGAACGTCGCCCTTTCGGTTGCCGATTTAGTGCTCAGGCTTGCCAATTTGCATGATCTGCTCCACCAGCCATTGCAGAGCCGGGTCGCGCAGACGCTGGCCGAGATGGACGACCTCGAGGTGAAACGGCCCCAGCGGCATGGGCAAGTCCCATAGCGTTAACGGCAGTAGCTCGGCGAAATGTCGCGCCAGTTGGCTGGGCAGCACCGCCGCCAACTCGCTTGTCGCCACGATATGCGCCGCCTGCAAATAGTTCGGCGTGGTGTAGGTGATGGTGCGGTTCAGGCCCTGGTCGCCCAGCCACTGGTCGACCATGCCGCGCGTTTGCCCGCCGTGTACCCAGAGGTGACGCAGCGCCAGGAAGCGCTCTAGATCAAGCGGTGCCTCATCGACAAAAAGCGGGTGCCCGGTACGCACGGCCAGTTGCAGCGTTTCGCTCATCCAATGGCGGCGCGCGAAACGCGGGGGAATCTCTTCGAAGCGGCCGAGCACCAAGTCCAGCTCGCCTTTGTCCAGCGCCTCGCTGGGCAAGGTCGGGCTCAGGTGATGGATTTCGATACGAATACCCGGCGCCAGCCGACTAAGCTGCTCGATCAGGCGCGGCATGCAAATCAGCTCGACGTAGTCGGTCACGGCAATGTTGAACCGCTGTTTGCTGCGCGCCGGCTCGAAAATTTCGCCGGCGCTCAGGCTCTGTTCGATCTGCTGCAACGCCGCCCGGATCGGACCGGCCAGCGCCTGCGCCCGGGGCGTTGGCTGCATGGCGCGACCGACGCGCACCAGCAGCGGATCGTCGAGCAGTACGCGCAGGCGATTGAGCGCATTACTCACCGCCGGTTGGCTCAGGGACAAACGTTCCGCCGCGCGGGAGACATTGCATTCGCGCAGCAACGCGTCCAGCACGCGCAGCAAGTTGAGGTCGAAGGTGGAGATATTCATTGGGTGAATGCCAAATATCACAAGACTAAATTTCAAAAATAGTAGCGCTTTCCTTATGGTGTTGGGCGTTTTTGTATTTGCGTGAGCGGCGCCCGCTACCTGCCCGCACCTGAACAATAAGGAGTCCAAAATGACCCAGAGCACCTACGATATTCAGCGCGCCGCCGTCATCGGCGCGGGCACCATGGGCCGTGGCATTGTCATGAGCCTGGCCAACGCCGGCATTCGCGTGCTGTGGCTGGACAACAACGCGCAGATGCTCGAACAGGCCATGGGTGTGGTTGCCGACACCAACGCGCACAACGTCAAGCTTGGTCGCATCACCGAGGAACAATCCGCCGCTCGCCTGGCATGCGTCACGCCCATTGGCGATTACGCCGCGCTGGCCGAAGCCGATCTAGTGATTGAAGCGGTGTACGAAAACCTCGAACTCAAGCAGCAAATTTTCCGCACCCTGGACGAGACCGTTAAGCAGGGCGCGATTCTGGCGAGCAACACCTCGGCGCTCGACATCGACGCCATCGCCGCCGTCACCCAGCGCCCCGACCACGTACTGGGCCTGCACTTCTTCAGCCCGGCGCACATCATGAAATTGCTGGAAATTGTGCGTGGCGAGAAAACCGCCAAGGCCGTGCTCGATGCCGCCGTCGACCTCGGCAATCGCATCGGCAAGGTCAGCGTGGTGGCCGGCAACTGCGACGGCTTTATCGGCAACCGCATGCTCGCCACCTACGTGCGTGAAGCGCGCATGTTGTTGCTTGAAGGCGCGTACCCACATCAAGTGGACGCCGCACTGCAAGGCTTCGGTTTCGCCATGGGCCCGTTCCGCATGTACGACGTGGTCGGCATCGACCTGGAATGGCGCGCCCGTGGCTTGGCAGGCAAGGGCCAGGATGACCCGGCCGTGCAAGTGGACAACCACCTGTGCGAACTGGGCCGCTTCGGGCAGAAGTCGCGCATGGGTTACTACCGCTACGCCGAAGGCAGCCGCCAGGCCGAGCACGACCCGGAAGTGGACGCGCTGGTGCTGCAGGTGTCCGAAGGGCTTGGCTTTAAGCGCCGCTCCATTGGCCAGGAAGAAATCCTCGAGCGCTGCCTGCTGGCGCTGGTGAACGAAGGCGCGAAAATTCTCGAAGAAAACATCGCCGCCAACAGCCATGACGTCGACCTGGTCTACCTCAACGGCTACGGCTTCCCGCAAGACAAAGGCGGCCCCATGAGCTGGGCCGACAGCCAAGGCGTGGACGACATACTCGCTCGCCTGCACGCCTTGCAAAACCACTACGGCAACCACTGGCAGCCGGCCGCACTGATCGAAAAACTGGCCGCCAGCGGCAAACGTTTCTCCGATGTTAAAGAGGGTTCGCTATGAGCTACCAAGCCCCCCTGCGCGACATGCGCTTTGTATTGCATGAAATGTTCGACGTTGGCGCTCACTGCGAACTGCTCGACAACGGCCTGGACCGCGAACTGGTCGATGGCGTGCTGGAAGAAGCCGCGCGCTATACCGGCGAAGTGATCGCACCGCTCAACCGCAACAGCGACGAAGAAGGCGTCACCCTGATTAACGGCGCGGTCACCACGCCCACCGGTTTCCGCGACGCTTACCAGCAATACGTCGACAACGGTTGGGCCAGCATGACCGGCCCAACCCAATACGGCGGCCAGGGCTTTCCACAAATGGTGGCGGCCAGCTTCCACGAAATGCTGATGGCCGCGAGCCTGTCGTTTCGCGTGTACTCGGGCCTTACCGAAGGCGCGGTGCTGGCGCTGTACAAACACGGCAGCGAAGAACTGAAAAGTGCCTACCTGGGCAAGATGGTCAACGGCAGCTGGACCGGCACCATGTGCCTCACCGAACCGCAAGCCGGCACCGACCTCGCGCTGCTGCGCACCAAGGCCGAGCCGCAGGCCGATGGCAGCTACGCGATCACCGGCAGCAAAATTTTCATCAGTGGTGGCGAGCAGGACATGTCGGAAAACATTGTCCATCTGGTGCTCGCCCGTCTGCCCGATGCGCCAGCGGGCGTGAAAGGCATCAGCCTGTTTTTGGTGCCCAAATACATCGCCAAATCCAACGGCGCGCCGGGCGAGAAAAACACCCTGAGCTGTGGTGCCATCGAACACAAGATGGGCATCAAAGGCGCCGCCACCTGCGTGATGAACTTCGACGGCGCCAAAGGCTGGCTGGTGGGCTCGGCCAATCAGGGCCTGGCGTGCATGTTCACCATGATGAACGACGCCCGTTTCCAGGTCGGCCTACAAGGTCTCGGCGTGGCCGAGCGCTCTTACCAGGGCGCCCTGGCTTACGCCCGTGAGCGTCTGCAATCGCGTGCACTTACTGGCGCGGCGGCACCGGACAAAGCGGCCGACCCGATCATCGTGCACCCCGACGTGCGCCGCATGTTGCTGACCCAGAAAACCCTGGTGGAAGGCAGCCGCATGCTCGCCGCCTACACCGCGCGCCAGCTCGACCTGGAACACGGCCATCCCGATCCGGCCGAGCGCAAAGTGGCCAGCAAGCGCGTGGCGCTGCTGATTCCCATCGTTAAATCGTTCTTCACCGACATGGGCCAGGAAGTGGCCAGCCTCGGCGTGCAGATTTACGGCGGCCACGGCTACATCCGCGAGTGGGGCATGGAGCAACTGATGCGCGACAGCCGCATCACGCAGATCTACGAAGGCACCAACGGCATTCAGGCGCTGGACTTCATTCGCCGCAAACTGATGGGCGACGGCGGTGCGGAACTGAACGCCGTGCAAGACGAATTCGCCGCCCTGTGTGACGCGCAAGCCAGCCGCAGCCAACTCGCTGACCTGGTGCAACCGCTGCAAGAGCGTCTGCACGAATGGCGCGACCTGACCGCACAAGTGCTCGCCGCCAGCAACCGCGACCCGCAAGAAATCGGCGCCTGCTCGGTCGACTTCCTGCAATACAGCTCGTACCTGTTGCTGGCTGGCCTGTGGCTGCAAGCCGCTGCCCGCGCGCAAGATGCGTTGGACGCAGGCGCCGGCGAGGCCGAGTTCTACGAAGCCAAACTGCACAGCGCACGCTTCTACATGCGCCGTGTATTGCCGCGCGTCAGCAGCCACCGCGAGATGGTACTGGGCGGCGCGGATTGCCTGATGGCGTTGCCGGAGGCGCATTTCGCGTTCTAAGCGTACGGCTCTGGATTCTGAATTCCCCGCTTCGCGGGGACGATGGTGAAATAACCAACACCACCGTCATCCCCGCGCAGGCGGGGATCCAGAATCTTCAGTCGATCATCCATAACAATAAAAAAGAGGGTGCCGATTGAAAAAGCGCTTCCGTGTACTCATCGTGCTGCTAGGCCTGTTGGCCTGCCTATACGCCTACTTCGCCTACGCCCCCCGGCCCAACCCGCCGGCCCTGAGCGCCACCGTGCAACACGACCACATCCAGGTCGGCACGCTGGACCGCCAGTTTAGCTACTACATTCCGAAAAACCTGAAAGCCAACGCACCGCTGGTATTCGTGCTGCACGGCTCGTTGCAGACCAGCGACGACATCCGCGTGTACACCGGCTACGAATTCGAGCGCCTGGCCGACGCCCACGGTTTCGTGGTGGTCTATCCACAAGGTTTCGAAAAAAACTGGAACGACTGCCGCCTGGTCGCCGACTACGCCGCGCGCCAGCAGAACATCGACGACAAAGGCTTTATCGCCGCGCTGATTCAACGCTTCGCCCAGCAACACCAGATCGACCGCTCGCGGACGTTTCTCACCGGTTACTCCAGCGGCGGGCACTTGGGTTTCCGCTTTGCGCTGGAACAACCGAATCTGCTCGCGGGCGTGGCGGCGGTGGCGGCGAGCTTGCCCACTGGCGATAACCTTGCGTGTGAAACCAGCGGGCAGCCGGTGTCGGTGCTGGTAATCAACGGCACCGACGACCCGATCAACCCGTTCAACGGTGGCAAGGTCACGCTGTTTGGTCTGGGTAATCGCGGCACGGTGCGATCGTCCGGCGACACCGCCGCCTACTTCGCCGGTTTGAGCGGTTACCCCGCCAAGGCCACCCAGGAGCAGCACCCGAGCGATTCAGTGCGTTTGCAACAATGGCAAGCCGCGGGTAAACACGAAGTGGCGCTTTACGCGCTGGCCGGCGGCGGGCATTTGGTGCCGCAGCCCATGTACCGCGCCCCACGCTTGCTGGGCCGCAACACCGAGGGCTTTAACGGCCCCGAGGCCATCTGGAATTTCTTTGCCCGCCAGCCTTCCGTATCGCCTGGCGGCGCCACACCGACAGCTGCCGTTCAACCGTGAGCGCGCCATTAACCTAAGGAGAACGCCATGCATCCTTTCAGCTTTGCCACCACCGCGCAGATCATCTGCGAATCTGGCTCGGCACGCCGCCTGGCCGCCTTGTGCCGCGAGCGCGGCGCCCACTCGGTGCTGGTCGTAACTGACCCGGGCATCACCAAGTTCGGTTTGCTCAACGACGTATTGCCGGGCTTTGCCGACGAAGGCCTGAGCGTGGCGGTGTTCGACCAAGTGGTCGCCGACCCGCCCGAAGCCATCGTGCTGCAAGCCGCTCAGCAAGCGCGTGAATTGGGCGCAGAACTGATCATCGGCTTCGGTGGCGGCAGCTCCATGGACGTTGCCAAGCTCGTGGCGCTGCTGGCGCACCCGGCGTGCAGTCAGTCGTTGAAAGATATCTACGGCGTGGGCAATGCACGCGGTCAGCGCTTGCCGCTGATTCAGGTGCCGACCACCGCCGGCACCGGTTCCGAAGTGACTCAGATCGCCATTATCACCACCGGCGAAACCACCAAAATGGGTGTGGTTTCGCCGCTGCTGTTGCCCGACCTGGCGCTGTTGGACGCCGACCTCACCCTCGGCCTGCCGCCCGCAGTCACCGCCGCCACGGGTATCGACGCCATGGTTCACGCCATTGAGTCGTACACCAGCGCCCTGAAGAAAAACCCGCTCTCCGATTTGCTCGCACGCGAAGCCTTGCGCCTGCTCGCCGCCAACCTGCACGAAGCCGTGCAGAACGGCCAGAACCGCAGCGCCCGCCAGGCGATGCTGCTCGGCGCGTTACTGGCGGGTCAGGCGTTTGCCAATGCACCGGTTGCGGCCGTGCATGCGCTGGCCTATCCGCTGGGTGGGCACTTCCACATTCCCCATGGCCTGAGCAACGCGCTGGTGCTGCCGCACGTGCTGCGCTTCAACGCCTCGGCGGCCAGCGCGCTGTACGCCGAGCTGGCGCCGCTGTTGCTGGGTGACAAGCTGCAAGCCGGCGATACCGCGAGCCTGACGGAGCAATTCATCACCGAACTGTCGGCGCTAAACGAGCGTCACGGCCTGCCAAGCCGTCTGCGCGATGCCGGTGTGCCGCAGGAAATGCTCGCGCAACTGGCCAGCGACGCCATGCTGCAACAGCGTTTGCTGGTGAATAACCCTCGGGAAATTACCGAAGCCGATGCCTTGGCGATCTACCAAGCCGCCTACTGATCCACTTGAACCGAGCACACCCATGACCGACCGCCAACATTTGCGCAGCGACTACGCCCACTTCCAGCCGATCACCACGCGCTGGCACGACAACGACGTGTATGGTCATGTGAACAACGTGACCTACTACAGCTTCTTCGACAGCGCGGTGAATACCTACTTGATCGAAGTCGGCGGGCTGGATATTCACAGCGGGCCGGTGGTGGGCTTTGTGGTCAGCTCCTCCTGCGACTACTTCGCCTCCATCGCCTTTCCCGAGCGCATCGACATTGGTTTGCGGGTGGGGAAACTGGGCAACAGTTCGGTGCAGTACGAGCTGGCGGTGTTCAAGGCCGGCGAGCAGGAAGCCTGCGCGGCGGGGCGCTTTGTGCATGTGTTTGTCGATCGCGAGACCAACCGGCCGGTGGGTATTCCGGATGGGCTGCGCAAGGCGATGAGTGAGTTGGTGGTGACGTCGTAAGGGTTGGGTTCGGCGTTTGCAGGAATCGCGGCTAATCGGAGTGCCGCCCAGCCGCTCCTACAGGTTGGCGGTTACTGTGGGAGCGGCTTTAGCCGCGATGGGCCACCCCGCAATCCTCGAAAAAAAACCGCCCATCCGGGCGGTTTTTTTATTCAGTCGTGACGACGATGTTTGTGTTTTTTATGGCCGTAGTGATGGCCATTGTCGTGCCGATAATTACGACGCTTGCCGTGGCTCTCACGTTCGTCGTCGGCGCGGCTGGCACTGCCGTAGTTGTTACCCAGCGCGCCACCTGCCGCGCCGCCCAAACCGGCACCGACGATGCCGCCCGTGCTGCCGCCAATTTTGTTGCCGATCACGCTACCGCCGGCAGCGCCCAAACCGCCGCCGATGGCTGCTTCGGTCTTGTTGCCTTTGCGTGCGCCCACTGCGCCGCCAGCTGCACCGCCAACGCCGGCACCAATTGCGGCACCGGTGGAACCGCCCACCTGTTCGCCCACCACCGACCCCAACACACCGCCCAATGCGCCGCCAATACCGGCTTCGGTATTGCCTTCGGCTGCAAACGCCTGGCTGCCAAGCAAGCCAAGGGACAACAGGAACATGCGCGAGTACTTCATGCAGGAACGAGCCTATGTAGGAAAGACGCGCCGATCGTGTATGCGCTTGGGTACACAAACAAGCGGCAAACGACGTGCGGTAGGGGGTTTGTCACGTTTCATAAATATATGTTTTCCCTCGGAAACTTTTGTATTTTCAGCTGAGTCTGAGTGCTCTTGTAGCCAAGGCTTTCGCCACAGTTTCTGCCAACGCCTTCACGGCCGGAGCTGTATTACGTTTCCCGCCTTTCTGCCAGAATCGCCTGCACTTTCCCTCGCCAAGGAGCAGGCATGAACGCCGAACAGGCACAGCAACGGCTCGGTCAGATCGAGGCGTTTCGCCAGGAACTCAAGCAGCTGCACGCCGAGCAGGTGTTAACCCTCGACGCCGAACAGCGCCAGCGAGTCGATGACCACCATCGGCAGTTGCTGAACCACTTCTCCGCCACGCTGAATATCGATGCCGACGAGCGTTCGCGTCAGCTGTCGCTTGGCATGCGCGTCGCCTCGCTGTTCGGGGCGTTGGCGCTGGCGGCCAGTTTGTTTTTCCTCTTCCACCAGTTCTGGGGCGTGTTCAGCGAAGGCCAACAGGTGGCCATGTTGCTGGGCACCACGCTCGGCACCTTTGCCCTCACGGTATGGCTGCACGGCCACGACCGTAGCGGCTATTACACCAAGTTGGCGGCGCTGATCTGCTTCGTGGCGTTTGTGCTGAACCTGTCCCTGGCCGGGCAGATTTTCAATATCACACCCTCAGACAAAGCCCTGATCCCTTGGGCCGGGCTCGCGTTCCTGTTGGCCTATCAATGCAACCTGCGCTTGTTGCTGGCGGCGGGACTGATCTGCGTGGGCGGTTATATCGCTGCGCGGGTCGGCGCGTTTGGCGGCGGCTATTGGTTGTCGGTGGGGCGGCGTCCAGAGAATTTCTTCCCCTCGGCGCTGGTGCTGTTCTGCTTGCCGCTGGCGATCAATCACGCGCGCTTCCATGGCTTTGCCGCGTTGTACCGCGTGTTTGCGCTGCTGTTCGTGTTTCTGCCGGTGCTGGTGCTGTCGTTCTGGGGCGAGGGCAGTTACCTGCCGTGGGAAGCCAGCGCGGTGGAGTCGCTGTATCAATACCTGGGCTTTGTTCTCGCCGGACTCGGCGTATGGCTGGGTATTCGCGCCGGTTGGCGCGAGGTGAGCACCACCAGCGTGGTGTTTGGCGTGCTGTTTCTGTACACCAAGCTGTTCGACTGGTGGTGGGAAACGCTGCCCAAATACCTGTTCTTCCTCGCCATCGGCGTGATTGCGGTGTTGCTGCTGGTGCTGTTGCAGCGGCTGCGACTTTACGGCGTGAAAACGCGCGGAGGTGCGCTATGAGCCCGTTGAAACGAACCTTCTGGCTCGGCGCCGGGCTGATTCTGCTGAGCAACGCCGTGGCGCTTGGCGGCGTGTATTACAACCGCAGTGGCGAGCCAGACAGCATGTTGCGCTTGTCGGAACGTGAGTTGTCGGTGGCCTACAACAGCGTGATGAACAACAACGACGCCGCTGGCCAGATGCTGCAGCTGGATGCACGCCTGGCGGACGGCTGGGTAAACCGCGACAAACTGCGCGAGCTGGGTTTTGAGATCGGCGAGCACGGCGAAACGTACAGGCGCGACCGTTGGGAGCGCGAGGCGCTGGTGGTGCTGGAGCTGAACGGCGAGCAATACCAGACCGAACTGACAGCCGCAGAAGCCGAGCTGAAACAGGCGCAAATCCAGTTTGCCGCTGCGCCAGACAGCCCGGAGGCAAAACAGGCGCTAGACAACGCCGACTACCAATTGAGTCGCTTCAAGGCCAATAACACGCGGCTGTATGTGGTCGACGCCGGCCTGGACGCCGACAGCTTGCGCCAGCGTTATCCGGACCGCAGTCGCTACAGCCTGGCCCGCGCCAGCGTGCGCGCAGGCTTCAAATGGAGTGCCGGTGTGCCGACGCCAGACGACTACACACTGTATTTCGAGCTGGCTGAAGTCAGCGTGCCGAGTCGCTGGCGCACGGTGTTCAGTGCCTGGAATCCGTACGACCGGGCGGCCGAAGAGCGCAACAAGGTCAGCGTGGACGTGACCTTCGGCAAGCGCTTCGAGCCGTGGATTACCAGCGCCAAAGCGCAATAGCAGCGGTCAGACAATCCGCCCGTTATCGCGCGCCGGCTCCAGGCGGATGGCGACGAACTTCGAGGTCGGCGTAAAGCTGCCGTCGCCGACGCTCTCCAGCGGCACCAGCGGATTAGTCTCCGGGTAATAGGCGGCGGCCTGGCCGGCGGGAATATCGAAGGCCAGCAAGGTAAAGCCGCTGATGCGCCGCTCGCGGCCGTCGCCCCATAGCGAGAGCACGTCGACTTTCTGCCCCGGTTTGTAACCCAGCCGAATGATGTCCGCCTCGTTGGCAAACACCACGTCGCGCTGACCTTTGACGCCACGGTAGCGGTCGTCGAGGCCGTAAATAGTGGTGTTGTACTGGTCGTGCGAGCGCAGGGTTTGCAGGATCAGGTCCGGCACTTCGCCACGGGCGCGAATACCTTCGTGAATCAGGTCTTCCGGCAACAGGTTGGCCTTGAACACGGCCAGGCCAGACGCCGTGTTCCAGCGCCGCTGACCGGCAGCGTTGCCCAAGTAGAAACCGCCTGGGTCGCGGGCGCGTTGGTTGAAGCCTTGGAAGCCCGGCACCACGTCGGCGATCAGCTCGCGGATGCGGTCGTAGTCCTCGATCAGCCAGTTCCAGTTCACTGGCTTGTTGCCCAGCGTGGCGGCGGCAATGCCGGCGACGATGGCCGGTTCCGAGCGCATTTGCTTACTCAGCGGCTGCAACTGGCCGTTGGAGGCATGCACCATGCTGAAGGAGTCTTCCACGGTGACCGCTTGCGGGCCGCCGGCTTGCTGGTCGATATCGGTACGGCCCAGGCACGGCAGAATCAGCGCCTGCTTGCCGATGGTCAGGTGGCTGCGGTTGAGCTTGGTGCTGATCTGCACGGTGAGGTCGCAGTTCTGCAGCGCCTGGTGAGCGCGCGGCGTGTCGGGTGTGGCTTGGGCAAAGTTGCCGCCCAGGCCGATAAACACCTTGGCGTCGCCGTCGAGCATGGCGTGAATGGCTTCCACGGTGTTGTGGCCGAATTCTCGCGGCACTTTGAAGTCGAAGCGGCGCTCCAAGGCGTCGAGGAAAAACGCTGGCGGGCGATCATTGATGCCCATGGTGCGGTCGCCCTGCACGTTGCTGTGACCGCGCACCGGACACAGGCCGGCGCCTGGTTTGCCGACGTTGCCGCGCAGCAGCATCAGGTTGGCGATTTCCTGAATGGTCGGCACCGAATGGCGATGCTGGGTAATGCCCATGGCCCAGCACATGATCACGCGGTCGGCCTGGCGATAGGTGTGCGCCATGGCCTTGATGTCGGCTTTGCTCAAGCCGGACTGGGCAATGATGTGCTCCCAACTGGTGGCTTCGACCGCCTCTAAATACGCTTCAACTTGCGTGGTGTGCTGGGCGATGAACGCTTGGTCGAACACCGTAGAAGTGCCCTTGGCTTGCGCCTCGCGCTCCCACTTGAGCAGAAATTTCGCCATGCCGCGCAGCGCCGCCATGTCGCCACCCAAGGCCGGCCGGTAGAACGCCGTGTTGGTCGGGCGATCGCCGTTGCTGAGCATTTCCAGAGCGTGTTGCGGATTCTGGAAACGCTCCAGGCCGCGCTCTTTCAGCGGGTTCAAACACACCACCTGGGCGCCGCGTTTTACCGCTTCGCGCAGCGGTTCAAGCATGCGCGGGTGGTTGGTGCCGGGGTTTTGGCCGATGACGAAAATGGCGTCGGCATGTTCGAAATCGTCAAAGGTCACCGTGCCCTTGCCGACGCCGACGCTTTGCCCCAGCGCTACGCCACTGGCTTCGTGGCACATGTTCGAGCAGTCGGGGAAGTTGTTGGTGCCGTAGGCGCGCACGAACAGTTGATACAGAAACGCCGCCTCGTTGCTGGCGCGGCCCGAGGTGTAGAACTCGGCCTGATTGGGGCTGGCCAGCTTGTTGAGGTGCTGGGCGATGAGCTCGAACGCGGCGTCCCAGGCGATCGGTTTGTAGTGATCGCTGGCCGGGTCGTACACCATCGGCTCGGTCAGGCGGCCTTGGTATTCGAGCCAGTAATCGCTTTGCTCACGCAGCGTGGTGACGCTGTGTTTGGCAAAGAACGCGGCATCAACCCGGCGCTTGGTGGCTTCCCAGTTCACCGCCTTGGCGCCGTTCTCACAGAACTTGACCATGCCGCTTTCCGCCGACTCGCCCCACGCGCAGCCGGGGCAATCGAAGCCACCGTGCTGGTTGGTTTTCAGCAGGGTGCGGATGTTTTTCAGCGCGTTGTCACTGTCCAGCCAGAAGTGCGCCACGCTTTTCAGCGCGCCCCAACCGCCGGCGGCGCCTTTGTAGGGCTTGTAGCGCTGGGTGGGGTGGGTGTCGACTTGATGGGTCATTGCGCGAACTCCGGGCTGTACACCCGCGGCGCATTGTTATGCGGCAGGTGAATCAAATTAAGGTGGTGCCGACGTGCCCATTGCACGGCCAGGCCGGTGGGTGCCGAAAGGCTAACGAGTGTGGTAATGCCGGCGCGCAGCACTTTCTGAATGAGTTCCAGGCTGCAACGGCTGGTCACCAGGGCCAGGCCGCTGGCGGTGGAAATCTGTTGGCGTAGGAGGGCGCCGATGAGTTTGTCCAACGCGTTATGCCGGCCGATGTCTTCACGGCCCAGCAGCAGCTCGCCCTGACCGTTCATAAACACCGCCGCGTGCACCGCGCCGCAGTGCTGGCCCAGCGGTTGGAAAACAGTGATGCGCTGGCGTAAGTCGATGAGCCAGGCAGCGGGCGGCAAGGGGGCAGGCTTTAACGGACTGAGCGATGGCAGCGCTTGTTCAACGGCCTCGACGCCACACAAACCGCAGCCGCTGGTGCCGGTGAGCTGGCGGCGTTGCTGCTTGAGTTCCCAGAAGGCGCGGCTGCTGACTTGCACATCGGCCTGACGGGCAGAGCCGGTGCCGCTGAGGACGACGTCATAAATCTCGTCAATCGACTCAACGATACCGTTGGCGAGGCTAAACCCTACAACGAAGTCTTCCAGATCAGTGGGCGACACCAGCATCACCGCCTGGTTGATACCGTTGAACGAAATGGCCAGCGCCACTTCCTCTGCCAATTCCACAGACGCAGCAGTGCCGTGCTCCAGCTCGTAAAAGCGGTAGCCCTGGCTGGCTTGTTCAGACGTGGTGGAGGAATCGCAGGCGGAAGCCGCCGCAAGAGGCTGGCGTTTGCTGTTCATTGTCGTCACCGAGTTGCACGAGGTTCGGTTGATCGTTATTTGAACAGCCTAGGCCGCCCGTCGGTCGGCGTCTAATCGCTAGTTCTGATGCGGTGATAGAGGGCGTCGATGGGTGCTGAATTGCGGGTTTTGTGGCGCGGCTTGGCGGCATTCCGATTAGCCGCGATTTTCAAGTGCCGAGGTTTCCAGGAATCGCGGCTAAAGCCGCTCCCACAGAGAGCGGTGCGTGTTGGCTACGATTCGAGCAGCATCGCCCCGGCTTCTTGGAAGCAGGCTTCGGCGAGTGCGGAGCGCGGGGCGCTTTTGCGCATGATCAGGCCCAGCGGCGCCAGGGTTTGGGCGTTTTCGATGGGCTGAAGGCGCAGGTGTTTGGTGAGCATGTCGACGCCGCCATAGAGCGGCATGATCGCGCAGCACAGGCCGCCGTGAACGGCCTGCACCAATTGATGCACCACGTCGGTTTCCAGCAGCGGGGTGGGCGTCAGGCCCCGGCTGCGGAAGTTGTGGTTGATCGATTGGCGAAAGTGCATGCCGCTGGATAACAGTCCCAGCGGCAGATTGATCAACGCTTCCCAGGTCAGTTCAGCCGCGTCGAAACGGAAGAAGCGCTGGTCGTACAGCAGGCCCATGCGCGTTTGCATCAAGTTGAGGCTGTCGAAGTGTTCGGCGTTCAGGCGGTCCAGGTACGACACACCGATGTCGAGTCGGTTACTCGCCAAGTGCTCAAGAATTTGCTCGGAGCTGAGCGCCGACAATTCGAAACGCAAGCTGGGGTGCTGCGTGTGCAAGCGCTGCAACAGCGGCACGGGGTCGTAACTGGACAGCGGCACTACGCCCATACGCAAGGTGCCGATCAAGCTGCCGCGACAGGCCGCCGCCTCGGCATTCAACCCGTCATACGCCGCCAGTACGGTGCGCGCCCAGGCCAGCACGCGCTCGCCCGCTTCGGTGAACCCTTCGAAGCGCTGACCGCGTACCACCAGCGGCAGCTGCAGTTCTTCTTCAAGGCTGCGCAAACGCATCGACAGGGTCGGTTGGGTGACGTGGCAGCGCGCCGCCGCCTGGCCGAAGTGCCGGGTTTCATCGAGGGCAATGAGGAATTTCAGCTGCTTGATGTCCATCGGTACCTCACTGGCGGGCGTATGGCTTAAAGCAGGCCGTCGATTAGCAAACGGTAGTCTTCCACTGCGCTGAATTCTTCGGTGTCTTTGGGGCCCTTGCGGCTATCGGGCTCGCGCACGGCCAGCAGGTGCGCGACGCCGTATTCCCGAGCGCTGCGCAAAATCGGCAGGCTGTCGTCGATAAACAGGCTGCGCTCAGGCTCGAAGGCATAGTCGTTTTGCAGGGCGGCCCAAAAGCGTTGGTCCTCTTTCGGAAAACCATAGTCATGGGAGCTGATCAGGCGGTCGAAATAGGGCGCCAATTCGATGCGCTCCATTTTCAGCGACAGCGAATCGCGGTGTGCATTGGTGATGAGCACCACACGTTTGCCGGCTTGGCGCAGGGCGACGAGAAATTTGTCGGCGTCGGGGCGCAGGGAAATCAGGTGCGCCACTTCCCGTTTCAGCTCGCGAATCCGCAGGTTGAGTTGAGCGGTCCAGAAGTCGGTGCAGTACCAATTGAGCTGGCCGGCATGATCGCGAAACAGCGGCAGCAAATGGGCATTCGCCTGCTCGCGGCTGAGGCCATGCACCTCGGCGTAGCGCTGGGGCAAGTGCTCAAGCCAGAAGTGATTGTCGAAGTGCAGATCCAGCAACGTGCCGTCCATGTCGAGCAGAACGGTGTCGATGGAAGACCATGGCAGGTGGGACATAACGATAGCTCTGCAGGGGAAGTGGCGTTTTTCACACACGCTGTAAGGAAAAGAGGCGTGATTGAGTCAGCAAGCATAATCCGGCGCGGCGACAATCCGAAAAGCCGCGTTATGATAACCCGCCAGGTCACGCCAAGGAGCCGTCCCATGCGTCAGAAACCCACCGTCCTCAATCGCGAAATAGTGGCCAGTAGCCGCCTGTTCCGCGTTGAGGAACTGCAGCTGCGTTTCAGCAATGGCGTCGAACGCACCTACGAAAGGCTGGTGGGCAAAGGCGTTGGCTACGGTGCGGTAATGATCGTGGCAATGGCCGACGCCGAGCATGTACTGCTGGTGGAAGAGTTCTGCGCCGGTACGGACGATTACCAGCTCTCTTGCCCTAAAGGGCTGATCGAGCCGGGCGAAGACGTGCTGGACGCTGCCAACCGCGAACTCAAGGAAGAGGCCGGTTTTGGCGCCCATCAATTGGAGCGGCTGACCGAGCTGTCGTTGTCGCCCGGCTACATGAGCCAAGTTATTCAGGTGGTGCTGGCGCGCGATCTGTACCCCGAAACGCTGCCGGGCGATGAGCCTGAACCCATGGCAGTTGAGCGCTTCAGCCTGCATGAGCTATCGAGCCTGGCGCAGCATCCACAATTCAGCGAAGGCCGCGCGCTGGCTGCGCTGTACTTGGCGCGTGACGTGCTGACGCAGCGTGGCGAATTCACCCCGGCGGTACGCTCGTGAGCCTGGTGCCATTGATGGAGCAAGTGGTAGCCTTGGCCCGTGAAGCGGGCGCGGCCATTCTTCCGTATTGGCGCAGTGGCGTGGCGGTAACCGCCAAGGCCGATGACTCCCCGGTGACTGCTGCCGACCTGGCCGCGCACCACATTCTGGCGGCCGGCCTCACGGCCCTGGATGCGAGCATTCCGGTGTTATCTGAAGAAGCCGCCGACATTCCCCTGAGCGAACGCGCCGGCTGGACGCGCTGGTGGGTGGTC
This sequence comes from Pseudomonas sp. AC229, assembly GCF_979254655.1. Lineage (NCBI taxonomy): Bacteria > Pseudomonadati > Pseudomonadota > Gammaproteobacteria > Pseudomonadales > Pseudomonadaceae > Pseudomonas > Pseudomonas sp. AC229. The sequence continues at coordinate 27,258 of NZ_CEEDHK010000016.1, forward strand.
GATCCGCTGGATGGCACCAAAGAATTTATCAGCGGCAGCGACGAGTTCACCGTCAACGTCGCGCTGGTGGAAAACGGCAAGGTGCTATTCGGCGTGGTCGGCATGCCCACCACCGGCCGTTACTTCTACGGCGGTGCCGGCCTCGGTGCCTGGCGCTGCGATGTCCATGGTCAACCGCAAGCGGTACACGTGCGTAACGCGCCGGAACAGGGGTTTACCGTTGTGGCCAGCCGACGCCATTCGAGCCCGGAGCAGGAGCAATTGCTGGCTGGGTTGAGCCTGCTGTTCGGCGACTTGCAGCTGGCCAATGTGGGCAGCTCGCTGAAATTCTGTTTGCTCGCCGAGGGCGCTGCCGACTGTTATCCAAGGCTGGCGCCGACCTCGCAATGGGACACCGCCGCCGCGCAAGGCGTGCTGGAAGGTGCCGGTGGCGAGGTGCTGGATATTCACGGCGAGGTGCTCACCTATGAAGCCCGTGAGTCGTTCCTTAATCCGTTCTTCTTGGCGCTGCCGGCGGGTGCGGCGTGGCGGGGGGATTTGTTGCGGTTGGCGCAGGGCTTGAGTGCGTAATCACGTTGAAGTGAAAGCCTCTTCCATCAACACGCGGTCAATGTAGGAGAGGCTTTAGCCTCGATTGCCGTTAAAGCATGTCTTTAAAACGCTCATCTTTCTTGAACACCAGCGGCTGACTGAAGCCTGGGATGCGCATCTGCTCGGCGGTAATCTCGATAGCCTGGTCTTCGATCATGTCCTGGCCAAAGTTGTAGATGATGTCGAGTTGGCCATGCAGCGCACGCTCGTCGTAGGCTTTGGCGTTGGCGCGGGTTTGCTCGCGACGGGCCACGTAATCGGCAAAAGCCGTTTCGCCATGGCGCTTTTTCAGCATGCGCTCGGCGACATGGGGCGCGAGAATCACGCCGCTGGCGTTGTTGCCGCCAAAGCCCTTGGAGTTGATAAAGCACACCTCCAACTGCTCAGCGCCCACATCTCGGTCCTGCGTGGCGATCGCCAGGTGCTGCTGATGCACGTCCGGGGCGACGGCGTCGATGGTTTTGATGCCGGGGATGATGCCGTATTTGAACGAGCCCAATGCCGAGATCAACTGATCGCCGCTGGCCGTGGCGAGGGAGTGGCCGACGAAGGCTTTCACCGCCGTGACTGGCCAGCTCTTGATATCGAAGGCGGCGGCGACGCGGTCTAGCAATTCCGATTCAGTCACGCGGTTGGCCGGCGTGCTGGAGCCGTGGGCGTGAATGAAACTGCGTTTTTGCACGCTTTCCAAACCGACAATCTGTACGGCGCTTGCAACTGCCTTGGCGACAGTCAGGTAGTTGCCCGGGCCTGGTGCGGAAATAGACTTTTTAAAGCCGTCGGCGTTGATGAATACATCGGCAACCGCACCGTGGATATCGGCGCCCAACTCCAGCGCCAGGGCGTCGTCCATCAGCACGACGTATTGCGCGGATTCGGCCAAGGTAAAGCCGCAATTTTCGCCGAACGGGCGACTGGCGCGGCGGAAGTTAACGTCGTCGCGGCCTTCAATCAGGCGCAACCCTTCTTCGGTCGCCAGGGCGCCCATGGCGCTATAACCCTCGATGCACTCCGACAAAATCGGTGCTTCGCTGTTGCCAACGATGGCCACACGAACCTGGCCGGCGGCGATCACATCAATGGCTTTTTGCAGGTTGTAGAGGAACGTGGCGCAGGCGCCGGTCACGCTGCCCGTCGTGCCCACGCTGCCGAGCACATACGCGTTGATAAAGTCAGTCGGCATGCTGTTGAAGCCCAGCGGTAACTGCTTGGCTGACACGCGCTGGCCCTTGAGGCGCGACTGCATCAGGCCGCCAAAGCCGTTTTCGTCGAGCTGGCTCATGATGCTGCCGGAGAACACCGCGACTTCATCGGGCTGAACGTGGCTGACGATGGTTTGCCAGTCCAAGCCGGTAGAGCGCAGGGCATCCGTCGCGGCGACAACCGACATTTGCAGGCCGCGTGGGTGGAAGCGGGAGTTATACAACTCGCTCGGCTCGAAGCCGGTCGGCAACTGGCCGGCGGACTTCACGCTCAGCGCCCGGTAGCTGTCGACTTTGAATTCGCAGCTGCCGTGCAGGGTCACTTGCACCTGGTTGCCTTCGAGAGTTTCCACCGCCCAGTTGGCGGGCAGCGGTTCGGGCAATTGTTTGCGTTGGGCAATAAAGGTCAGCGGCTGGGTGGGGCTGGTGTCGACCTCAAGGTTTTTTTGCCACTGCACGGCGTCGGGGTCGAGGTGCTGCTTTTCGATCCGGCGAACCAGCGTCGACTGCAAAATTTGCGGGCCGAAACGCGCTTCGATGTCGGCGGCAGCCAGGCTGTTGCCAGCGGCATCCTGATAGACGCCATTTACATAGCTGACCAACTTCATCATCACCGCCAGGCCGACCAGGGTTTCGAGCCGGGCGGCGGCGTCCATCGATTCCAGCACGGTGCGACGAAAACCGTGATGGAAGGAGCTACGGCCCGCGGCGTTATACCCACCAAACCCTACGATGACTGGAAGTCGAGACATCTAGCGCAAACTCCTTAAAAAGTACCAGGGCAAGCCGGCTAGGCTGAAAAAGGCTTGCCGATAGTCGATCAATTGAAATGATGATGACGGCCCCGTTAAGTGGGCCCGCTTGATCGAGAGACTATGCTGACGCGAGCAGTGACTAATGAGTCACTGTCAACGGCAAGGTTGTTGGCCGTCAAGGCTGCTCGTCTGGCTGTAAGGAAGGCCTGATTGATTGCAGCGAAACGGCTGAAGCGCTGATATTTGCAGGGGTGTTTGGCTGGGTTTGAAGCAGGGGCGTAGGAGGGATTGTTGCGGGGCTTGTTAGGGGCGGTCGTTGTAAGGCGCGTGACGGTCGGATGGGCCCTGCCTGAGGCGCGGCCCATCCAGCACGTTGTTAGCGGTAAATCACTTCGGTGCTTGCAGTGGAAACGCGAGTACCTGCTTTGCCTTGAACGATGGCTTCGATGTCGGCGAGCGAACCAATCACCGCGACCTTGCCGGTGTTGCGCGCAAACTCGCAAGCGGCCTGCACTTTCGGCCCCATGGAACCGGCGGCAAAACCTAAGCGTTCAAGCTCATCGGGGTGCGCCTCAGCAATGGCTTTTTGGGTGGGCTTGCCCCAGTCGATGTATGTGGCGTCGACGTCGGTGGCAATTACCAACAGGTCGGAAGTCAGTTGCTCAGCCAGCAATGCCGAGCACAAATCTTTGTCGATCACCGCTTCCACGCCTTCAAGTTTGCCTTCGGCGTTGTAACGGGTGGGAATACCGCCGCCGCCGGCGCAAATGACGATGGTGCCGTGATCCAGCAGCCACTTAACAGGGCGGATCTCAAAGATTTGCTTAGGGCGAGGGCTGGCTACTACGCGACGGTATTTATCGCCGTCTGGCGCGATGCTCCAACCTTTTTCGGCGGCAAGGCGTTCGGCATCTTCTTTTGAATAAACCGGGCCGATTGGCTTGGTAGGGTTGCTGAAAGCGGGGTCGTTGGAATCGACTTCCACTTGGGTAAGCAGCGTGGCAAACGGCACTTCAAACGGCAGCAGGTTGCCCAGCTCCTGTTCAATCATGTAGCCGATCATGCCTTCGGTTTCTGCGCCCAGCACGTCCAGCGGGTAAGGATTCACCGAGGTATATGCCGCCGCTTGCAGCGCCAACAGCCCTACTTGCGGGCCGTTGCCGTGGGCGATCACGAGTTGGTTGCCCGGAGCGATTTTGGCAATTTGTTCAACAGCAATTCGGACGTTTTCACGTTGATTATCAGCAGTCATGGGTTCACCACGACGCAATAGGGCGTTCCCACCCAAAGCGACGACAATGCGCATGAGCGTTCTCCTGAAAAATATAGAAAAGGGGGGACTGCGGCGTGGCAATGGTTGCCACGCCGCAGAGGGTCAGATGTCGGCCATAGCCGCGACCAGAATCGCTTTGATGGTGTGCATGCGGTTTTCGGCTTGCTCGAACGCAATGTTGTAGGGCGACTCGAAGACGTCTTCGGTAACCTCAACGCCATTGGCCAAATGCGGATAACGGCTGGCGATGTCCTTGCCCACTTTGGTTTCGCTGTTGTGGAAAGCCGGTAGGCAATGCATGAACTTCACGCGTGGGTTGCCAGCGGCTTTCATCAAGTCGGCGTTTACCTGGTAGGGCAACAACTGCTTGATGCGCTCGTCCCAAGCTTCCAGCGGCTCACCCATGGACACCCACACGTCGGTGTGAATGAAATCCACGCCTTTAACCGCTTCCTGTGGGTCTTCAGTGAGGGTAATGCGAGCGCCGCTCTCTTTGGCGAAGCCTTGGCACTGCGCGACCAGCTCATCGGTTGGCCACAGCGCTTTTGGTGCGCCGATGCGAACGTCCATGCCCAACTTGGCGCCGATCAGCAGCAACGAATTACCCATGTTGTTGCGGGCGTCGCCCAGGTACGCGTAGCTGATGTCGTGCAGCGGTTTGTCGCTGTTTTCACGCATGGTGAGAACGTCAGCGATCATTTGGGTGGGGTGGAACTCGGCGGTCAAGCCGTTGAACACGGGGACACCGGCATACGCCGCCAGCTCTTCGACAATTTCCTGACCATAACCACGGTATTCGATGGCATCAAACATGCGCCCCAGCACGCGGGCAGTGTCTTTCATGCTTTCTTTGTGGCCAATCTGCGAAGACTGCGGATCAATGTAGGTGACGTTGGCGCCCTGGTCATAGGCAGCCACTTCAAATGCGCAGCGGGTGCGGGTGGAGGTTTTTTCGAAAATCAGTGCGATGTTTTTACGCTTCAGGTGTTGCTGCTCGGTGCCGGTGTACTTGGCGCGTTTGAGGTCGCGGGAGAGATCCAGCAGATAGCGCAGCTCGCGTTGAGTGTGATGCATCAAGCTGAGCAGGCTGCGGTTGTGCATGTTAAACGCCATTTTTCATACTCCTACTAAATTGGATTCGGTATCGGTGCTGCCTGGCTGGCAGCACCGTTTCAATCAGGGCAATTAGTAATCGATAGGGTCGCGAATGATTGGGCAGGTCATGCAGTGACCGCCGCCGCGGCCGCGGCCAAGTTCACCGGCACTGATGGTGATGACTTCAACGCCTGCTTTGCGCAGCAATGTGTTGGTGTAGGTGTTGCGGTCATAGCCGACCACCACGCCCGGTTCGAGCGCGACGACGTTGTTGCCGTCGTCCCACTGTTCGCGTTCGGCTTCGAACGAGTTACCGCCTGTAGGAACCACGCGCAGTTTTTTAAGATTCAGCGCTTCGCCTACAACTTCGATGAAATGTTTTTCTTCTCGTCGCGCATCGAGGCCGTCGGAGCGGCTTTCATCGGGACGGATGCTGAACGGAACGATGGCGTCTACCGCCTCGGCGAATACGGTCACCAGGTCGCGGTCGCAGAAACTAAAGACCGTGTCCAAGTGCATGGCTGCTCGAGATTTAGGCAAGCCTGCAACGATGACGCGTTCAGCCGCTTTGTTTGCGAACAATGACTGCGCTAGCTGCGCTACGGCCTGGTGGGTGGTGCGCTCGCCCATGCCGACCAGCACGACGCCATTACCGATTGGCATCACGTCGCCGCCTTCCAGCGAGGCCGCGCCATGGTCTTTGTCAGGGTCGCCGTACCAGACCTTGAAGTCTTCGTTGGCAAAGTCTGGGTGGAATTTGTAAATGGCCGTCACGAGCAGCGTTTCCTGGCGACGAGCCGGCCAGTACATCGGGTTCAGGCTGACGCCGCCGTAAATCCAGCAACTGTTGTCGCGGGTGAACTGAGTATTGGGCAGTGGCGGCAGAATGAAGCTCGAGCTGCCCAGGTAGTCGCGGAACATCTCGATGGCTTTGCCACCGAAGCTACCCGGAAGATCACTGCCAGCGACGCCGCCGATGAGGTACTGGGCCAGCGCGCGGGGCTCAAGGCTTTCCAGCCAGGAGCGGAGTTCGTTGACCAGGCCCAAACCGACGTGATTGGCGGTGACCTTGCGGTCCAGGATCCAGTTACGAGCCTCGGGAATCGAGACGGTTTCGGTGAGCAAATTGTGCATTTCCACTACTTCGACGCCGCGCTCGCGCATCTTGGTGACGAAGTCGAAATGGTCGCGCTTGGCTTGGCTAACCCAGAGCACGTCATCGAAAAGCAGCTCATCGCAATTGGTAGGTGTGAGGCGTTGATGCGCCAGGCCGGGTGAGCAAACCATCACTTTGTGCAATTTGCCGGCTTCGGAATGAACGCCGAGTTTTACTTGAGACATGGCAGGTTCCTTCGATTTTCGTAATTACAAAGTCAGGAAGCCGTCGTAGAGACCGTAGGCCGCTACCAGGGCGCCGATTACCACCAGAGCGAAAATGCCTTTCTCGATCTGGGTAAAAATGGGTTGGCCTACTTCACGCTTGGCCTTGGCGAACAGAATTGCCCCCGGGGCATAAAGAAGTGCAGAAAGCAGGAGGTACTTGGTGCCACCGGCGTACACCAGCCATACCGCGTAGATCACTGCGACGATGGCGATTGCGAAATCTTTGCGGCGCTCTTTGGCAGCTTGCTCGTAGGTTTCACCACGAACGGCCAACAGCAATGCGTACGCGGCCGACCACAGGTACGGCACCAGAATCATTGAGGTGGCGAGGTAAATGAGCGACAGGTAGGTGCTAGCAGAGAACAGCGTGATGATCAGGAATATCTGCACCATGGCGTTGGTCAGCCACAGCGCGTTGATAGGCGCTTTGTTAGCGTTCTCTTTGCGCAGAAAGGCGGGCATGGTGTGGTCATTTGCTGCGGCGAAAAGAATCTCTGCACACAGAAGCACCCAAGAGAGCAGCGCACCGAGTAAGGAGATGATCAGGCCGACGCTGATCAGCACTGCGCCCCAATGTCCGACCACGTGCTCAAGCACGGCAGCCATCGAAGGGTTCTGCAGTTTGGCCAATTCCGGTTGGGTCATGATGCCCAGGGAGAGAACGTTCACCAGCACCAGAATCAGTAGCACGCTGATAAAACCGATGATTGTCGCCTTGCCGACATCTGAGCGTTTCTCGGCGCGGGCTGAGAAAATGCTCGCGCCTTCAATGCCGATGAATACCCAGACGGTGACCAGCATCATGTTGCGCACTTGATCCATCACGCTGCCGAGGTCTGGGTTTTTCAAGCCCCAAATATCAGCGGTGAAGATGTCGAGCTTGAATGCGAAGAAGGCGATCAGAATGAAGAGAACAAGGGGCACGATCTTGGCGACGGTAGTTACCAGATTGATAAATGCCGCCTCTTTCACGCCGCGTAGAACCAGAAAGTGGACTGCCCAGAGCAGGGCGGAAGCACCGATGATTGCAGCGGGCGTGTTGCCTTCTCCAAAGACGGGAAAGAAATAACCCAGGGTGCTGAACAGCAAAACGAAATAACCGACGTTTCCGAGCCAGGCACTAATCCAGTAACCCCAGGCTGAGGAAAAGCCCATGTAGTCGCCGAAACCTGCTTTGGCGTAGGCGTAAACGCCACCGTCCAGATTGGGTTTTCGGTTGGCGAGGGTTTGGAAGACGAAGGCCAGGGTGAGCATGCCGACTGCGGTGATCGCCCAGCCGATCAATACGGCTCCGACGTCGGCGCTGGCGGCCATGTTTTGCGGCAGGGAGAAGATCCCGCCGCCGATCATTGAACCGACGACCAAGGCAACCAGCGCGCCGAGTCGAAGTTTGTGGGCTGAGTCAGACATGACGATCATCCATTCAGAAGGGTTACCGTGAATCTACGCGCGGTCGAGCGGGTAGAGGGCTGACCTAAATCAATAGCTAGCTAACTTTCCATGTTGGCATTCCTGACTTCTGAGATGAGGGGCTACCACCGTTCGGTGTTATTGAGACGTAGCCGGCGCGTGGTCGACAAGCACGTCAGTACCACTGTCAGAACCAAACGCTAGACGGGAATCTAAAATGCGCAAGGGCTATGGCTGGCGGGGGCTTTGGGGTGGCGAACAGCCACTGCGAAGGAAGGAAATAGCAGGCGCAACAGTGATTTCGAACGGGTCTAAAGCGGCCATGTACCTGTAACGCAGGAAAGGCAGGCAGCAGGTGGCCAGCCCTCGACTGCACAGACCAAGGGGGTGCTGAAACGGAGACGTTTGGGGTTTACTCGAGGTCGTCCTGACTGGCACTCAACCCGTGTTTACGCAGCTTGTCGTGCAATGTTTTGCGAGGGAGCCCGAGGGCTTCTGCCAGGCTGCGCAACGAGTTATGGGGCCGGGCCAATTCGGCAGCAATCAATGCGCGTTCGAACGCTTCCACCTGTTCGCTGAGGCCTCCGCTGGCGGTCACGGCAGGCGCTGGCGTGGCGCTTTCCAACGATAGCTCCAGGCCTAAGGCAAACCGTTCAGCTGCGTTCTGCAATTCACGCACATTGCCCGGCCAGGTATGGCGCATCAGCGTGGCGCGTTGGCCAGGTTGCAAGTCGCGAACCGGTAAATGATGCCGCGAGCTGGCTGCTTCGGCGAAGTGTTGAAACAGCAGTAGCGCGTCTTCGCCCCGTTCGCGCAATGGCGGGATGCGCAAAGGCGCTACGTTCAAGCGGTAATAAAGATCGGCGCGGAAACGGCCTTGGTCGGCGCTTTGGCGCAGGTCGTCTTTGCTGGCGGCAATCACGCGGATGTCCAATGGTATCAATTGATTTCCACCCAGCCTTTCAACGACGCGCTCTTGCAGCAAACGCAGCAATTTCACCTGCACATCCAAACTCATACTTTCGATTTCATCGAGAAACAGCGTGCCGCCGTTGGCGAATTCAAATTTGCCGATGCGTCGCTTCTGCGCGCCGGTAAACGCGCCCGGTTCATGGCCAAACAGCTCGCTTTCCACCACCGACTCCGCCAGGGCACCGGCGTTGATGGCGACAAATGGCCCGTTACGGCGGTGTGATAAATCGTGCAGTGCGCGGGCGACAACTTCTTTACCCGTGCCGGTTTCACCAAGAATCAATACGTCGGCATTAATGGCTGCCAGCGCGCCGATCTGCTCGCGCAAGCGCTGGATGCTGGGCGACTGGCCCACCAGCCGGGTAGACAATTCGCTGCGATCAGCCAATGCCAGCCGCAGGCTGCGATTTTCCAGCACCAGACGACGCACCGCCAGCGCGCGCCGTACGCTGTCGAGCAAGTCGTCACTGGCAAACGGCTTTTCCAGAAAGTCGTAAGCACCGGCGCGCATGGCTTGCACCGCCAGCGGCACATCGCCGTGACCGGTGATCAGCAGCACGGGCAAGTCGCTGTCCTGTTCATGCAACTGCGCGAGCAATTCGAGCCCATCAACGCCTGGCATCCGAATATCGCTCACCACCACCCCGGGCCAGTCGCGCGAAATACTCCCGGCCAGTCCTTTGGCGCTCGCCAGGCTGCACACCTTCAAGCCGGCCAAATCCAACGTTTGGCTGAGTGCTTGGCGCAGGTGTGGGTCGTCGTCGATCAACAGAACCTGAGCACGGCTATCGAAGGCGCTGTCGATCATACGGTGGGATCCTCTGAGGGTTGCTGGGTTACGCCGGGCGCGGCGGTTTTCAGGTGAAGCACAATGTCGGCGCCGCCTTGCGGATGGTTGGCCAGGTGCAGCTCGCCATCTAGCGCGCGCATCAATGTCTCGCAAATCGCCAAGCCCAACCCCAAGCCTTGCGCACTGGTTTTGGTGGTGAAAAAAGGTTCTCGTGCATGCGTGAGGGCGTCGTTGGAAAACCCTGGGCCATTATCGCGAATGCTTAGGTGCACGCCCTGTTCGTCACTCACAGCGCTGAGCCAGATACGGCGTGGCGGCGCTTTTTCAACCAGCGCATCCAAAGCATTGGCGAGCACATTGCCGAGCACCTGGCGCAACCGGGTTTCGCCAGCTTGCACCCACAGGGTGGCATCGGGCAGGTCGCGAATCAGCTCCACATCCATCGCGCGTCGGCGCTTAGCGAGAAGGGCCAACGCATCGTCCAAAGCCGGCTGTAAGGCAACGCTTTCCGGGGCGTGACGGTCGCGCCGAGCGAACGCGCGCAGGTGGGCAATTATCGACGACATCCGCCCTGTCAGCTCGCCGATCAGTTTCAAATTGCCGCGTGCATCATCGGTGCGCTGGTGGTCGAGTAACACCGAGGCGTTCTCGGCGTAACTGCGGATGGCTGCCAGCGGCTGGTTGAGTTCATGGCTGATGCTGGCGGACATCGTGCCCAATGCCGATAGCTTGCCCGTTTGCACCAATTCATCTTGGGCGCGGAGCAATTCCTGTTGCGCGTGTTCGCGCTCCAGCACTTCGCTTTTCAAGCGCGTGTTCAGGGTTTCCAGATCCCGCGTGCGGTCGAGCACGCGAATCTCCAGTTCTCGACGAGCACGCGCGTCGATGGCGATGCGCTCCAGATAATGACGGCGGCGCTGCATCATCAGGCCCAGCAGCAAAATCAGCACGAGCAGGGTCGCGCCGCCCACGGCCACAGCGGTTTGAACCGGCCGTGAGATCTGCTCGGCAGGCGCCAGAATGCTCACCGTCCAGCCGGTTTCTTCCAAGCTGCGGCTTTGAATAATCCAGGCGTCACCATTGAGTTTCAGCGCTTGCGGTTCGAGGGTCGGATACGGTTTGTTGGCTGCGATTTCACGCCGTTCCTGCTCGGATAGATCGCGGCTGGCGCGAAAGCGCCAATCGGCCCGAGAGGTCAGAATCACGACGCCGTTGCTGTCGGTGACCAGCAACTGCTCGGGCGTGTTGCCCCAGAGGGTTTCGGTGGTGTCCAAGTCCACCTTCACCACCAGCGCGCCAATCACGTTATCGCCTTCTTTTACCGCCGCGGCGAAGTAGTAACCGCGTTTCCCGGAGGTAGTGCCCAGGCCGAAGAATCGTCCAAGGTGGCCGGTGACCGCTTCGCGAAAGTACGGACGAAACGCAAAGTTACGGCCGACAAAACTGTCGCTTTGCCGCCAGTTGGACGCGGCCAGCGTGGTGCCTTCGGCGTCCATCAAATAAATGGAGTCGGCACCGGTCTGTCCGCGCACCTCTTCGAGCAACTGATTTGCGTGCACTTGTGCGTCCAGATTCTGCGGGTGCGATAGCACACCGCGTAGCGCCGGGAGGTCGCCAAGAATCGGAGGCAGCACTTCATAACGCCGCAGGCTTCCCAGCAGGTTCGCCACATACAGGTCCAAGGTCTGACGATTCTGCTCAACCAACTCGCTGCTGTAATAACGCTCGGCCAGCTGTTGCAGCGGCCATAGCAGCGGCGCCAGCAGCGCGGCGAGCAGCAGCAAACTTCGCCAGCGCGGGCGCCGCAGGGGCGAGTTAGTCGGCATCGTGCAGGCAATCGGCAAGCGCGGTTTGCCAGTGCGGCAGGTGCAGATCCCACGCCGATTGCAACCTCGAACACGCCAGCCGGGAATTCAGCGGGCGCTGCGCTGGCGTCGGGTATTCGCTACTGGCGATGGGCACCAGGCGAGCGCACGGCTTACCCGCATTTTTAAGCTGTTCGCCGATGGCGCTGGCAAAACCGAACCACGACGTTTCACCCAGCGCCGTCAGGTGATACGTGCCCCACGGTCCCGGCGTACCGCGTTGCCAGCGATCCATCACGGCGCGCGTCGTCGTGGCGAGTGTGCCGGCCCAGGTCGGCGCGCCGATCTGATCGCTGACCACGCGCACCTCGTCGCGCTCTTGCAAGAGGCGCTGCATGGTCAGTAGAAAGTTGCGGCCGTATCGGGAATATACCCAGCTGGTGCGCAGAATCAGAAAGTCGCCTCCAGCGTCGACCACCGCTTGCTCACCGGCGAGTTTGCTCTGGCCATAAACGCTGAGCGGATGCGGCGCGTCTTCCTCCAAATACGGCGCGCCCTTGGTGCCGTCGAACACATAGTCGGTGGAATAGTGAATCAACGGCACGCCCAAGGCCTTGGCTTCTTCTGCCAGCACGCCGGGGGCGGTGGCGTTGATCGCAAAGGCTTGCGCGGCGTCCGTCTCGGCGGCGTCAACAGCGGTGTATGCCGCGGCATTGATGATCAGGTCCGGCCGCAGGGCGCGAATGTTAGCGCGCACCGCGTGCACATCCGCCAGGTCCAGCTCGGCGCGACCCAGGCACGTGAGCTCGCCAACACCTTGTAGGCTGCTGAGTAGCGCCTGGGCAAGCTGGCCGTTACGGCCGGTGATCAGCACCCTCATGGAAACAGTTCCGCGTCCTGGAACGGCGTGCCTGCCTGGTCTTTACCGGACAGCTGTGGTGCCTCGCTCAACTCCCAGTCGATGGCCAGTGTCGGGTCGTCCCAGCGAATGCAGCGCTCAAAAGCCGGCGCGTAGTAATCGGTGGTTTTGTACAAGAATTCCGCGAAGTCACTGACCACCAAAAAGCCATGGGCATAGCCGGTGGGAATCCACAGCTGACGTTTGTTTTCAGCCGACAGCCGCACGCTTACCCACTGACCAAAGGTTGGCGAACTGCGGCGGATGTCGACGGCGATGTCCAGCACCTCGCCGGCGGTCACGCGAACCAGTTTTCCTTGCGCCTGCTCAATTTGATAATGCAGGCCGCGCAACACGCCGCGTTGGGAGCGCGAGTGGTTGTCTTGCACGAATTGGCAGTCGATGCCGGTGGCTGCATTGAACGCAAGGGCGTTGAAACTCTCGTAGAAAAAACCGCGCGGATCACTGAACACTTTCGGCTCAATGATCAGCACGTCAGGCAGTTCGGTCGGGGTAACCTTCACACCTGTTCTCCGGCCAAACGATAGAGATACTGACCGTAGCCGGTTTTGCCAAATGCCTTGGCCTGCATCAGCAGTCCGTCGCGGTCGATCCAGCCATTCTGGAACGCGATCTCTTCAAGGCACGCCACCTTCAGGCCTTGCCGGTGCTCGATGGTTTGCACGTATTGCGATGCGTCGAGCAGGCTGTCGTGGGTGCCGGTGTCCAGCCAGGCAAAACCGCGACCGAAACGCTCGACGCGAAGATCACCGCGCTGCATGTACGCGTTGTTCACGTCGGTAATTTCTAATTCGCCACGGTGCGAAGGCTTCACGGCTCTGGCAATTTCGATCACGTCGTTGTCGTAAAAATACAGACCAGTCACGGCATAACTGGACTTGGGCTGGGCGGGTTTTTCCTCAATGGAAACCGCCGTGCCGTCAGCGTCGAATTCGATAACGCCGAAGCGCTCAGGGTCTTTTACCCAATAACCAAACACCGTCGCACCGCTGGCGTGGCTGGCAGCGCGCTGAAGCTGCTCGGTGAATCGGTGCCCATGGAAAATGTTGTCGCCCAGAATCAGACACACCGAGTCGTCGCCAATGAACTTTTCGCCAATCAAAAACGCCTGGGCCAAGCCGTCGGGCGAGGGTTGCGCGGCGTAGCTGAAATTGACGCCGAACTGGCTGCCGTCGCCGAGCATTTTTTCGAATTGCGGTAAGTCGTGGGGCGTGGAAATCAGCAGGATGTCCTTGATGCCGGCCAACATCAGCACGGAGATCGGGTAGTACACCATCGGCTTGTCATAAATGGGCAACAACTGCTTGGACACGCCGAGCGTGATGGGGTGCAAGCGCGTGCCTGAACCGCCGGCCAAGATGATTCCTTTCATTGTGCAGTGCTCCGCATGATTGCTACTCCGAGGTGGCGCCGAGGCGTTCGCGCTGATAGCTGCCGTCTTGCACGTGGCGACACCAGTCGAGGTTATTCAAGTACCACTGCACGGTTTTGCGCAGTCCGGTGGCAAATGTTTCTTGCGGCACCCACCCCAGTTCGCGTTCGATCTTGCTGGCATCGATGGCGTAGCGCAGGTCATGCCCGGGGCGATCTTTTACGAACGTAATCAAGTGTTCGTAGCGTTCCACGCCGCTCGGTTTTTCCGGCGCCAACTCCTCGAGCAGGGCGCAAATGGCGCGCACCACGTCGATGTTTTTTTGCTCGTTGTGGCCGCCAATATTGTACGTCTCGCCAACCTTCCCCTCCGTCACCACTTTAAGCAGTGCGCGGGCGTGGTCTTCAACGAACAGCCAGTCGCGAACTTGCGCGCCGTTGCCGTACACCGGCAGTGGTTTGCCTTCCAGCGCGTTGAGGATCACCAGCGGAATCAGCTTCTCAGGGAAGTGATACGGACCATAGTTGTTGGAGCAGTTGGTAACCAATACCGGCAGGTTGTAGGTGCGCTGCCAAGCGCGTACCAGGTGGTCCGACGCCGCTTTGCTGGCCGAGTACGGCGAGCTGGGCGCGTAAGGCGTGGTTTCTGTGAACAGGTCGTCGACGCCATGCAGATCGCCGAACACTTCATCCGTGGAAATATGGTGGAAGCGAAACGCCTGTTTCGCATCGTCTGCCAGACCTTGCCAGTAGCTGCGAGTGGCCTCGAGCAGGGCGTAGGTGCCGACGATGTTGGTTTGAATAAAGGCCGAAGGACCGTCAATGGAGCGGTCGACATGCGACTCCGCCGCCAGGTGCATGACCGCTTCTGGCTGGAACTCATCGAGCAGGGCGCGTACGCCGGGTTGGTCTGCGATGTCGAGCTGCGCGAAACGATAGCGCGGGTGACTGGAAATGCTCGCGAGGGACTCGAGATTGCCGGCGTAGGTCAGCTTGTCGAGATTGAGCACCTGGTGCTCAGTGTGGTGCAGCAGATGGCGAATCAACGCTGAGCCAATGAAGCCCGCGCCGCCCGTAATCAGAATTCGCATGCCGGAAGGCCTAGTGAGTTCGCAGGCGCCTAGCTTGTCGGCACGTTGGGCAAGAAGCAAGCCTGACGGGCACTGGAGCGCAGACGGCAAAACGCCGCCGCGTGTGAGGCGGCGGCGTTTCGTCTTCCTACTTGGCCTGTGCTTTTTTCGCGGCGGCCGTGGCGGTGGCTTTCGCTGCAGCACGTGCGGTTACGTTCGACGCCGGCACCTGGATGATGATCGGGTGGTCGGTAACGCTGACTCGCACCGAGTTCACGTTGCGCAAGGTTTGAATCGGCTCCTTGCCAATGATCGGGTCATAAATGTTCACCGTCGTCTGCACTTCACCCAGGTTTACCCCAACCAACGTTGGCGCGCCGGGCACGCCTTCCGGCTCAGCCCAGACAATGATATTGGTTTCGGTGTTGGCCTTGATGATCGCCATGCTGTTGCCGGTGCTTGGAATGCCCACCGTCGAGTACTGCAAGATTTTCAACGGCTCGAACGTGGCCGCGTCGGGCGACGGGTCGGCCAGAATGCTGTTCATGTTATGCAGTGCGGTGGCGGCGGACGTTGGCGCATTGTCAGCCTTGCTAAACAGGCCGTAACCGTCGTTTTCGTCCATCAACTGATACACGTAAGTGCGGTAGATATCGTTGAACGCACCGCTGACAAAAATGTTCAGCAACCAGGCAGCGCTCTGCTGCGAATTGGTTTTCGGCGACTGGTAACCCGTTTCCGTATACACCGCAGGCCCCTTGCCGCCGGGTGTATTGCCCAGCGCTACGCTGCGTTTCATCCAGCGGGTTGGCGGTTTGGCAGGGCCCGGGTAGGGATGCTGGTTGTTGTAATCGGCAAGGCCGGGCGTCACTGCCGGGTCCGGCCCCTTCGGAATGCCGCCCGCGTTAAAGCCGGTGAAATAAAAGACTTTGACGTTTTGCAGCAGCGGATGGGACTTGGTCTGCTTGTACAGCTCGGCCTGATAAGACAGCGCCGCCGGCAAACCTTTGGTGCCATCCGGCGCCCACGTCAGCGGAAAGTTGTTGATCTCGTTAGGACCTTCAACCGCCAGGGTGGAACCCGGCACCGCCGTTTCGACCTTGGCCACGTTGCTTAGAAATGTAGAGATGGTTTGCGGCGAGCGGGTGCTGCCCACGGCGCTGATGTAGTTCCACTTGATGCCCGCCTTGGCGAGCACGGTGTAGTACTGGTAGGGCGGATTGCCCCAGAAACTATTCAAGCTGTCGCGGGCATTTTTGATGCCCAGGTAATTCATATCCGCGATAACCATGGAGGGTTTCGAGTAATTCGACGACCCCTGACTGACGTGCAAATTCACGCCTTGCGAATCAATAAAATCAGCCGCGCGCATCAGTGTCGCCGCCTGCGTCGCTTGCATCGTGCATGCGCCTGCGCTGAGCAGGAGCAGCAGGGTTGTAGAGCGAACAGTCGTTTTCATGAGCTACCCCCTTTCAATGAAATTCAGCGATGGTAAGAAAAACGCTAGTTGGCCTGTCGGGCACTGTCGAAACTGTCGTGCCAAAAGCCGTAAGGTATCCGCTGAACGGCTTGTTTTAGACGCCTTTGGCAATAGAGTTTATTGCCAAAAAATACCGGAACTCGATGACTGTTTCGCTGACGTGGCCGGGTCCGCTGCCGCGTTTAACGTTCGTGCAATCAAGCGTACTTGCAATGAAGCGGCCAACACCCAGAGCCGACAGGTGCGCTCAGACGAGCTGCGCATTGTCACGCATCCGGCGTCAGCGTGCGCATGAGCAAACCGAAACGGACGTCCGCCACCGGCGGCACGGCAACGTACATCACATGACCGTCCCCCGGCGCGACGCTCGCCTCTTCGCCGAGCTGCGTCTGCAGCGCTGTCAGAGTGAAGTGTTGGTTGCCACGCGGCGTCATCAGTTCCAATTGATCGCCAATGGCGAAGCGATTTTTGACCCGCACCTGAGCCAGTTCCCCGCGCCATTCTCCGGTGAGCTCGCCGACGAACTGTTGGCGCTCGGCCCGCGAGTTGCCGCTCTGATAATTCTGATATTCATCATGCACATGGCGGCGCAGGAAGCCTTCGGTGTAGCCCCGGTTTGCCAGCGACTCCAACTCGGTAAACAGCTGCGGATCGAACGGTTTGCCCGCCACTGCGTCGTCGATTGCGTGGCGATATACCTGGGCGGTGCGGGCCACATAGAAGTGGCTTTTGGTGCGGCCCTCGATCTTCAGCGAGTGCACGCCCATCTGCACAAGGCGCGGCACATGCTGCACGGCGCGCAGGTCTTTGGAATTCATAATGTAGGTGCCGTGCTCGTCTTCGGACGCCTCCATCAACTCCCCGGGACGGCTACCGTCCTCGAGCAAAAACAGCCGGTCGGTGCTCGCGCCTTCGCCCAAGGTGGGCGTGCAGGTCCGCACGATTTGCCCCAGCTCATTCGCCTGGCCCTCATGCGCCTGGTACTTCCAACGACACGCGTTGGTGCAGGTGCCCTGATTTGGGTCGCGATGGTTGATATAGCCCGACAGCAGACAGCGTCCCGAATACGCCATGCACAGCGCACCGTGCACGAACACCTCAAGCTCCATGGTCGGTACCTGACGACGGATTTCTTCGATCTCGTCCAGCGACAACTCGCGCGACAGAATCACCCGGCTCAGCCCCTGCTGCTGCCAGAACTTCACGCTGGCCCAATTCACCGCGTTGGCCTGCACAGACAAGTGAATGGGAATCTCCGGGAAGTGACCGCGCGCCAGCATTATCAGGCCGGGGTCGGACATGATCAGCGCATCCGGCGCCATCGCCACCACGGGCGCCAGGTCTTTGAGAAAGGTGCGTAATTTGGCGTTATGCGGAGCAATGTTCACCACCACATAGAAGTGCTTGCCTTGGGCGTGGGCCTCGGCAATACCGAGTGCCAGGTTGGTGTGATCGAACTCGTTATTGCGAACCCGCAAGCTGTAACGGGGCTGACCGGCGTACACGGCGTCAGCGCCATAGGCGAAGGCGTATCGCATGGCCTTTAACGTACCGGCAGGGCACAGCAATTCAGGAGAATGGGAAGAGTGCATAGAGAATCGCCTGACAGAGTTAGGGCGCGCGATTCTAAAAAGGGCGGAGGGACCGGGTATTGATATACGTCTAAGGGCGTGAGCCGAACGCAACGTTCGCGGGTCCGAAAACAAAAAAGGCCTTCGATTTCTCGAAGGCCTTTCTTTTATATGGTGCCGGCACCAGGAATCGAACCCGGGACCTACTGATTACAAGAACGCTGCTGAAAGATTAAAAATCAAGGACTTAACGCAAATCGTATTACGTAGGGCAGAGGCTATAACCCGCTAAAGCAGTGGGGATGGCTGAGCTTGTTACGTAGGGGGGCCGAGGCTTCACGGGCTACCGGTTTGGTTCGAGCCTTTCTCCTGAACTGCGTCGCCGTGCAGAAATGTCCACGTCGGACCAAGGCAGGTTTGCGCTTTGATCACATCGTCCAGGTCGGCAGGTATTGCTGGTTTAAGCGAACGTATTGAATGGAGGCAAGGTAGCTAAACGGATGGTTGGAAATGTGGCGCTGATAGCGAGAGATGGATCGCGTATGACGTAGCGTTTGCAGCGTTCTAGGGGGATGTTGTTGAGCATTCATGCATGCCCCATCTTATCCTCAAGCGCCCCGATCATTTTGACTAAGCCATCAATGGTCACCAAGGTATCCCAAGGCAGCCCCGCAAGGGACGCGATGTCTTCGCCGGTTTTTGGATTAAAAACGCGAGCGGTAACAGAACTCGGCCACTGCAATTTGGCCTCGAAGCCCAAAGGATAAAAATATTCCTTCAGCCGAACACACCCAAAAGCGAAAGTCATCTTGGCCATGGTCCGGTTGTGACTCCCAAAACAGCAAGCGTTCATAGATTGCGAGGAATCAAAATCTCCTCGAAGCCCTGCGGCGAGAAGTACACATTCAGCCCAGCGCACGCGAAGGGATAAGTCAACTTTGCCACGAGCAGACCATTCTTGATCTCTGACATGAATCGAGCGTAGGTCAGGAGTTACTCAGCCGCCACCGGGTAGGAATCGAACCCGGGACCTGCTGGTTACAAGAACGGTGCTTACAGCATAAATATCAACACGTTAGGGCATTTGTTATTACGTGTAGAGAATGGACAAACCCGCACGTTTAGCGGGTTTTGTTCAGCTTGTTACGTAGGAGCGACGCAGAACACTCGGGCAGCCCCTACGCCCAGGAAACTGCCGCTATCGGCCAGAAGCGGACCTCAAGGGCTCACTCAGAATCTGAACCTCGGACCACCCTGTCAATTACGCGTCGAATGGTGAGCAGCGAAAAGGGGACAGATTTATTAAGTGGCTCTAATTAGCGAAAATAAAAGGGATAAATTTATTAGGCGGCTCTAATTACAGGCTTTTAACAAATCCGTCCCCTTTTTCTGTAGCCTACGATGCGCCTAGGTTTACAGCAGAGTAAATAAAAACTCTGCCATTTTCGCTGTTCAGTCAATGAGTCTTTGAGTGGTGAACATCAATGATCAAAAAGATATCTTTAGGGATTTTGCTCTTGGCTGTAGGCGGGTATTTGCTGGCAGCAGTTGGGGTGGGTCTGTTTTTTTGGAAGGAAGACAGCCTCTCCGGCGCGATAGCTGTTGTAGATGATTGGTTTTTCACCGGGGCGGCGTTGAGGACGTTCAGTCCGAATGAAAGTGATGCGGAAATGATTGCTTTGTTTGAAAAGCACTTTGCCGAGTTCGAGCGTGTCGTTAACGATAATAGGGATAGCTGTCCCGGAGACCTAGATGCTCATTCGCGTGTTGTGTTTTCAGGAAGGATGGAGTTTGTGAGTGTGAGTCAATATGGTCCTACACTTTGGCTCCCCGATCCGTTCTCCGATAAGGCATTTGATGAAGCGCGTCGCCTGGAGCGCCATTTGTATGCGCTTTCAAATGATTCTGGCACTGGTGCTGGTAAAACAATATCCGCATTTGCGCAAGAACGGAGAGCGCTAGAGTGCAAGTACGGTGCTGTTAATTTTTGGCGGTCAAGGGTCAAAGGATACGCTGGGTTAAGGATGGGCTATATTTATTTTCCACAACCTCCATTGGTTAAAGATGCGATCTTGTATGTGCCTGGAACGAGATTTCCTAATCGCCCGCGAGCGCAAGGAGTTGTGGGGGACGAATTGCTGATGAGTACGGATGTAGGTTGTAGTTATAAGGCTTTGCGTGGAAGTTGGTTTATATATGCTTGTCATTAGCAGTGATAAGGGGGCAGATTTATTAAGTAGCTCTAACTTAGAGTCGTTTAATAGATCCGTCCCCTTTGTTCCCTTGCGCTCGGACCGTCAACGTCCGCTCCTGAACGATTTTTGCCGCCGTTCACGGCGGGAAGCTACCGGCCCATTACTGCCTTTCGCATGCTCATAAGCAGCGCCTGTAGAAATGTCGACCTGTGCAACAAAGGGGGGGCAGATTTTATTTAATAGCTCTAATTTAGAGTCGTTTAATAAATATGTCCGCTTTGTTTTCATCAGCATTTTGCGCAGACCACGCACTCGCGCGCTGCTCGACCGTGCGTTGCAGCAGTTGCCCAGGCTGGGGGTTCGCCAGCCGGGTAGCGAGGGGCTATCGAGACGCGGAAAAGAGTGGGCAGAGTCACTGCGCGAATAACGGGCAGAAGCTGTAGAGTTATTTTCCCGGGTCCGAATGTTCACCCCTATAGACAGGGCGCTGCAAAAATAAATCCACGCGCACGTTTATGTGCCTAACTGAGCGCTTATCATCGCGACCTTCCACACGGCGCTACAGATCACAACGCGCAATCGCTAAGGAGCGGTAGATGTTCGATATATCCAAAGTCAGAAGAACAAGAATAGAGAGCCGCAATTTTCGCAGTGTTTATTTTCTGGTTATGTTGTCGGCTGTGCTCGCGGGCTGCGCGAAAACAAATATTCACGCGCCGAAAGAAACAAGGCTACCGCCCGGCTTCAAGGTTTCAAGTTACTCGCAAGTGATGGTTGCCCCTATAGACGTCCATCCTGATTACAAAAGCGACGCAGAAAACGTTCGGGCAATAAAACGAATACAAGAGGTCTTTAACCAAGAGCTTGCAGTACGGGCATCGTTTATTGAAAACATCCATGCCGCGGAGTCTGTTGACGCGGCGCGCGGTCTGGTAATTGTTCCAGTAGTTGAAAAGATAAAGTATGTCAACGGGGAAAAACGATTTGCTTCAGGTCCCTCCGCCGGAAGTTCAGCCGTTCTGTTGAAAGTCACTTTCTACGAGTACCCTGCGAAGAAAATCGTGCATGAAACTCACATCTATCACAACTCGATGGAGTATGGCGGGATCTTTGCGCTGGCTGGTGCAACGGGTGGTGCTGCCGATAATCGGATGCTTTCGGACACCGGAAGAGATCTGGCAAGTTTCCTTGCTGACTGTAAGTAATGACGCGGGGTATAGGGGGGTGGTTCAACCTGTCCCCTTTTGCGGCTGATGCAGTCTGGGCTGACCGACGCTCTACTTCTGCTCGGATCAAACCTGTCGTGCGTGTGCCTGAAAGCACTGCGACGGTCGCCTACCTTGGCAGATTCACCTGAGCAGCTCGATTAGTCCGGTGTCCCGGTTTTCACGATTCACGTCTCGGATTGATCATGGCCTCAACTCTCAATAATCGAACAGCCAAGGCTCATATTTTAAACGACGCCCCAAGGTTTCCTACCTAGGCACATCCAGCGACTCGGATAGCTAATGGGCATCTTTATGTTTGCTTCGAAGACCAGATCGATGGATGGTTTTCGGTCGTGGTGTTCAAGCAACTGATCGAACATCGAATTCTGAACATCACAGATGAATCGCTGTCGAGACATCCGCATTTTAAGGCGGGTTTATCCCCGTATGAGTTTCACTTGATAGAGCATTCTCCAGCCACGTCGCAGAACACATCCGATGCCGAGAGACATCGGGTCGTCACGTTTAAAGATGTCAGCCTCGACGTGATTGCCACGGCCCTGGAGCTTCGGCTGCCCTTGTATGAACGTGAGTCCCCAGATCAAGCGCTTGATGCGTGCATCTGCACATCTGGACTCGATATCCCATAGGGGGCGAGCCTGGACTGCTCAGAAAAACCGGCCGGTTGCCGCCGTTTGCGAGAAGCTGCGAGCAGCTAGAAACTGATATTTACGATACAAACGCAAGGTCGCTTTTTGTAGGGTGCGCTGTGCGCACCAAGCCAGATCGGTGATCGCTTCGGTGCGCATCGCACACCCTACGGGGATAGCGTCCGGCAGGAGATTTCGATGTCTGCTTCTGGCCGACAGCTGCCTCTCAATAACCACCAGATTCTAGCCAATAGCACTCACATCCATTGCAGTCCCTTGCGCCTCATTAGATATGCGTGACGTGGGCTGTTCAGGCAGCTCGTCTAGTCGGCGGACGGCGCGACGATAGGAACGCTGTGGTCGTACACATCCATCATAGAGCCATCTCTGTGGCCACTCGCCTCTTGCTTATCTGCGCGATTGCCAGGAGTGTCCGTTATGCCCCGGCGCTTGAGGTCGTGCAACGCGAAGCGGTCCGCCTCGGCGATGGCTCCCGCTTCTATGGCTTTAGTGATGAACCGCTGCCAGGCGGTATCCAGACTCGATTTCTGTAACGCGCCGCCGTGAGCCGCGACGATGATGAAACGCCGTTCCGCCAGGATGGGCATCGGGGCTTTGGTCCTGGCCCACACCTTCGCTCTGTAAGCCTTTGCACCGTCCCAAGCGGCACGAAGTCGCGGCGTCCAGCGTACGACATTGTCGCGACTGCCCTTCCGCCGATTGGTCAGCACCCCTTCCTCCAGTTCGTTTGCGTCGCTCAACGTGACTGTCTCGATACCTCGCAAGCGGCACAAATAGCTGAGCTCCATCACATAGGAAAGGTATTCGGGGCACGCACCTGGTTGGCTTCGCGCCAGTTGGCCCAATTCACGGGCCCTGGCGATTAGTGCAGCCATGACTGCCGGCTTCGGCAATCTTCGCTGCTTGCGTTCGACCGGTGCCTCAATACCCTGAGCAGGGTTTGTCTCCAAATAGCCACGGTTACGCCCCCACTGCATTACGCGCCGCAAATATCGCAGTGCGTGTGCCGCTTTAGATGGCGTACCGTCGTCGGCGATCCGGTCGATCACCCGCTGTATCAACGCCGAGGTGAATTTTCGGACCGCCAGCTCCCCGAGTGGCTTGCCCAGCTTGGTGGGTACATCGAGTAGCACGTTTCGCGAGTATTCATAATCTTTCTGCGTCTTCAGGCCCAGCCGCTTCAGTTGTGAGCTTGCGTGAAACTGCTCGCACAAATAGCGCAGGCTTTCTCGGTCGATGCCGGCGCGCTGTTCCATTAGTCGGTGCAGTTCAGACAGGGTGACCGAAGGCGGGGCAATATTCTGGCGCCGCTGCTTGCCCCCCTCGTCGTAGTGCAGGGTGTACCAAACCCCATTACCACGGTGGTCAAAATAAACGGCCGCCGGAAGGGCGGCCTGATCGATGTGCTTGGGAATGTGCGGGTTGTGCTTACGCTTCCTTGCTCGCCTCATAGAATCTCTGCGCCGTACTTCTCCGCCGAGACCGGCCTTAGGCCGCCGGCCTGGTTGATCAAATCCACGGTGGTCCATGGTCCCGTTCGGCCACGGAATATGCGAACTCCCTGCTCGTGCAGGGTTCGCTCCACATCAGCGCGCCGGGTGTATCCGGTGATGCGTTTAAGGTCTTCAAATGTCAGCATGCGCGGGGCCTCACTCATACCCAGTCCCCAGCATAAGGCCGAGCGGCACACGTAATAAGCGAGAAACGCCGGCGCCACCTTCTCGGTTTAAATCAATCCGTCCAGAGATGATCGAGCGCAACTGGTCCAGGGAATCACAAACGTTCTCTCGAGCGGTCTGCAATGCCAGGCCTGAGGAAAGGCCTGACCGTCGATGAATTCTGTGCCCGATATGACCAAGCCCAGCGTCGCCATTCCATCCACTCTCACGTCGTAAAGCGGTGAAAGGGCGATTTTGGAAGTGTGGTGCAGATTGTGTGCGCACGCCTGGAGCGACTCCCGGGCCAGCGGTTCGCATCGGGCGGCGTGAATATAGATATCCGCACGGATGCGCGGCATCGAACGTCGCTCCTTGTCTGATAACGGACGGCCGCGAACATTGAGGGCAAGAACATCGAAATACATGGCGAAAAGATACTGGTTGCACATCCAGTATTATCACCACTGACACCCAGTGCGTCGACGGCGAGTGAATGCCGCTTATCCGTCTTCTGATCATTGTTCCCTCCCGAGCCAGTCCCGACGCGCTCCCCACTGACGGCGCATTTCGTCAACTAAGCTGGCGACGCCCACGGATCCCCGCTTTTTAACGAGCATTTGTTCCAGCTCCGCCACTCTCTCCGAGGTGGTAAACCCACGCCGGAGCCAGTAGCGGGCCTCACAGGCCAGCATGTGCTGGCGTTCTTCATGGTCAGCCATACGCCACCTTGGCATGGGTGGTTTCTGCGTTAGGGATACGAGTTAAGGCCACGGTTTGCGTGATACGCTTTTCGCCGCCGACTTCTTGGGGGTTCACTTGCATGGTGCTTCTCCTTGGGGTTGGTCAGGCCCTGCCGAGTTGCCGCTTGGCGGGGCCAACTTCTTTAAGCCGCGACGTAGCCGCCGGCGGTCTTCATCAATAGGCCCATTTCTGCGGCCTGCTGTAGCAACTTGGTGGCCTTAGTGCTGCCTATCCGCAGCTCCTTTGATACCTGCCTCACTGCCACTTTTGCTCCGGCCTCCGTACTAGCGATGAGCTCCCGTAGCTGTTGCGGTATGCCTGGCTCTGCGGCCTCGTCCGCCCCTGTTTCCGGCCGTTCCTGATCGCGCTCCCGGGACTGTTCCTGCTCCGTTATTGCCGCTACCGGGTCACGCTCCTGCACGATGGGGCTGCGAAGCGCAGCGAGGATCAGTGCGGGCACTACCTCAAGTGCTGCGGCGAATCCGAGGCAGAGGAGGTGGGCCAGATACAGCGGTAGGCCGGCGGCTTTGGCTGGTTTAGCGAGTAGGGCTGTGAGTTCTTGCGAGGCGAGGTCTCTACGCTCCTGGGCGTGTTCACGTTCGGCGTCGATGCGTGCCATGGCGGCCGTCTCCAATTCCAGGGCGCGGCTGACCATTCCTCGGTCCCGTAGCGCCTGGGCTTGCTGGTAGGCGGTGGAAGCATCAGTGTCGAGCTGCTTAATGCGTGCGGCGTCGGCGTCGCGTTGTTCCAACAGATCGATCTGACGTTGCTCCTGGTGCGCCTGGTGCTCGGCACGGCTGGTGATGATCGAGCTCATCAGCCGGTCGTAACTTGCCCAGCCGGAGACGCCGCCCAGTGCCGTCGCGCAAGCCATCATCAGCAGTGCACAAACGGTGCGGCGTGTTGCAATCAGGCCAAGGGCCAGCGGCCAAGCGATGTACTTGAACAGATCCAGGACCACTGCCGCCGATGCAAACAGAGCGGCGATCAAGGCGTTTTCGATCAGCGCCGCGATGGCCAGCGCCACCGAAGTGGCCGTAACCCCCGCGAGTGCGGCGACCATTGCCAGCAATGGCCAGCGATGGTGTTTTTTAAGGTGGTGCATGGTGCTTCTCCTTGTCCGAACGCCTCGGGGTTGCCGCCCCGGGGCGCCGCTTGTTCCGTGGTTAGCTGATCTTCATTGGCTTGCCGTCGACCAGGACGTAGAAGTTCACGTCCCGCAGGGCATACAGGCCGCCCGGTCCGCCATGAACGACAAAGGCGTCGTACGGTGCTGCGGCCACCCGCACCGGGAATAGCTTTTCTGTCTGATGGGCGTACCGGCTGGTTTTCTTGATGCGCGCATACAGCTGCTGACCGAACGGTTTGCACCCGTCCGGGCCGTGCGCGGCTTCAAACCCAAGCCAGGCAGCCTGTGTTTCGACGTTGAGAAACTGACTGTCTTCGGCGGTGGTGCCGGTGCGGCGGCCTAAGTCATAGCCGCGCGGTAGCGCCCAATCCTCGAACGCCAGCAGCAACTCCAAATTGCCGAACTTGCGCATCGTGTTTTCGCTGGCAGGAACGCCGCTTTCTATTTCCGCTTTCATGGTGCTTCTCCTTGAGTGGATTGCCCGGACGTTGCCGCGCCCGGGCTGTAGGTCAGTGAAGGGCTGCCGCCAGCAGAGCCGGCGCGTAGTAGCCAGCCGCTATAAGCAAGGCCAGGGACGCGCCGCTGACGGCCAGCGTGGCGAGACGTTCGCGCCGGCCGGCGCGGTCGGGGTAGCTGTTGTTGTGCATGGTGCTTCTCCTTGGGGTAGGGGCCGGGGCGTTGCCGCGCCCTGGTTGAGTTGTCACGCGAGCTGGAACACCCAGCAGCGGACGGTTTTGGCAGCGCCCGACAGGTCTGTCGCGCGCGCCGAATTAACCGGTTTGTTGCTATCCAAAAATTTG
The DNA here is from genome assembly GCF_979254655.1 of Pseudomonas sp. AC229. NCBI lineage: Bacteria > Pseudomonadati > Pseudomonadota > Gammaproteobacteria > Pseudomonadales > Pseudomonadaceae > Pseudomonas > Pseudomonas sp. AC229. The sequence continues at coordinate 53,347 of NZ_CEEDHK010000016.1, forward strand.
GGGGACTTGCTGGTTTTCAGCAGGCGCTTGAGCTCGTGAATGAGCGGAACCTGCTGCCGCTTGTTCGCCGCCATTTCGATCACCTCGTTGAGGTTGAAGGCGACGAAGCTGTTCTTGCGGGAGTGATTCAGTTGGCCGCCTGGCTCGTCGAGCGGGCCGTTCAGGTACTCAAACAGCTCCCAAAAGCTGCTGACTACCGGGTGGTCGGCGTTGATTGCTTGCTGACGTTCCAGCGCCATTTGCTCGACCTCCGCGTGGACTAGCGCGGCTTTGTCGTCGTCCAGCGGCACCACCAGCTGCAAGGCGTCGATCAGGCTGCGCAACTGGGCGTGGTTCTTGGCGATACGGACGGTACGGATCCCCGGTACAGCCAGGAGCTGCTGCTCGTAGCCGGAGGTGCGCTCATCGATCAGCTTGACGATCTGCGCCTCAGGTAACAGGGCCTTGACCAAAAAGCCGCTGAGCTGCTCCACGGGCATGCGTTCCAACTGCTCGGCGTAGGCTTTGGATTGCGGCGTCTGGTGCTCGCGAGTTAGGTGCACATGGCCGAGGCGCTGGAGGATCGGCTCGGAGGCATTGACCGCATTGTTTTGGGCGATGAGTAGTGCGCCACGAAACGGCGGTTCGCGGGTGTCGTTGCCGTTGTTTTTCACGCCTGTGGAGCGGACGCTGCGGCCGTTGTATGCGGTCTTCAGCTCGTCCCAGTCGAAGTGTTTAACCGGGGCGCCTTCTTTCTGCTCGCGTTCCGACTCGATCAATACGACCGGCAGGTTGCCTACCTGGGCGAAGTTGCGCGCGCGGCTTGCAGCGGTCGCTTTGGATGGGTCGAAGCCTTCGTATTCGGTGCGGCCAGTACACTTCCACAGCAGTTCCACCAGAGTGGTTTTGCCGGCGCCAGCCTCGCCAATCAGCTCAAGGAACAGGTAGGACTTGTGTAACTGGCGGATCTGCTCCGCATAAAGCGCCCCCAGCCACCATGCCAACACGACGACACCACGGACGCCAAAGCAGCGCCAGAACAGGTCGAACCATTCCTCTTTGTAGTCGCTCAGCTCGGGGTTGACGTGCAGCACCGGCGACTGGCTCTGCGATTTGATGCTCTGCCGACCGATGTCGAAAAAATCTTCTTGGTTCAGCTTATGGACCTTGCCGCCGGCGATGGCGATGTCGTTGAACACGTAAACGCCGTGCTCGCGGGCGTAGCCAATCCAGTCGATGGTGTTAACGGTTTTCAGGATGTCGAGCTGGTTTTCCAGCATTCGCTCAAGCTGCTGCGGGGTGCCGGAGAAAAGGGCTCCGTTGCACACGTTGAGCAAGCGCTTCTTAAACTCAGGCGCTGAGGAAATTTGCGCAGAGGTAAATGTGCTCTTGATGGTCGGAGCTTCCGGGCGCTCAACGCGGAAGTAGTACCAGGCCTCGTCCGTCTGCTCGTTCCGCATGAAATAGAGCGCTTGGAAATTGCAGTTGGCGATGCGCGTGACGCATCCCGCTTGGCGGAGCGCTTTCTCGCGGACTTGTTTCTCGTTGAGCTGTTGCGCTTCGTGGGACTCGTCGTTCTCCAGGTCGCGTGTGGCTCGCTCGTAGCGCTCCATATCCAGGCGGAACCAGTACAGGCGGGAGTGGAACGTAAAGTGGAATTCCTTGCGCTCGTCCCAGCTGTACATCAGCAGACCTTTTTCCTCTGCTGACTCGGCCAGCAGCAGGTCGCCTTGATGGCGCGCTTCGTCGAGGTCGAGCTCGATGCGCTTCGCTTTTTCGTCCGCGCCTTCGATAAACGTCCACCGCTGATGGAGGTCGTTCCAGTCAAGTTTTCTCGCGCCCCGTTGCGGGATCACAGCCGCGCCGCACTTGAAGCCCATGTCGCGGGCTTCCTTCGCCCATCGACGCATGTTGGCTTTAGCAACCGGCTCGTTATCGAGCGCCCAAATCAGGCGGGGGAGGGGCTTGTCAGCTTCCTGGCAGGCCTTTTTAAGCGACTTGAGTGATTCGGTTGGGCATGGGGCGCTGCTCATCATGGACACAGCCGCCACGTCGTGGTGGAGCAGCGCTATGGCGTCGAAAATGCCTTCGACAATCCACAGCTCGCGGACCTGCACCAGGTCGAGCGAAGGTGGGCACCACCACACGCCTTTGTAACTTTCGCCTGGCTTGAAACGCGCTTTCTGCTTGCCGAAGCGTTCGGGGCGGTCGATCAGACGCTCCCAGTAGCCGCCTTTGTCCAAGGGAAAACGGACGGTTGCTGTGCCCGCGCTAATGTCGCGGCTCCAGTAGTTTTCCTGCGTGAACCAACCGGCGATTAGCTCGATGCGAAAGCCGCGAGCCATCTCCAAATAAGCGCGGGCGGTAGCGGTTGGATCCTCATCAGTAGACGGCGCCTGCTTGCTCCAGTCGTTGAACAGGTCGCTGTACAGATCTTTGACGTGGACGCGGTGGCCACACTTCTCAGGCCGGCCGCAGATCAACATCCACGGTGAATCGTGGAAGGTATAAAGGGTTTTCTTGCCACAGCCAGGCGCAGGGCAGGTGCCTTTGCGCATGTAATTGGTGCCGCTCATGTGCTTGAGGCCGAAGTCAGCCTCAATGCGGCGGAGCACCTCGCCCCTGAATCTCTCGTGCATCGTCATGGAACTGCCTTACTAGTTGGCGGCAAGGGCGGCTTGCAGCGCGCCGATGGTGCGTTTGTGGCCGGCGAGGGCCGGGTAATCGTCGAGGATGCGGCGGCTTCTAAAGCCCTCGGGGACGTCGCGGTAGCGGTCGTCGTACCAATGCTCCAAGAAGCCCTTGCGGAGCTCTGCGCGCAGGCTGCCAAGCCACGCCACTGCGACCGGCTTGGGCATGTCCAACTGAAACGCAACGGCGTTTGGCATGGCGGCACCTCGAATTGCGGATAAAACTTCCCCAAACCCACGGGAGTGGGGCAGGGCGGTTAAAGGGTCAGAGAGCGGCCGTGTCGGCCGGGGAGTGCAGGAAACGGTGCGGTAGAACCCGTGCCGATACCGGATAGGTTTTCCCGATGCGGTAGTCCCGAATCAAGCAAAGATCCGAACCGCTGGAGACGTCTACGCCGATCCACGACTTGCCCCGTGGTAGGCGGTCCGTCATCGCTAAATGCACTAGGCGCCCGGCCATGAATACCGGCACACCCCATACGTTCACCAGGTGGTTGACGGTGCGGTCGAAAAGGCCGTCGTCGTTGAGGTGTTCCTGCTGGTGTAGTTCTACAAAGGCTGCCGCATTGCGCTGCATGCCGGTGCGGTAGTCATCGAGTTGCTTGCGCGTGAGCGTGATGGTTTGCATAGTCAGGCCTCCAAGACGGCGAGCATGTCGAGCTGGTTGGTTTTCACCGCGCTGTCGCGGAAAGCCTGCATTCGCTTAACCGACGGTGCGACGGGTAGCCTGACGCGGGGACGGTCTATTCCAGAGGCGTTCAGCTCGTATTCCCATGAGAGGGAGCCGCCGTAGGTCGCGCCGCAACCGAGGTTGGTGCACTCGCCGTACATGGTTTTGAAAATGGGTGTTTGCTCTTCCGAATTACGAATACGCATTCGGCTGCCGCAGGCAGGACACAGGGCCTTGTACCCGCCGCCATGGTTGGTGCTCATCGTTTCTCTCCCCGGCCGCTAACGCGGCCAATGGCTTTCGCCAAAAAAAGCGACGCTTCCTGCGTCTACTACTGGTCCTGGTTGCCCGGATTTTTCCGGTGCAACGTAATCACGGCGCCGATTTCGGCGTGTCTTGCTGCAAGGTGCCGACGGTGAGCGGCGACGATGTCAGCGAGCTCGCCTTCATCAAGTCGACCATCTGCCAAGGCTTTGAAAATGATCTGGTCGACCTTGCCTTCCGCGACGTCGGTGGCAAGCGAGCGGGCGTACAGGTCGAGGTTGTCGACGTGGCCATCCTCTGGCATCGGTGCAAAGACACCGCCGTAGAGACCAGCCATGTAGTCGGCGAGAATGTTGGTGCCGCTGACGCGTTCGAGCTGGCGAACTTGCGCGTCAGTCAGAGGGCGATGGCCCGGGTTTTCGTAGGCCTTGTTGTCGAACTGTTTGAGGTCCAGGCAAAGGTGCGCAGCGGCGCATTCTCTGCCGCCTGGAAAGGCGGCAACGGCAGCCATTACGGCTTTGCGGCGGCTATCAAGAACTGGGCGTGTCATCTTCTCGTTTCTCCCCTGGAACGGGCGCACTAATGTGCGACCGTGCCCGCCTTGATACCCAGCAGAACGGCGGCGCGGTGGGCTTCGCCACGCTTGCCTTTTTTAGTGCCGGCTAAGACTTGATAGGTCGTGAACTGATCAAGCCCGTTCGCTTCGGCAAACTCCTTGACGGTTTTGCCCTGCGATTGGAGCCATTCCTTGGCTTGTGCTGGTGTTCGGGTGGCGTGCATCATTCAAATCCATTCAAAAGCGTTCAATGACGCCAAGATTACCACTCAAAAGAGTGGTGTCAACTGGGAAATACCATCCAAATGAGTGTAATTGGCGAGCGCTTGCGCGAAGAGAGAGAGCGTCTGGGGTTGTCGCAAGGGGCTTTCGGAGAGCTTGGTGGCGTAAAAGCCAACGCCCAAGGCAATTACGAAAAAGGCGAGCGGTTTCCTGACGCGGCCTACTTGGCTGCTGTCGCGCAACATGGGGTTGACGTTTTGTACGTCATAACGGGGGAGAAGAAGCCTGTTAGTGAAAATGTATTGGTTGATGAGGAGCTAGAGCTCCTCAACCGCTACCGCCAACTGCCGCTAGCGGATCGGGCTGGGACGACCAAAATGGTGCTGGCCTTGGCCGAGATGGCTGGGCGGCACCAGAGCCAAGAGGGCTAAAAGGCGCTACAGCGTGCGATTGTGTGGCAATGAGCTGCGGATTATTTGGATGCTTGTCGCTCACTGCCATTAAGGAGTATGCAGATGAGTGCCGATGTAACGGAGGCTGCGGTAAACCAACCTGCGGATTGGGTTGAGCAGCGCTATGTGGAACCGTTGACGCCAGAGGAACGGCTGATGTTGAGGTATTACCGCCAGTTGGAGGGGCCGGACCAATCCTTCATGGTTAGGGCAATGAAAGCCCGAGCAAGACAAACACTGAATCCCACCGACTGACTTAACGGAGCCTCGCACTTGCGGGGCTTTATACTCTGCATCCGCTCAGAGAAAAATAGATGATTCATTTTGGCATTGGCGCATTTGTTGGATTTGTCTTCACTCTGTTTACTACACTAATTTATTTCTCACTTGGCGACGGCACAGTATCTCTTGTAAGTCCAGACCATTACGGTTTTCTTAAGGACTACGTAAGTCCTATTGTCGCCGGTTTCGCCGGTGCGGCAGCGGGCGCCATTTGTGCGTATGGTTTTTCCGAAAAGCAAAAACGGCAGCAAGACTTGGAGCAGGCTGCGGAGATTTACGTATCGGCTATGTACGCCATCACTGCAATGATCGAAGACGTTGCTGGGATCACTGAAAAAATTATCCGACCTTTTGAGTCGCAGTCCGGGCGATTTTTGTCAATTCCCCATATGGGTTATTCTCTTCGTTCATATGATCTTGAAATAGATAAGCGCATCTTCGGGTTGTTCGTTCGTTTGAGAGCTACAAACGCTAATTCTAAGCTGTTTGCAGCGGTTAACTTATATCGCAGCTTAGGCAATCAAATCGAACAGCGCAGAGACCTTATGAGTGAGTATTGGGTTGCGCGACATGCGCATCCAAGAAATAGTCATAAAAATCTGACGGTTCACCAAATAGCCGACATGGTTGGTGCTACGAGAGTTTACAACGCGTATGAAGCCTCCGAGGGGCTAATAAAAACCTTGGAGACCACGCAGAATTCTTTGATTGAGCTCGTGGTTTATTTGAAGGATCTAGGGCAAGCATATTTCACTGGTAAGAGCGTCCGCGTTTTTCTTCCACGTATGAATGTATTGCCTGCCCCTTTGGAAGGGCCGCAGATTAAGTCTTCTAAGGAGTTGGCCGCAATGCTCAACGGTCCTCTTGTCCACGTGATCCAAATATCTAATGAAAACTGGACCGTGCCAGGTGGTTGGCCGGTGAGCTATTCACAGCTTTTTATAATTTCGAAGGGGTAGCGCAATGGAAGGCTTTTTAGACAGCGTACGAACTCACATCAATGAGCGCCTGAATAGCCCGCTCATCGGTGCATATATTCTCTCTTGGATATTCCTAAATTATCGGATTCCACTAATTTTTTTTTCGGATTTAAAAGTATATGAAAAAATCGCGCAGGTTGATTTTTATCTCCATGGCAACCTTGCGAATGCTAAATACGCCTATGGTCTTCCGCTCGCTGTCGCTCTGGTTTATATCTTTATACTGCCGTTTCCTTCTGCGCTAGTTTCCGTTTGGACTCTTTTTAGTCAGAACGTATTATTGAGGATGCAGCAGTGGGTGCTTCGGAAAAAAGTATTTACGTTCGATGAGGTTGCTCTTAAAGAAAGCGGGTGGCGTTTAGATCGAGAAAGCAAGGTACGGAAAATCGAGGAGATGGAACAGAAAGTAGAAGAGATGAAGGTAAAAAGATCAAATTCTGAAGCGGAGTTGCAGTTGGCGATCAAACGCGCCGAAAAATTCGCGGAAACAGAGTTCAAATTAGAAAGGGTCAATTTCGATTTGTCTCATCTCCAGAGAGAGTTGGCAGAAAAAACTGGCGAGGTTTTAAGCCTACAAGGGGATATGAATATCGTTCGGCAAGCACTTGCCGATAAAGAAGCTGAAGCTGCTGAGGCGGCGGAAGTTATGGTGCGTGCGATCACAAAGCTCGCTGAGGGCGGCTACGGAGGGGCGGTGCGGCAAGAAATTTTGTACGCTTTGCAAGGCCGTGCAGTGACACCTTCGCTGGTGCAAAGTGTATTAAATGCCACATCAACAAACACATAGTCACTGTTTGACGGGGAGCTGCTTTTCTTTGAGACGTAACCACTCTCGATCCAGCGCCCGCTTTGCGTTGGCTTTGCTTTGATAGAGATGCGTCAGCCGGCGCGGCTCGGTCTGGTCACCCTCGGTGAGCTTGTGCTGTGCCCCGGTTTTTGGGTCGCGATACCAGGCAACCAACCCCGTAAAGCCATCGTTGATGTCGTGGTCCGCCAGTTCGTCCAGGTCGCCTTCCGGTAACTGCGATTCGAGCTCCAGCGCAGTGGTGAAACTCTCAGGCGTGAAGCTGTGGCGAATGTTTCCACCGAGCCAGATGATTTCCGCAATTTCCGCTTTGATCCCTGTCAGGCTGTAGGTCTGATCGGGCACCAGATCCGGTCGTCCCTTGGCAAGCGTATAGCTCAATGTCGCCGTCCCTCGCTGCAATCGGCTCCACTCCGACCGTGCCGCTCGTAGCGCGCTGGCCTTGTCGGTGTAGCTGTGGCGCAACTCTTTGATGTTCTCGCCGCCGCCGGCGAACACTTCCTGTTTTTTCGCGCTGTTCACGTCGTAGAAATACGCCTTCACGCCGGTGTAGGTATCGCGGCTCGCCTGTAGGTAGCGGTGCTGGTCGCCATCGGCGCGCGTCAGCGTGACGTGTGGAAGTTCCAGGCCGCTGACTGTCACCGCTTTACCGGTAGGCATGAACAACAGGCGGCCGGCTTTGATGCTGGCGATGGCGTCGTGGTCGCGGCCGAGGCGGGTGAGCAGGTTTGCGTCCGACTCGTTGGCTTGATCCAGGTGCGCCAAGTCGAGGCCGGCAAGCGCAGCGCTGATCAGCGGGGTGAGGCCGTATCGGGTCGCGATAGCGCTGACGATGGTGGCAAGGGGCGTGGCGTCCCAAGAGCGCTCGCGCTTCACCTTCAGCCCGCCGCTCAGGTCGGCGCTGCGGGCGCGGATGTTCAGGGTATCAGGCGCTCCGCTGTGCTCGGTTTCGTCGACGTTGTAGCGGCCTTTGTAGACCAGGCCCGTGTCATCCCACCCAAGCCAAAGATCGATGGCGGCGTCACGGGGTGGTATTGCCAGCAACCCGTCATGGTCGCTTAGCGCGATGTCGAGCTGGTCCGCCTCCATCCCTCGGTTGTCGGTGAGCTCGATGCTGATTAGGCGCTCGACCACTGCGGCGGTGATGTCGTTGCCAGCGACCACGACGCGGCAAATCGGCTTGGCGTAGGCGGTAACCTCGCGGTAACGCTGGGCCGCCTGATCGAGCAGGCCAGCGGCTTGGCTCAGAAGGCTCAAAGCAGCGCACCCAAGATAGGGCGCAGCAGCCCGCCAAGCACACCGGTTGCCGTGCCGAGCATGTCGATGCGGCCGTCGTCGATACGCTTGAGGCTGATGGTGAATTCGTAGCGACGCGGCGTGCCGTCCTCGAAAAAAATCTGCTGGGTTTCGCTGATGGATGTGATCGCCCAGGCGCCGTAAATCTTGCCGGTGCCGCTCACCAGTGCCCACGCTTTGCCGGTGTCCGCCATCATTCTGAGCGAGTCCAGGCCGAGGGGAGACCCGGCGAGGCCTGGCAGCAATGAGCCCGGCAGGGTGATGGTGTCTTCACCGCGCCCCAGGAATTGACTGGCAGGGTTGGTGCCGATGCGGCTGGTCGAGCTGTGCCGCCATTCGGTGCTGCGTTGCAGCTCCTGGTAGGCGAGGGTAGGCAGCCCGAATACAAACATGCCGAGTGCCATCATCATGGTCTGGTTACTCCTGGTCGCTCAGTGCGCTGCGGCGGCGCACCTGGTCACCGCGTTGGACCTTGGCGACTTCCGCCGCCACAAGCCGCGCGAGCATTTGTTCATCCATTCCTTGCGCCGCATACACTTTGATCGTTATCGGAGCGGCCTGCTGGACGGCTGGGGCACCACCTCCGCCGATTGCGCTTAACGGCGGACGGTTATCCATGGCAAGCGCCGAACCCGCAGCGCCGAGGGTGACGGCGCCGGCGGCTGCGAGCTTTTTGCCAATCTCAACTACGGCCGCCAACGGACCCTTTTCACCGTTCTGGAGGCCTTGCTCCAGGCCGGCCATCGTGAACCCGCCGAGGCTGGCGAAAACGCGAGACGGGGAATGGATGCCCAGCTTTTCCTTGAACCAGTTAATGGTCGACTCACCGGCGCCGGTGATGGCCTCTTTCACCTTGCCTAACCCTTCGCTGATGCCCTGGACCATGCCCTGCATAAGCATCAAACCGAAGTCGCTGAATTTGGCCGGCATCTCAACGCCGAAGTAATTCATCACGCCGGCGAACACGCGATAAAACAGCCCCAACGGACTGAAGTTAAGTATTAGCGCAGTGATCCCGGCAAACCCGCCGCTCAGGCCTGCTTTGACCTCTTCCCAAAGGCCGAGGAAGTACGCCTTGATTGGATCCCAATACTTGTAGATCAGGTACACCGCACCGGCGATGGCCATCACCGCCAAGCCGATGGGATTCATCATCAGGGCGCGCCCGATCCACAGCACCGCACGGCCTACCCACAGGAAAGCGCTCCCCAATCCTTTTAGCGCCGCAACGGCGCCGAAGCTTTTGATGCCCAGTAGCGTGAGCGCGTAGCGGACGATGGCAAAGGGGCCGAGGAAGCTGGCAAGCGTGAGCATGAGCCCACCACCCACAGCCAGCAGCAAGGCCAACCCCGCCGCCGTTTTGACGATGGCAGCGGTCAGCGCCGGGTGTTCTTTTACCCAGTTCTTTACGCTGACGGCGAGTTCGCCGATGCCCTCGATCAGGTCTTTGAGCTCTGGCGCGATTGTTTCGCCGATCTCGCTCATGGCGTTGGTCCAGCTGCCTTCGGCGGCTTCGATCATGTTGGTCAGCGTGCCGAGCTGCTCATTCACACGGGTGCGCAGATCGGCCTGGGCGGAAAGCTTGGCCGCCACCTCGTTATAGCCGCCCAGCCCCTTTGCCATCATGGTGTTGAGGGTTGTGATGGTCTCGCTATCGTCGCCAAACATTTGCTTGAGCAAAGCCAGGCGATTTTCCGTCGTAAGCCCCTGCAGTTTTTCCAGTTGGGCGTACATTTTCTCGATGCCGCCGAACTCGCCTTTGCCGTCGGTGAAATCCAGTTGCAACTTGATGCCCTTGGTCACCTTCAAATCGCCCAGCGCTTGCTGGATTTTGTCGTTGTTCATCGCCCCTTGGAAAATCTTCCGGTAGGCGTTGCCTGCTGCGCCGCCTTCCATGCCGGCCTGGTCCATCATCACCAGGAGAGGGGTGAGCACTTTGGAGGCTTCCAGGCCCTGCTTCTTGATGATGTCCATGACCGGGGAAATCTTGCTGAAGCCCTGGAGCATGTTCCCGCTGTCGACGCCGAGGTAGTAGCCGCGCTGGATGGTGTCCATCAACGACATCATGTCTTTCTCGCTGGTGCGAGTGGCGTCCTGCATCTTGGCGGCGAACTCAGCCGCAGCGGTCACCGGCATTTGCAACTGCACCCCAAGATAGGTCGCCGCCTCCCCGGTCCCGCCCAGCACGTTGGCAGCGCTCAGGCCTTGGCGCCGGAGCATCGTCATCATTTCCTGAAAGTCTGCGGTGGTGCCTGGCAGGCGATCACCCAACGTCGTGGCGAGATCGCTGATCCGCTTGAAGTCTTCCGGCACTTTGCCGGTGGCGTCCATCATCGACACCTTAAGTTGCGTGGCTGCGTTCTCGGCTGGAGCAAACGCGTCGACGATGCTTTTCAGCGGTCGCGAGATTCCATATGCAGTGCCTAATCCAGCAGCACCGCCAGCGGCCATGCTGCCTGCCAGGTGTTGGGATTTGTCGAACTGTGCTCGAGCAGAAGCGAGGCGTTTCTGCTGCTGCACCAAGGCCTGCATACGCTTGCCTTGTGTGCTGATTGCCTCGTTGGTTTCGTGGATTCGCTGCTTCAGTTCGCGCGAGTGGCCGCTCAGATTTTTGGTGCTTATGCCGGCGTCAGTTAGCCGGTTGCGAAGCCCTTGGAGCTGAACCTGTTGCTCCTGGTGCTTGCGTTTGAGGTCGGAGGCGACGCGCATCGCGCTCTGCATGTTCGCGACCATTTCCCGCGTGGGCACGCCGGTATTCGCCATCGCGCGGCTGAGGGCTTTGACGCGCGCCTTGGCGTCCTCAAGTTCTGAGCCGGTCTTTGCGCTGGCGTTGCGCATGATCGTCCAACTGCGGATGTCGGACTGCTGCGCTTGCAAGGATTTGAGCTGGTCGCGATTGCGCTTGAGCTCCTGGCCGAGGCCGACGCTGCCCCGGGTGATGGCGCGGATAGGTCGAAGAGCGCGGTCCACGGCCTGGAGCACGAGCTGCATCTTCAGATCATTGGCCATGGTTTTTCTCCCAGCGAATCCTGGCCCGTTCGCGCCATTCCATCAGTTCAGATAGGGACAGCGGATCGATCTCCGCCGGCCCCCAGTGAAAGACCATGGCCAGGTCGGCCATGGCGTCTTCTACGCAACGAGGACACCCTCCCGCGCCGACTTCGTCAGTAAAAAACTTGCGACCGCCACGCCGCACTGGAGCAGGTCGGCCGGGTCCATCAAGCCGATTTCATGCTCAGTGAGCGCCGGGGTCGAGATTCGTGGCAGTACCTTGCGAAGCGCCAGTACGTCCATCTGTGCCAGGTCCGACAAAGTGACGCCACGCAGCGAGCCGCTGAGGGGTTTGCGCAGGATCACCTGGTTGATCTTCGTGTCACCGCGAACGATGGGCGTGTCCAGTTCGATAATTTCTTCGTTGGGGTTTTTCGCCGGTGCTGCGAGTGCCACGGCTTCGAGGGTTTCGGTCTTTTCCATGATGCGGCTCCTTGGGGAAAGGGGTTGCGCCGCAACGCGCGGCGCGTGGTTGTGAATGGGGTGCGACCAATGCCCGGGTTACAGGCCGATGTTCTGCCGATGCTTGGCGAGCAAATCGACGCCGTCGACGATGAACACGAAGTTCAGGAGATCGATCTCGACGATGTCGACGCTATCTACCGTCAGCTTGTAGTAGGTGCAGGTGGTGGTGATTTCGTGCTCGGTGTCTTCACCAGGGGCCGCGTCGCCGAAGCCAATTTCTTCATGTCGGCCACGAACCGTTATCTCGACGGCGCTGATCTCGCCGGTGTCATCGCGCTGAACCGAGCCGGCAAAGCGCAAGGGAACGCCGTCAGCGCGTACCGTGCCGTACTGGCGCATAACGGTCAGATCCCAGCCGCCCAGCGTGAATTTGAGCTCGATGCCGTCGTCGCTGTGTCCAAGGTCGACTTTGACCGGGCCGTCCATGCCACCGCCTCGGAAGGCCTCCATCTTGCGGGCCAGGTTCGGCAAGGTGACGGACTTGGCTACGCCCTGGTAGCTGTTGCCGTCGTTGAACAGGTTCATGTGCTTGAGCTTTTTGGGCAGCGCCATGGTGGTGCTCTCCTACGGCGCGGCCGAGGCCGCGCAGGTGAATGGGTTAGGCCTTGACGGTTTCGGCGAAGGTCATCAGATAGCGGTCGGTGATGCGCTGGCGGAACAGCAGGTTTTCCAGCGGCGGGACCGGGGTGTAGTCGTAGTCCAGGAACAATTTGCCAGCCTTGAGGCTGGTGGCGTCGTTGGCGGCAGGGTCGTACCAGCATTGCCCGTCGATGATGTAACCGCCGGTCTTCAGCTCGCGAAACTTGGCGTTAACGCCGGCGACGATGTCTTTCACCAAGCTGCCATGCATGGGTTTGTCCACGGCCCAAAAGTGCGCCTCGGCCATGGTGTCCGCGAGCACTTGAGCGGTGCGGGTGTAGTTCTCGAAGGCGAACAACGGGTCGGCGCTGGTGGTGCGGTTGCCCCAAAAGCGGAAGCCTTCACGACGGATCAGGGTGGTGACGTCGGCGGCGTTCAACAGGCCGGCGTCGGTGGCTGGGTTTTGCAGATCCCAGAATATGTCCTTCGACAGGCCCGACACGCCGTTGACCGGCACGTTGGAGAGGGTTTTGTGCCAGCCGATCTGCTCGTCGATTTTGGCGCGCAAGCCCAAAGCACGCGCTACGGCAGAGGCCGGCGCGTTGCTGTTGGTTGCGGTGTCCCAGTTCACGAAGTCGGGCCAGATCAGCATCAGCTCACGCGAGCCAAACCCATCGCGGTAAGCGGTGGCCTCGGCAACGGTTTGGCAGTTCCAGACGCTGGCGTAAGCGAAGGCGCGCATTTTCTCGGCGATGGCAGCCAGCTCGGTGGTAACGGCGAGGTTATCCAGACCAGGTACGCCGAGAATGCGCGGGCGCACGCCGAGCTGCACTTCGGCCGCCAGCAACGCTTTGAGGCCGGTGTATTGGCCCTGGGCGGTTACACCGCCGATGATTTTGGAGGTTTGGTCGGCCTCTTTCGCTGACGCATCGGCGCCGACGCCGTCCTCTACGCGTACCACGACGGTGACGGGGCTGGCCTGGTCGGCGATGGCGTCCAGGCTGCGGGCGAGGGTGCCCAGCTTGCCTGCTTTGCCGGATGCGGTGAGCACGTCGGTCAGCAGTACCGGCTTATTGAGTGGGAAGGTGGCTTCATCGGCATCGCTGCCGGTGCAGACCATGCCCACCACGGCGGTGGCGATGGTGCGAGTGGGTCGGATGCCCTCGTTGATTTCGAGGACGCGGACGCCGTGATGGTAATCGGTGGCCATTGGGCAGCTCCTGGTGGGCGTGGTGCCAGTTCAGTGAGCCTTGAGGGTGACGCGCGCGCGCAAGCGGCGCGAGCGGTGGGCGGTGTAGCGGGGCACGCTACAGGGCAGGCATAAAAAAGCCCCGCAGATGCGAGGCAATCCTCCCCAGGAAAATGGTTAAGCGCCGGTGTTGTTACCGATGCCGGCAACAGACGCCTCAATGGCCGCAACGGTCTCGGCGGCGATGTCTTCAGCTTGTTCGATGTTCCCAGCGGCGAGCGCGATGCGAATGAGCTCTTTGGCTTGGAGGCGCGTCTCGCGAAGAACGTAAAGCGCCTCGGTGTAAGCAGCTGCCTCGGCGAGGATGCTTTCGGCCGCCTGTTGTGGTGTGCGCCCGTTAATGGCCCACGCAGCGACAGTGCGCGGCGGTTCGCCTTGGAAGCCGGCAGCGGCAAAGGCCTCAGCTTCTACGCGTGCGCGGTCGTATTCGACGGCGCGCAACGGATCGCCAGCAACCTTGGCGCGGGCCATGTCGGCGGCCGCGTCAATCAGCGCGCACAGGCGAATCTCCGGCGCAATGACCGGCTCTGGCTTCACCAAGGCGATCAGCGCGGCGGGGACTTCAATTGGTTCGGCCGCAGCTGGTCGCATCGCTTCGATACGTTCCTCCAGCTCAGCGGCCGAAAGATTCTCAGCGATCAGCAGGTCGGCCGGAATGAAGTGGTTGAGGGTTACGTTCCCCCAGTCAATGACCATTGTCCCGAGGGCTGTGGATACAGAAAGGACTTCAAAATTGCTCAAGACATGACTCCTTTAACGCGGTCTGTGGAATTGCCGGCGGCGAACGTGAAGACGTTTCCCCCCGAAATAATTGCTGCACCAGGTGCGCCACCGGCCCAGGGGCCTGAGGTGGAATAGGTAGTGTTCGACCATCCGACACTGCCCGCTGCCCCGGCTACGCCAGCAGCTCCGCCGGCACCGCCTGTACCGCCAGCACCATCCCCCGGGTATGACGAGCCACCGGCGCCGGCAACGGCAGCGCTTACGCCTTCGCCTGCGCCACCGGCGCCGCCGTACACCATCTTCGCGCCGCCACCTGAACGAATGCTGCGGTGCTGGCCAAGGCCACCACCACCACCGCCGCCCTGGATGTAGCCGCGTGAGTTATCCAGGGTGGTCGCAAATTCCAGAAGTAAGCCGGTTCCACCTGGCTGACCTTCGGCGGCGGCGCCACCGGCACCACCTGCGCCCTTGATGTATCCCTCGTTGATTACCAGGAGCGTCGAGCCCGCTGGAAATACGCCGGTTCGTAGCGCGGCCGCAGAGACGCCGCGAAGCACCGCTTTGTTGATGAACACGTACTCGCGCGGCTTGGTGGGCGAGCCCATCAGCGAATAGATGCTGGCGTCAGCCAGGTCGGCGAGGTTCGTGTAGACGATGCGGCGGCGCCAGGAGCGCTTCCAAGTGTCGGCGGCGACCTTTACCCAAAGCACCTCCCCGTTACGCCAACCGTCGGCCATCTTGGCGCTCGGCATGACGCCAGCCTTTTGCCCAGCCGGGGTCTTAGCGTGGAAATTCATGTTTCCACCTGCAGCCAGATGGTGCCCACCACGCCATCGGCGGGCGTAGGCGCTGCGGTGGAAATCACAATGCGGTCCGCTGGAAACGCGTCAGTGATGCCGTACCCAGCGAGGGTTGTCGGGTTGGTTCCGCTGACCACTTGCCCTCGTTTGTTCACCGTCACGCTGCGGTACGTGCCGGCCGCGATGCCTGACTGGCCGGCAACGAGCTCGAAGACCAGTCCGGTGGTGCCGAGGACGATTGGACCGTCGGTGACGAGAAGCCAGGTGCTATCGGCGTTCGCGTTGCCGCGCTCAACCGTAACCAGCAGGCCGGGGGTTACTTCACTGTTCGAGTCGGCGTCGATAGCGCGGGTCCAGGCGCCGGCCGCTGCGATCCAAAGACCGTTGTCCTTCGGGTCGGTTTTGTCTTTGACCAGGACGCGCGTGCCGGCAGTAAGTGCCACCGTCCAATCGCCCCCAGCCTGAACGGCCAACCCGCTGAGGTTGATGTTGGCGACGGTCGTGTATTGCACGCTTTGTTTGCCGTCCATGGCGTTGATTCCGGCGGCGATCATCGCTTGGACTTCGGCCTCGGTGGTGTACTGCGGGTGCGGGTCGGCGCCCGCTAGATGGTTGACCATGATCGCGTCCGCATAGGCGCGGGTGGCCAACACTACCGACGGGTCGATCTTCAGTTGCACGGCGGCGGTGCTGGAAACGATGAGCACCATGCGCATGACTTGGGTCTTGCCAGAGCCTTCCGCCACTACCGGTTTGTAGCTCGGCGGACAGTTGGCGACGGCGATCAAGTCCCCCGCGTCGTCATACAAACCCATCTCCCGAAGCCAGTAGCCGCCCTCAGATTCAGGAATCACGAGCTCGGCGATGATCTGACTGGTGTTAAGCGGGTCGACGATCAGGCTGTTGAGATCTGCACGGTACGTTTCGCGTACCAGAGCCGTTTGCGTGCGGGTGGGGTTGGGCAGGGCGCCGTTCCCGTCGCCGACGGCCATACGGCTGATTTGCAACGGGGTGCCCAACGCGGTGGCGTTGGCAAGCTTGGCTTCGCCGATGGCCGTGAGCAGTGCGAAATAGGTTTGGCTCATTGGTAAACGCTCGTGGTTTCGATGATATGGGCGGCGCCGCCAAACAGTACGGCGGGGGCTCCGACTTCAATCGGGCCGGGTTCGTATGGGTAAACAGTCGTGACTTCACCGCTCAGGCCGGCCGCGCCGACGTGGAGGTTGCCGCGAACCTCCAGGCCAACAGCCAGGCCCACAAGGTGGCGGCTGAGCGGCTTGGCGTCATCGATCAGCCAGCTCAGCTCCTGGTACATGGCCTCGGTGATGCCGGTGTCGAGCACACCGATCAACAGCCGAAACGTGCCGGGGACGCCGAGCGGCGCCTCTTCCCACCATTCCTGCACCTCGATCAGATAGCCGAGGGGCTCCACCACCCGCCGCAGCGCGCCGATGGTTCCCTTGTGGGCATGGATGAAGTACGCCGATTTGATGGCCTGCCGCTTGGCGCTTTCCGGCCAGGCCTGAGACCAGCGGTCTACCGAAAACGCCCATGCGAGGTACGGCAGCAGGTCGACGGGGCAGGTGTCTGGATTCCATAAATCACGCAGCGGGACCGGCACGCGCTCGATCTGCGCCAATGCCTGAGCAGCAAGACGCTCAAGCTCCGTAGCGTTGCTGGGCACAAGGCGGGCGGCCATTACTCAGCCACCCCGACGGTGTAGCCGGTGCAGTACGGCGCCTGTTCCAAGGTCGCGACGATATCGGCCCAACCGACCAGGTCGACGCGTTTAACGCCTTCGATGTGCAGGGCTGCGTCAAGCGCCGAGCGGTTCACTTCCTGCCCGAGGCGCCGACGCTTCCCAACCAGCGCAGCCAAGCGCTTTTCAGCGGCAGCGCGAATGGGTTCGCTCTCCGGGCCGGAATTGATTAGGTGGAGTACTGCCTGCACGGTGTAAGGCAATACCTCCGCGCTTTGCACCGTCAGCCGATCTGCCAACGGGCGGCGGTCTTCATCGCTGAGGTAGGTCAGCACTGCGGCCAACTCTTCCGGCGAGGCGGCGCCATTGCCCAGTGCGCTCTGCACGGTGACGACGACCTCGGCCGGCGCCGGGCTGTGTGCCGTGGCGTCTGCAACTCGGCCGTCCGCACTGCGGGCGTGAAAAATATAGGCATTGCGAGGCCCCGCGACAGACAGGCCTTCCATTGCCATCTGGATCCGCTCGCGCAGCGCGTCGTCCAGTTCCATGACCGCCGCCACGGGCGGAACAACGGTGTCATCCGCCGGCGTGATTACCAGGCGCGAGACGTTGAAGCGCGCACCGATCTGCTCCAAATCCGCACCCTTGGCAAACGCCAGCAATACGGCAAGCGATGCCTCATTGACGCGTTGGCGCAGCAACGTTTCGCGGTATGCGCTCTCCTGGAGCAGTTTGGTCAGCGGTTCCGATTCAAGCGCCAGCGTTGCCGCGACCTCGGCCTGTAAATCGGCTGGCCAGAGGCTCACCGCGTAGGCTTTGCGCTCGGACAGGATCGCCTCGTAGTCGATTTGTTCGACCACACTTGGCGGCGGTAGCTGGTTGAGATCGATGGGCGTAAAGGTGACGGTCATGCAGCGGCCCCCATGCTCAGCGGCACGCGCAAGCTGAGCGCTTCGTTGGTGTCTGTGCGCGTACCCTCGACGTCCAGAATCGCCTGGCCGGCGACCTCGCCCTGGGTAAGCTTCACGCTGTTGAGGCGGATCCGCGGCTCCCAGCGCATGAGGGCCATCGCCACTGCTGCGTAGGCCTGCAAGCGCGTGGCGTTGTTGAATGGGGCGTCGATCAGATCCACCAGGTAGCTGCCGTATTCACGGCGCATTACGCGGCTGCCGATGGGGGTGGTAAGGATGTCGGCAATCGACTGCGCCAGATGGTCGCTGCCGGTCACCGTCCGGCCCGTTTTCGAGCTCATGCCGATCATTGCGGGCTCCCGGTTTGGCTATTACCGAACTGGACACCACCGTGCGTGTGGCTTACCAGGCTGATGCCTGCGGCGACTACGTCATCGCTGACAGTGACCAGCCCCGTTATTTGCTGGTTGCCTTCTTGGGTGTAGTCGCCCTTGTGGGTGATCGAACCCTCTATGTGGATGCCGCCAGTGCTGACCAGGTGCGTTACGCCGCCCGCTGGAAGCGTCGCGCGCAGGACGTGGGAAACGAAGTCATATTCCACAACTGCCCCGTCGGCGTAGGTACGGCGGTGCAGGCCTTCGCGGTCGCCATTCGCTGGGTTGGCGTCGCTGAACAGACCGACCAAGGCCACGCCTTGCGTAAGCAGTCCTGACGGACTGAGCAGGACGGCTTGTTCGCCGATGGTGGGCGGGTCCCATTCTTTCGAGGATCCGGCGCGAAGGGCGAGCCATGGCACCCATGAGCTGGTGACGTTTCCGCTTTTCACCCGCACGCGAGGCGGCTCGACCTGAACGTCGGTGACGGTGCCGAGGCGGACCAGGTTCTCAATGAGGCGGGCAAGTTCGGCGAGACTGTTCATGCCCCCGATGTTGGGGCTCACGCGCGCGGGGCGCATTCAGTCGACACTGTAGCGGGGCGCGTTACACCCCTATTTCCGGAAGGTCTACCGACGCTTTTTTGCTTTCGAGCAGAGAATCCTTTTTAGAAAGCCAATTCTTTTCGAAACGCCGGCGGTGAATTCTCTTCAGTAAATGCTTTGCGGATATACCCTACGCCTGTGCCGTTCGTATACACACAGGCCTTGTGCCGCCAGAGCAGGAATGACGGCCATTCCGACGGAACGGGGTGCGCTGTCTCTTGATGAACCATAACGTCCTCATGGGCCTTAGACTCCTCCATGGTCACGACTCGGTAGAATTTGTTCCGTCCTTCCGTCCGATCATAAGCAGCGTATGTAGTCAGATGGCGACGATCGATCCTTAATTTGCATACTTCTTTATAATCGGCCGATATTTTTGCGAAATCAGCTTGGTCTTTTATGAAGAGATTCGCTCGGCAGTTCAACATTTGATGTTGGTTTATCGCCCTTGCATCTTGTGTCTTTTTAATAGATATCCAGCCATTTTTATGCGGAATGCTATATATATCGCCATCGTAAGCCATAAAACAGATTGTCGGGCTCAGCGGCAGTAGAGCGATAAGGCCTGATCTATTTAGCCCGAAGGACTTTCCAGTCTTTCTAGGATTATTTAGAGCCCAACGGTTGGTGAGAATTGCTGGGTCGTCAGATGTGATAAATGGTAACTCTGAATTGTTACGAATAAAGCAAGCCTTCAAATCACCCACGATGTATGCGCTCGCAGCAAATGTTCCCATCGCCATTTGCACAGCATCCTTTATTTCCAGCCGATAAGAACTGCTCTTTACCGCTAGGTCTTTGAAAAGGTCATCAGACATTTCAACTGCGCGTTTAGACGCCGCTTCGGTGCGCAGGTATTGGAAAAGCCAAAAAAGTCGTAATGTTTCAACTGTATCTACGGTGATTTCCTGCGGCGTTGAAATTATCGTTCTAAGACTTTTCGCATATTCGCCCTCTAGCATTTGAATAGCATCTTCTAATTGTTGATTTTTTCCGTAGAAGTAATCTCGAGAGCATTGATTTTTAACGGGGGCCGTCTCGATAAAACGGTCTCTGTCGATGTTGTAGAGATTGATGGCGAGATTTTCTGCATTGACTGTGAATTGACGCAGGTAGCATCTGGGGACGAAGTGCTGGTTTTTATTGTTGGCCATAGATTTCTATTCATTCGCTTTACGCAATCTCACGAGCTGCGCGAACTAGCGCTTTGGTCACGGGAGGGGCGCGAGTTAGTAGTGAAGTTAAAGTTCAACTAGCGTTCGTGGTCCAACCACGTTGCCTTGAAGCAAGGCAATCGGCAAGCCCTAGCCCACGAGATGTTTTAGAAGACATTCCCGAATCATTTCGATATCCGCCTCGGAAAAGCCCAGCAGCTCACGGCACTCATATTGCACGTCGGCTTGGCCTCGCGCGGGGCGGTCGCGTAGTCCGAACTGGTGAACGCGTGCAATGCGGGACACCCGGCCGGCAAAGCCGAGGGTAATGCCAGCGGCGCTGCTGCGCAGCTTCAGGTGCTTGGCTTGGCGCAGCTTGCTGAACATCTGCCGCTTGATCCGACCGACCTTGCCTCGCAGTTTGCGGGGCTTGCGGGTGGCGTATGGAGTGCCGTCCGGGTTTCGCTGAGCTGCGATGCGCTGCTGTTGGTTGCGGCGCAGTTTGCGGCCCAGCTCTGAGCTGAGTTTCCGTTGTTCACCAGGTGAAAGCTTGGCAAGTAACAGGCCTGCCCATTCTTCCAGCGCTTGCAGGTTATCGCTCACAGATCGAAGTCCGGCTCGTCGGGGTGGTTGATGTCGAGTGTGTCGTCGGCGTTGCGCTTGACGATCACCCGCTCGGTGAGCGGCAGGCTCAGGGCCATATCAACTTTGCCTCCGTCCAGGACGTCAGCCTCGAAGCCGATGGCATCTTTGCCGCGCTCCAGGTTCGTCAGTAGCTCCGGCTGTTGACGACGCAGCCAGGCGAGCAGCGGCACAAAAACGCTGTCCGGGTGCCCTGCAAAGTCGGTGAGGATTACCTGCAAGGTGTAGCCGTATTCAAACGACAGACCGGTCGCGGCGGTACAGCGAACCGTACCGCTGTCGATGAAGATCAATAGGCGGTCGGGGTTGTGTTTGAGCTCGGCAAGCGACGCCAGCAAGTGTTCGCGCAGGCTGTTGGGTTTGTTCATTGGGCCGCCGCCTTCTGTTGCTCCTGGTAGACCATATCGACCTTGGCGGCGCAGCTGGCCCAGTCCGCCTCCGTGGCGTCCTGGTCGTCAAGAAGCTCGCCGTTTTTGTCGGGCTTAGTTGCGCTCAATGTGCACGGCGTTACGACCGGACAACCACTTACGATAATTTGCCGCTCCGGTGATGGCGGGGCGCTCGCGCAGGCGCCGAGCAGCAGCAGGCAACTCAACGTCAGCCCATTCGCGTAGTTCAGTGTTCTCACGTTTCAGCTCCTTGATTTGTTGCTTGCGCACGTCCAGCTCGCGGCGCAGATCCTGGCCGGCCAGTTGCAGGCCAACCTGCGCATCTCGCTCATCGCTGAGAGAATCGCGCAGGCTGGTGATGGTGTTGGCATCTCGCTCAATGCGCTCTTCCGCTTCGCGCTGCTGCTGGGCAGCGAGGGCGGCTGCGGCTTCTTCATTGGCCGTCCGCAGGTGCTGGGTCCAGAGCAATAGCGCGAGAGCAGCCAGTAGCGCACCGCCATACAGCGCCTGACGTAGCGGGCTCATTTGCGGTGTCAGCCGGCGGCATTCATGGACGCCTCGTCCAGCGAATGGACGTCCCCTAGCACCACGGTCAGTCGGACACCTGGTCGCGAACTGATGAGCTCCTTGGCGAAGGCCTCGAACGTGGCTTGGTCGGTATCGGCGGGCACGCATACAACGTCCCCATCTCGAAGCTCCAAGCGCCGCGCTTTACCGGCGACGCTCATGCCGCCACCTGGCCGCAGCCACATTTGGCGTGGCGTTCGTAGGCGCGCTCCAGCTTCACGTCGTAAAGGTTTCGGGCGTAGCCAGCGCCGTTATAGCCCTTGGCGAAGGCCTGCCACTTTTTCGCCTTCAACGCCTTGTGCAGAACTGGGTCCGCTTCGATGAACCGAACGAAGGCCTCGAACTGCTGGTTTTCGTCCTTGCTCATCAGCAAAACGAATTCGTCGACGCTGGGGTAGCCAAGGCGCTCGGCGTGGTAGCCCATGATCTGGAAGGCGCCCCAACTGGCCGACTCGTTTGCGCAGCGCGCATCGATCATTCGGGCCTGTGCCAGGCGTTGGTGTTCGCCAACACCGCCGACATAACCGCCGGGCTTGGTGTTCACGACGGAGGGAAACTGCGCGGCGAGCTCTGCGGCGTGTCTTTCTAATGCGGCTCGGTCGTCGTCTGCGGAACGGGCTAGCGCCAGGCGCTCAAACATGACGTGCCGCTCGAACAGGATTTTCGGTTTCCCGTTCGCGAGGAACCCTTCGCCGAGGCTTTCGACTTCGTTCACGGCATAGATAACAGCCAGCTCGACGCCAAGACGTTCCGCGCCTTTCACTAACGCCGCATTCGCCAGCAGGTTGCGACAGTCAGCCCCGGAAAGCGCGGCCAGCGTCTTGGATCCCGCAGCACCGTCGACGACCAGGCCAGCCTTTCGCTGGAAGGCGCGGACGGCTTGTTCAGTGGTGTCGCCGAAATCGCCGTCGGCCAGCAGCTTGGCGCCGGCGGCGTTTAGTTGCTCTTGGAGGCGGCGAACCCCCATACCTTGAGAACCGTGGCGGAGTGCTTCGCTCATAGCTGTTCAACCTTCTTTTCCAAAGCGTGTTTTGCAGCCGCGCGGCTGGTCTCGACACCCAGCAACCCGACCACGCACGCGAAGAAAGTGCCCGCGCTCGCGGGGGCACCGATGAATTCGGCGCCGTAGTGCACGCCCACGCCGAGCAGGCCGCAGAGAGGGGCCTCCATAGCGATCTGGCGCACGCGGCCACCGGTGTAAATTATTCGCCAAGCCGCCACCATCAAGGCGAGGCCGCCGGCGTACAGCGCCGGGAAGTTTTGCTCCAGCCAGGCGGCGAACCAGGCCCACGTTTCGGGACGGTCAGGCATTCGCTTCATTCCTTTCACCCTGCGCCAGCGCGTAGGTGGGCTGTTCAAGCGGCAACTGGTTGATGCGCCGCACCACCTCACTCAGCAGAACCGGGCTAAAGCGAGGGGCCGCGTCCGACAGGCCCAAGCCGGCCGCGCAGAACTCGCTGCAAAACATGCGGGTTTTGTTGTCGATGGCGAGCGGCAAGAATTGGGAAAGCACGATGCCGAGCCAGTCGTAGCCCTTGCCTTTGTGCTTGGCGAACAGTTGCTCAATGAGCGGAACGCTCGCCCAGGGCAGAGGGATCAGGTCCCAATGGTCCGGGTCAAAATCGACGTTCTTCGCGCGGACGCCACCGTCCATTGCGCTCGCCGAAAGCCAGCGGCCGTCGGGCATTACCAGCTCGCAATGGCTGTATTTGGAGCGGGTCCACAAACGGATCATCCAGTTGAAGAGTTTGCCGCGTGCCTTGTAGAGCGCGAGGAAGACGACGGCCGTGTCTTGATTCAATCCCATAGGTTCACCACTTGGCGTTGTTCAGGTTGGGGGGCGGCTTCCGGCAGAGTGACGGGGGTGCCGTGGGGAATGATTGGGCCGAAGTCGGCCAAGCCTGGATTGGCATCGAGCACTGCTTCGGTGACGCCAGCGGTGCGGCCGTAGTAGTGCCAGCAGAGGCTGTCTACGGTGTCGCCCTGCGAGGCGATCACGGTGGCCACTACAGCAGCTCCACGGTGGCGTGGCTGATGCCCAAAATAGTCCGCAGCGCCTTGCGTGCGTCGCGCCGTAACTGGTCCGGGCTGCTCACTTCCTCGGTGACTTTTTGCTCGCCGCTGTTGGTCGCGTCGAAGCTGTTGTAACGCTCGATCAGCTCGGCTAACGCGCCGGTGTAAATGACGCGGCGGTACAGATGAACCTGTTGGCTTTCGCCTTTGATCATTTCGCTGGGCACGGCCGCCAAGGTGGCGAAGCCTTCGGCCTGGCGCTTCGCGCGATAGCCAGCGAGCTCGCGGTTGGCCTCGATCATGGCGTTGACGGTGGCCACCTCAAGGCGTGCGTCAGTGACGCTTGAGTCGATACGCATCGCGGCGCGCAATTTCTGGCCATCGATCTCCGGCCAAAAGTCCGCATTGCTGATCGGGTAGGCGTCATTTGGGGTGCCGCCGGCTACGAATCCGCTCATGCCTATCACTCGTGAAAGTCGGCGGTGGTCGGGGCGTCACAGCGAGGCCAAGGAGTGAGGTCTGCTGATCAGCCCCGAGCCGCCGGGGTTGCGGGGGACCGCTCGGTTAGCTGGCAGGGCCAGCGTGTTTTTTGAGAAGGCGCTCGACGTTGGCCAGGTCGGTTTTGCCACCGCAGGCGTCGTGCAGCTCGATGGCGCGCGTGAGTGCAACTTTCGCTGCGTTCAAACGCTCCACGGCCGGGCCGTCAATCTGCTCGGCGTTAACGGACTTGAGGGCGGTTTTGCCAATGGCCAGAAACAACTTGGCGCGCGCCTGATCAGGCATGTCGTGCTCGGCGGTCAATACGCGAGCGCGCTCCAGAATCACCGGATCG
Source organism: Pseudomonas sp. AC229 (assembly GCF_979254655.1). Taxonomy (NCBI): domain Bacteria; kingdom Pseudomonadati; phylum Pseudomonadota; class Gammaproteobacteria; order Pseudomonadales; family Pseudomonadaceae; genus Pseudomonas; species Pseudomonas sp. AC229. The sequence goes on from NZ_CEEDHK010000016.1 coordinate 77,596, forward strand.
AAGCTGCCGCCGTCGGGCTTGAGCGCTTTGAGCGCGGCTTCCGCCACTTCCTCCGCCACCACGCAGCCGGTGGAGCGGTTAAAGCGATCCGGCATTTTCAGGCCGTGCTGCAGAACGTAGGCAGCGACGTCCAGACCGCCAGCGAAGTCGCCTGCGTCAAAGCGCCAAAGCATGGTGGTGACGACTACGTCGTCCTGTGCGCCCTTGCCTGCTGACAGCACCCCCTCAATGTATGGCGCGTACTGCGGCAACAGTTCGACCTTGAGCGCCGCTTTGGCTTCGGTGGATTGAAGATTGCTGAGGCGCAGTTGGTCCTGGTGAAGCTGGGCCATTTGCACTTCATAACCTGTGGCGCCCACCATCAGGGCGGCCGGTGCGGTCATAGCTGCCTCCATGGCAGCGCGTTTGCGCTGCTGGTTGGCTTGGGCAAGGGTCAGTCCCATGGCTTACGCGACCTCGATGTTTTCGACCAGGGCAGCGAGGCCGAAGTCCTCGACCACATAGGCGTCGTTGGACGACTGGTAGTCCGCAATGCGGTCGTATTCGGGCTCGTCTTTCAAGTGACGGCGGCGGCCGCTTTCCTGCCAGTAGATCGACAGGTTGGCGAGGGTAGTGACCAACACCGTGTTGTCCGGGAAGAACGGCGCGTCGACGATGGGCAACCCGCCAACGCGTGCACGGGCGGTAATTTCCTGCGCAGCGTTCTCTTCCTGGTTGGAGGCAGCACCTTTCTCTACCGCCGTCAGCAGCTTGTCGTGCATCAGGTTGCGAGAGATGAGCACTACCAAGTCCGGCCGGCTGCGGTGCCACGGATCCAGCATTTGCACCGCGTCGAAGACGAGGCCGTCGAGGTTTTTGTAGTCGCCATTGGCGCCGATGCTGACCTTGCCAGCAGTTACGCCGGAGTCGAGTACGCGGTCCGGCGCCTTGATGCGGATTTTCTCCAACCAGCCAATGTTGACGTCTTGGCCGAGCGGGTTGGTGGCGCGGTTGGTGTTGGCTGCGGCGGTGGTGCCGTTGAAGCCAACCATGATGCGGTCCAAGGCTTGGCGCAGGGCGATGGCTTTCGACAGCTTGACTTGGAAGTCGGGGAACTTCGCCCACGCATCGAGCAGCGCATAAGGGAACGACGTGTCGTAGTTGGTTTTTTTGCAGACGTATTCGTCTTTGGTCAGCGTGGAAACGTTGGACGGGTTGCGACGGCCGCCGGCGCTGGTATCGGTGCGGCTGGCAATTGGGCCGTTTACGCCCAGCAGCAACGCTTCGCCGCTTTGCTCGGTTACGCCGATGATGTTGATGCGGGTCAGGAAGCCGTCGGACTCCTGAATGGCCACTTCCAGATTTTGCTGAACGCTCGGTTCGACGTTGAATTTCTCCGCTGCGCTTGGCACGGAGTTGAGCAGAGCGATCTGCACGGCCAGAGCGTTAAACGCTAGGCGGGTTTCTTTACGCATGGGGTATTTCTCCGATTGGTGCGGACTTCGCGAGGTGTCAGTAGGTGGTCAGGGCCTGGCCGTTTCCACCGGAAACCCGGGGGCGTTGTTGCTGGCTGTGGTCCTCGGTATCGCCGAGACGCTTCACCAGGGCGGTCAGCTCGCCTTCCAGCGTGGTGACCTTGGTGAACAGCTCTTGGTGATCCTTCTGCTCTTTGGCGAAGGCTTCGCCTTGCTCCTTGGCATGGGTGGCAAGTGCCTCCACGGCCTGAGTGAGCTCGGAGAACTGGGCTTCATCCTTGACGTTTTTTTCCTTGTTTTTGCCGAGGGCATCCATCACCCGGTTGAACAGGCCGAGGGCCTTGTTCTCGGGCTCGGTGACTTCCTCGAATTCGAGTACCGACTCTTCAGCGGCGCTGAACAGGTTGTCTTTGTCCTGTTTGCGATTCGCCAAGGTCCCGTGCTGAGCGCTGAACTGGAGCGCTTCGGTGCCGAGACTGGCTGGGGTGTCGGTTACCGCCAGGCCAACCAGGTATGCCTTGCCGGTGTCGGCAAACTTGGGGTTGATTTCGACGGAGGTGTAGACCTTCTGGTTTTGCTTGTTCAGGGCCAGCAAGGCTTCGTTCGGCTCCAACTGAGCGAACAGCGCCAGCTTCTTGGTGCCGTTGATCTCGACCTCTTCGGCCTTACAGGCAAGCACGTCGCCATAGGCGCCGAATTCGCCACCCGGCAGCGACCATTTGATGTGTTCACAGTTGATGCGGGCGCCGTAGGTGTTGGGGCTGTATTGGGCGGCCATCTGCTCAATCCAGGAGCGCTCAATGTTGCGGCCGTCGGTGGTGGCGCCTTCTACGGCAACACGAAACCACTTGGAGCGGAATTTCTTGGCGGGGGTGGTCATGCGGGCAGTCCTCAATGCGGTGGCGGCAGTGCCGTTGCGTTGAGGGCATGGTCGGCAGCGCGGCGGGGCGCGGCAACGCGCTGAGGATGTAGCGGGGCGCGCTACAGGGCTTGGCGATAGGGGCTCGCGCGTGCGAGCGGCAGCATCGGCGCCATGAATTCCATCGTCGATCTACCCACCGATCCCCGCCGCCACGCCAAGCACCTGTATTGGCAGGGCTTTCGCGTGTGCGAAATCGCCGAGCTGACCGGCGAAAAGGAAAAGACTCTCCATAGCTGGAAAGCCCGGGACGACTGGGACCGCGCGACGCCTTTGGAGCGCATTCAGGCGGCAACAGAGGCCCGGCTTGTTCAACTGATTCTCAAGGATCCGAAGAGCGGCGCGGACTACAAAGAGATCGACCTGCTGGGCCGTCAGTTGGAGCGGCAAGCCCGCATACAGCGCTTCCAGGATGGTGGCACGGAAACCGAGCTCAACCCCGAACTGGATAAGCGCAACGCTGGGCCAAAGCGTAAGCCGAAGCGAAACGAGTTCACAGAGGAACAGATCGAGAAACTGCTTGAGGCGTTTCTTGATGAGAGTTTTGGGTATCAAAAAGACTGGTATCGAGCGGGTGAACAGCGCACCCGGGTGATCCTCAAAAGCCGGCAAATCGGTGCGACGTTTTACTTTGCACGCGAGGCGCTGCTCGATGCGCTGACCACCGGCCGCAACCAGATTTTCCTGTCCGCGAGCAAGGCGCAGGCGCATATCTTTAAGGCCTATATCCAGGCCTTCGCGCGTGACGTTGCAGGCGTTGATGTATCCGGCGACCCGATCATTTTGGGGAATGGCGCCGAGCTGCATTTCCTCGGCACAAACGCCCGCACCGCGCAGGGCTATCACGGCAATTTCTACTTCGACGAATTCTTCTGGACCTACAAGTTCCAGGAGCTGAACAAGGTCGCCAGCGGCATGGCGATGCAGAAGAAATACCGCCGGACCTATTTCTCTACGCCCAGCTCGATGGCGCACGAGGCCTACACCTTTTGGACGGGTGAGCGGTTCAACAAGGGCAAGCCGACGGCACAGCAGGTCAAGCTGGACGTGAGCCACAGCGCGTTGCAGCAAGGGCGGTTTTGCGAGGACAACATCTGGCGCCAGATCGTTACGATCCTCGACGCGGAGCAGCGTGGCTGCGATCTCTTCGACATCGACGAGTTGCGCCGCGAATACGATGCGGCGGCGTTCCAAAACCTGCTCATGTGCCAATTCGTCGACGACGGCGCGAGCATCTTTCCGCTGGCCCTGTTGCAGCCCTGCATGGTGGACAGCTGGACCGAATGGGCTGAAGACTTTCGCCCGTTCCATGCGCGGCCGTTTGGCGAGCGCCAAGTCTGGGTTGGCTACGATCCTGCGGAGAGCGGCGACTCGGCAGGATTGGTCGTCGTGGCGCCACCCCTCGTACCGGGCGGCAAATTTCGTGTCCTGGAGCGCCACCAGTTCCGTGGCATGGACTTTAACAGTCAGTCCGAAACCATCCGGCAGGTCACACGCCGCTACAACGTCACCTATATCGGTATCGACACCACGGGCTTAGGCAGCGCCGTGGCCCAGCTCGTCCGCCAGTTCTTCCCCTCGCTGAAGACGTTCACCTACAACCCCGAGGTTAAGACCCGTTTGGTGATGAAAGCTTGGGACGTGGTGAACAAAGGGCGGCTTGAGTTCGACGCTGGTTGGACCGACGTGGCGCAGTCCCTCATGGCCATTCGCAAAACCATCACCCCGGGCGGGCGCCAGTTCACCTACACCGCCGGCCGCAACGACAACACCGGCCACGCCGATCTGGCGTGGGCGCTTTTCCACGCCCTGCACAACGAGCCGCTAGAAGGCCAGACCAAGGCCAACACCGGCATCATGGAGATTTTCACATGAGCAAAAACCGCAAAAGCCACCAGGTGGCAACCATGCCGCCAGCGGGTGAAGTGGAAGGCGAGCTCCTGGTTCAAAAGGGCGGCGGTGAGTCGGTCGCTTTCAGTTTTGGCGACCCGGCGCCGGTGCTCGATGGGCGGGACATTCTCGACTACCTGGAATGCTGGGCAAACGGCCGCTGGTACGAGCCACCCGTCTCGATGGAAGGGCTGGCCAAGTCCTCGAAGGCGAGCGTGTATTTGCAGTCGGGCCTCATCTTCAAGCGAAACGCGCTAGCCCGCACTTTCATTCCCCATCGTCTGCTAAGCCGCCAAGCGTTCGAGCAGATCGCGATGGACCTCGGCTGGTCCGGCAACCTGTACCTGGAGAAGCGCGACAACATGCTCCGGCAAGCCATCGGCTTGCAGCCTTGCCTGGCCAAGTACGTGCGCCGTGGTGTAGATCTGGAGACGTATTACCAGGTGCGTGGCTGGCGCGACGAGCATGAATTCAAGCGCGGCAGCATCTGCCACCTGCGCGTTGCGGACATCAACCAGGAGATCTACGGCCTACCCGAATGGCTGCCGGCTTTGCAAAGCGCGCTACTCAACGAGGCGTCGACGCTCTTTCGCCGCAAGTATTACCAGAACGGCAGCCATGCCGGTTTCATCCTGTATATGACCGACCCTGCCGGCAACGAAGACTTCGTGTCCGATCTGCGCACCGCAATGCGCAACAGCAAGGGTCCGGGCAACTTCCGCAACCTGTTCATGTATGCCCCGGGCGGGAAGAAAGACGGCCTGCAACTGATCCCCATCAGCGAAGTGGCCGCTAAGGACGACTTCGGCACCATCAAGAACATCAGCCGCGACGACCAATTGGCAATGTTGCGCATTCCGCCGCAGCTCATGGGCGTGGTGCCGCAGAACGCTGGCGGGTTCGGATCGATTCGAGATGCTGCTGAGGTATGGGCAGTCAACGAGCTGGAGCCTGAGCAGGCGCGCTTGCAACAAATCAACGAATGGTTGGGTGAGGAGGTAGTGCGGTTTGCCGCTTATGAAATACCCACACCACCTTAGGTCGTTGCATAGAGCTGCTTCTGCGAAGCAGCTTCTTAGAGCATCAGCTATTCACTATGGCGCGTCACCTTGCGCTTTGCGTAACGCATCCTTTTCTGCGCCTAAAGCCTTTATTTTTGCCATTTGCAGTTGTCGGTTATGGCGATGGACGTACCACTCGTTTATGAGTGTCTCTATCAACTCGACTAGCAGCTCCGCTTCTGAGGGATCGACGTCGACAATGACATCGATGTCCTTTTCCATATGTGCACCGATGTTTCCTACCCTGCGTAGAGAATCGATAGCATCCCAAGTCTCGGGATCAGTTTTATCTTTAATCCCGTCTATTTCTGCATAGAGTGTTTTGGCTGACACGTTCCAGAAATCTCGGATCATTCCTTGGAGACAACGTCGCGCGAGGGTGGCTGAGGCTTTGGGCGAAAGGTCGACTATCAGGCATGCTTCTTCATAATCTTGCCGAATTTGGGTAGGCACGTATTCTGGAAATGACCGAGCGTTGCTAGCAGGACACAGGCGCCATTGCTGAATTTTATCGCCTAGATGCCGTTGTCCCCCCGCGACGAACGTCTTCATCAGCGACACTTTGATAGCAAATTCCAGACAATCTGGGTTTGGGCAAACCACTATCTCGCCGAAGATAGAAAGCCAGCCATATTTATTGCGCTTGTCGAAATCCTTCCGGAAAGTATCGAAGTTTGATTCGGTTACCACCGCTGCGTGGTCGCAGTAGGGGCACTTCCAATTGAACCTATCCATATCACGTCCCTATGTGAGAAAGGAGACGAATATACCCCCGGTGCGCGTGGCAATCTCCCGTCAAACTCGCCTGAAGGTGTTTTTCTGTGTTCATCGATCTTCAGCGCAAGCCGGACGTGAGGCTTTTGGAACGTGGCTCGGTGCTCAACTTCAAAGGGCCTGTCAATTAAACAGACCCTCTCCTTCCGATTGGTGGAAGGCTTTCTCTCTATCTACGTTCGTTCAAAAACCCAACAACGAACGGTCCTGCCTGTTAATCGACTATTGATCGGATGATTCTTATATAGGCAGCGTGGTGCTTCGCTCTGCCAAAGTCCCTGACGAAGCGCGCTGTCTAGGCGCAACGGGTTGCCGTGCTCTGACAGCAGCCGGGCTAGCTCCGGGAGGTTGACCGCCAGCAGTCCGCCAACATGGGCGTGGTTGTAATTGACGCCCTCTCTGTCCAAAAAGGATAACGCCAGCCAAAACGGGGACACGACATCAAGTGCTTGGGGCGCTGCGCGTCCCAAGTTTTCTATTTCCGGTACCGGAAGACCCAGCGCAACAGAAACCTCGGCCAGTTGCTGGTGTATCAACTGACGAAGCTCCCTGTCGCGGGTGAGGTATAAATTCTTGGCCAGTGATAACCGCAGGCGGTGGTTGGCGATGCGCAAAGCCGCTGGAGTCTGGCTGCTCATATGGTATCGACCGGTTTTGCGGAGGGTTGGCAGTACCTCATCACAAACCCATGACTCGAAGCTTTTGGCCTCCTGCTTTCGACTTTTGATGATCAACCGATAGAGGTTCCCTTCGTTGATGAATATCAGCTCGCGTCGCTGACCACCTGAGCTGATATCTCGTTTCGATATACCAGCCTCTCGGCAATGTTTGATCACCGCTTGTGGCGCGTTCTGGTAGCCAAGCACGGCGCAAACGTCAGTCGCGCAGAACCATAGCTCACCGTCATCGCCGCAAAGCACACGCATTGGCAGGCTCTCAAAATCAAACGATACCGGCAGGGTCATGCCTGTCTCCTTGCAGGTCTGGTCCATGGCTTGTCTGTCTGAATAGTTTGCCCGGCTGCGGCTGTAGCAGGCAACGCAACCCGGCGTGCGTCGCTCCTAGAACCAGTCCGTTTGCGGCCCTTGGCGCGCGCTCGTCCCCCCGCCACGCCCCCGGGCTAAATGGGGCGTTTTTTCTGCACCCCTGCGGAGCCGTCAGCGCAGCCCCGGCGTTAGGCTTGTGGAAGACTCAGGAGGGCTCGAAACCCTGCGAAACCCTGCGCGGAGGCGGTTTTTGAGCATCGTCGGAATGCACAGCGGAAACGGGGGATGGGGGCATTTTTCAAAAAGAGTAATTTCGGTGATCTTCAGTCAGACCACCCCTGGAAGCCGCGCCGTTCGGGGCTTCGCTGGTTACAAAAAGGAGTAATAAATAGGTAATAGGAAAAGTAATTTTCTGCAAGTAGCTGATTTATAAGGCTTTTTTCGTAGCCAAATATCACCCTATAAAAGAGTAATCAGATTACTTGTATGTTACTTAAAAATTACCTTTTTGGCCGATCACAAAAGCCAATGGAATCAACGGCTTGCGTCGTTTTCAGGGGAGAGGTTACTAAAATTACTCTTTTTGAATACCCCCCCACTACCTGAGAACGTCAGATCGCATACGGGGCGTGTGCGCAGAAGCGCGAAGGGAAATGCTTGTTACGCGGCTTGTTACGTATGACCGCATGGCTTGCGAATAAATCGGGCTGCAAGCCTTGGGAAATATGGTGCCGGCACCAGGAATCGAACCCGGGACCTACTGATTACAAGTCAGTTGCTCTACCAGCTGAGCTATACCGGCATTTCAGGGCCGCCATTATATCCATTAGAAGCGGCGAGTAAAGGCCTGATCTACGGTGATTTTTTGCTTGGATTTGAACGTGTCGGCATAGGCTTATGCACAATTGCGATGAGAGGCAGCGCAAGCCAGCCCATTTAATGTGAGTACTTGACAAGCGCTGCTAACTTACTGGTTTTGTTGATTTTTTAAGTCTGATTAAAAAATAATCACGTTTTGCGAGCCCTAGTAGCACCGGGCTTTGCCGAGGTTGCCCAGAAACTATCAACAAAGTTATCCACAGATTGTGTGGGCAACTTTTAGCGTTCTGCCAGAAGCATCAGGTTGCGTGGGCTGACATGGCCTACGCAGAACTGTCCGAGCTGAACCCTGTACCCGCGTTCTTGCAAAAACAGGGCGCGGTCTAGCAATAGCCAGATCTCGAGCGGGCGCCGAAACAGGCCGCGTACCAGTTCCAGATTGCGCACTTCGGCCAGTCGCGCCCAGCCTTTGTGTTCCAGCACTTTCCAGTCGCGCTGGGCGGGGGCGGGCAGTGCTTTTAGTTGGGCAAGATCGCGGCAGTAGTCGGCGAAGTCTTTGTGTAGCCAGCTCGGTGGCAGCGAGGGCGTTGGCAGGTAGTCGTCCACGGCGCGCAGTTCGCGTTGCAGCAGGTCGAAGGCCAGGCGACGGGCCATGGAGGTGTCGCGTTGGCGGCGAACCCGCGCGCCTGCGGTGACGGTTTCGCTCAGTGGCAGGCCAAGGTCGTCGATGGAGAGTTGCAGTGCAGAGGTCTTGCCCGCTGTGGATAACGCCTGGTAGTGCGTGGCCGCGATGCGGTTGTAGCAGCACGGGGCGACGGCCAATTGCCGGCAGCCGACTTCGCTCGCCAGGCGCAGCAGGCGCACGTGCAGGTCGCCGCAAGCGTGCAGAGCAACCGGCGTCTGATCTGGGTGAACGTGCTGATTGGCGGTGTCGGCGAGCACGTCTTGTTCGATGTGCCGTCCGGTTATGCCCCGGCGATGTGCCAGTTGCGCACCGGTAGCGACCAGCGTGGCGTCGTGCTCCAGGCAGGTGAGGGGCTGCCCGTCGCGGGCTAGCAAATGGCCGAGGTGTCCTTTGCCGGCGCACCAGTCCAGCCAGTGCTGGGGTGGTTCAGCAAAATTCACGCAACTGGCGAAGGCCTGAATCTGCTCCCATTTGCGGCCCGGAATGTCGACTGAGAAATGGGCCAACGGTGCGGCTCGGTTCGCGGTTGGCAATGCCCCGACGTTGGCCAATGCAGCGGACTGCGCGGCCAACTCACCGAACGGTGCGGGCGCTTGCACGCGCTCCGGGTGGTTGTGCGCCGCCTCGGCATCCGCCAGTGAGCGCGCGCGCAGCCAGGCGGCCAGTTCGGTGTGCTCGGCTTCCCATGGCAATTGCCGGTGGGTAAAAGGGCGCGGCCGCCAGAGGTGTTGATGGCGCAGCAGAAAGTCGTCCAGCGCTTGAAAGCGCGGCAGCAAGGCAGAACCCGTGAGTACGGCGGAGTCGGTCATGGCGAACAGTTTGAGGATTGCCCATGGCCGACGTGGCGCATGGGCGGGCGCCTATTCTAGCGGCCTTGCGTGGCGTCGACGCGCAGCCAGAGTTCCAGCAGTTTGAAACCTTTCACCAGCACGAAGGCGATGGCGAGGTAGAAGAGGCCGGCGGCGAAGAAAATCTCTACCGGCAAGTAGGTGCGGGCGATGATCGTGCGCGCCATGCCGGTGAGTTCCAGCAGGGTGATGGTGCTCGCCAGGGCGCTGGCTTTGAGCATCAGGATCACTTCGTTGCTGTAGGCCGGCAAGCCGATACGCGCGGCGCGGGGAAGAATGATGTGCAGCATGGCCTGCGCCCGCGACATGCCCAGCGCGCGCGCCGCTTCCACTTCGCCCGGCGGCACGGCTTGAATGGCGCCGCGCAGAATTTCCGCGATGTAGGCGGCGGTATGCAGGGTCATGGTGAGCACCGCGCACCAGTACGGATCGCGCAAATACGGCCACAACGGGCCGTGGCGCACCACGTCGAATTGCGCGGCGCCGTAATACACCAGGAACAACTGCACCAGCAGTGGCGTGCCGCGAAAGAAGAAAATGTAACCGTACGGCAAGGCGCGCACGTACCAGTGGCGCGAGGCGCGAGCGATGCCCATGGGCAGCGCCAGAATCAGGCCGGCGATCACGGCGAACGCGACCAACTCCAGGGTCAATATCGCACCGTCGAACAGGCGCGGCAGGTACTTGATGATTACGTTCCAGTCCATCACGCGCTCCGAACGAAGCCGCGGCTGGCGCGTCTTTCGATGAAATACAGGGCGGTCATGGCGACCACCGTCAGGCCGAGGTAGATGAATGCCGCCACCAGAAAGAAGGTGAACGGTTCTTTGCTGGACGTGACCGCAATCTGCGAACGGCGCATCAGCTCTTCCAGGCCGATGACCGACACCAGCGCGGTGTCTTTCATCAAAATCATGAAGAGGTTGCCCAGACCCGGCAGGGCGATGCGCCACATTTGCGGAAGAATGATGCGCCAGAACGTGCGGCCTTTGGACAAGCCCAATGCCTGGCCGGCCTCACGGTGACCACGCGGGATCGCCAGAATGGCGCCGCGGAAAACCTCTGTCGCATACGAGCCGAAGCACAAGCCCAAGGCGATGGTGCCGGCGGCGAAGGCGCTCAGCTCCAGGCTTTCCATGCCAATGGCTTCGCCAATGCTGCGCATTAAATTGACCGTGCCGAAATAAATCAGCAGCACCCACAGCAGCTCGGGAATGCCGCGCACCAGGGTCGAATACGTGCCGCCGAGCCATTGCAAAGGCTTGTGCGGGGATGTTTTGGCCAGCGCGCCCAGCAGGCCGAGCACCAGACCCAAACACAGCGCGCTTAGCGCCAGTTTGATGGTCATCAGTGTCCCAGCGAGCAGCGCGGGGCCGAATCCATGAAGATCAAAGATCATCGTTTTTTACTGCTTTGAAGAGGCGAAGGAGCCCAACATTCGAGGGCTTCTGGACTAGAGCCAGGCAAGGCGAAATCGCGCCGGGCAGCGCAGCGTACCTAAGCACTTCAACTACTTTGGTACGTGAGCAGGCACGGCGCGGTTTCAACGCAGCATGGCCGACGGCCAGGAGGCCGCTTAGTAAATGCTAAAGGGGAAGTATTTGTCGTTGATCTTTTTATACGTACCGTCTGCGATGATCTCCTTCAGCGCAGCATTCAACTTCTCGCGCAGCGGATCTTTTTTGCGGACGGCGATGGCGATTTTGTCGTTGTCGAACACCGGGTCGCCTTTGAATTCGAAGCCTTTGCCGGTTTCGCTTTTCAGCCATTCCCAGTTCACGAATTTGTCAGCGAGCACGCCATCCACACGGCCGGAGGCCAGGTCGAGGTAGGCGTTTTCCTGGGTGTCGTAGAGCTTGATGTCGACGACGTCAGCCATGTTGTCTTCCAGCCAGGTGCCGGCGATGGTCGCGCGCTGGGCGCCGATCACTTTTCCTTTGAGGCTGGCTTTGTCGGTTTTGAACGGTTTGTCTTTGGCAGCAATGAATTGCAGTTTGTTGGTGTAGTACGCGTCGGTGAAATCGACGGCGTTTTTACGCTCTTCGGTGATCGACATGGAGGCGGCGAGGAAGTCGAACTTCTTGGCGTTCAGGGCGGGGATGATGCCGTCCCAATCAGACGTGACCACTTCGCACTCGGCCTTCATTTTTGCGCACAAGGCTTGGGCAATTTCTACGTCGAAACCGCCGACCTGGCCGCTCGCGTCGATCAGGTTGAACGGTGGGTAGGCGCCTTCGGTGCCGATTTTCAGTTTGTCAGCGGCGACGGCACCAGTGCCGAACGCCAGGGTAGCGGCCGCGGCCAGCAGTATCTTTTTGTAGTTCTGCATGGGTTGTTGCTCCGTGTTAGCGATTGCTGGACATGAATTGCTTGCAGCGCGCCGAGTTCGGGTTGCTGAACACCTGCTCGGGCGATCCTTGTTCTTCCACCAGGCCCTGGTGCAGAAACACCACTTCACTGGACACCTGGCGGGCGAAATTCATTTCGTGGGTGACCAGCAGCATGGTCCGACCTTCTTCGGCGAGCGCGCGAATAACGTTAAGCACTTCCTGGACCATTTCCGGGTCGAGTGCCGAGGTGGGCTCGTCGAACAGAATCACTTTGGGTTGCATCGCCAATGTGCGGGCGATGGCGGCGCGCTGCTGTTGGCCGCCCGACAGCTGCGCGGGGTACACGTGGCGTTTGTCGCCGATGCCCACTTTGGCCAGCAACGCTTCGGCCCTTTCGGTGGCTTCGGCTTTGCTCAAGCCCAGTACGCGACGTGGCGCCTCGATGATGTTGTCGAGCACCGTCATGTGCGGCCACAGGTTGAAGTTCTGGAACACAAAGCCAATTTCGCTGCGCAGGCGGTTGATCTGCTTGTTGTCCGCCGCGACCAGTTCGCCGTGCTTGCCTGCTTTGAGCTTGAGCGCTTCGCCGGCCACTAGAATTTCGCCCTTGTGTGGGTTTTCCAGCAGGTTGATGCAGCGCAGAAAAGTGGATTTGCCAGAACCGGAAGAGCCGAGGATCGAGATCACGTCGCCGTCACGGGCGGTAAGCGAGATGCCCTTGAGCACCTCGAGGTCGCCGTAGCGTTTGTGCAGGTTACGGATTTCGAGCGCGGGCGTTGCCTCGGCCATGGGGTGTCCTCTTGTTCTTAGGGTGCGCTGAATGCGGCGACTTTCCTGGCGAGGCTGCAACCTAGCATAGCGTCGGAAGAGCAGCCAAGACCGCCCAAGTGGCTATTTGGCTGCCTGCCGAAATGGTGTCGCATCGGCGCAAGTGGCTGGCGCGAGGATGCAAAACGAGGCGGTATTTCGTAAGAGGCTGTGGGAAATAGGTGGTGAATTCCAAGGTTTGGCTTCGCTTTTCTTCACTCAAGCGCACATGTGTAGTCATTTAAGACATATCCATGTTAATTACCCAGCGTCGCTCAACGCTGTGAGGCCGCTATGAAACGCAAGCAATCGATCGAGCAGGTCCGTTGGGACCTGGCCCTGCGTTATCGCCTGATCGAAACCGTGGCGTGGTGGGAGGGGCGGCTGACCACAGGGCATCTGATGCAAAGCTTTGGCATCAGCCGGCAGCAGGCCTCGAAAGATATCAACAGTTACCTCAGCGAATACGCGCCGAATAACCTCGACTACGACAAGCACCTGAAGGGCTATGTGCCCAGCGCAACGTTCAAGCCACTGTTTATTGATGACAGTGCCAGCGCGTACTTGCACCTGCTCAACCAAAACCACGAACGCGCGCCTCACATCGAGGGCTTGGCATTGGCCTATGCGCATACCGAAGTGCTGATGGTGCCAGATCGTTCTGTGCGCCCACAGGTGCTGCGCCCGCTGTTGCGCGCCTGCCGCGAGGGGCTGCGTTTGGAGTGTGAATACGTGTCGCTGGCCAATCCGCTCGCCGAGACGCGCCTGATCGCGCCGCACACCTTGGTCTACACCGGAATGCGCTGGCACGTGCGCGCCTATTGCGAGAAGAACCGCGACTACCGCGATTTTGTATTGAGCCGCCTGCGCGGCGTGCCTGATGTGCTGGATGAGTCCGAACACGGCATTGAGTCCGACGCCGGCTGGGCGGCGCAGGTCGACGTGATTATCGAGCCGGACTCACGCCTGAGCGCCGAGCAGAAAGCGATCATCGAAATCGACTACGGCATGCACGAGGGCCAGCTTCGGGTCGCCAGCCGTGGCGCGCTGGTGCAGTACGTGCTGCAGCGCTACCAACTCGACGCGACCAAGGTGCAAAGCAAAGCCAGCGCCCAGCAGATTGTCGTGGCCAATATCGATGCTTTGCAGCCTTGGCTCTACTAACGCGCCCACTTACTCAGCCGGGCCGTAGGCCAAATGCGCCGTCAGCCAAAAGAAGGCGGCAACGGCGAGCAGAATGTGCGCGTTATTCAGAGCTGCGTTGATAAACCACATGATCAAACCTCCAACGAAACGGTGTGGCTGAACCCTAAGCCGCCAACGTTCACGGGTCGATCTGTCCACTTTTCGTGCGTAATCTTTTCGCACAGGTGTATTTCCCTCCCTTCGCTGCGCCAGCTGCGTGTCTGCCGAGCGTCGTGTGCCGCTCGTCTACCCCAATCAAAATACTTGTACGAGGGCATTCGGTTTGTACAAGTATTTTGATAATGTCGCGCTGATGTCAGTCGGCCACCCATTTCCCTACACCGCCGCCCGACTCCATGAATGAGGTCATGCAATGTTTTCCAAGAATTTGAAGCTTGAGCTGACAGCCAGGACGGCTGAAGTGGAGGGATTCAAAGGATTGATGGCTGCGCTGGAGCGCTCGATGGCGGTTGTAGAATTTGATTTGGAAGGCCGGGTTATCCGCGCCAATCAGAATTTTTTGAACGTGATGGGTTACCGCGCCGACCAAGTGGCGGGCAAAGCGCATCGCGAGTTCTGCACGCCTGCCCATGTCGGCAGCAAGCAATACAGTGATTTCTGGACGGCGCTGCGGGCAGGTGAATTTGTTTCCGGCACCTTTCAGCGCCTGGATAGCAAAGGCCAGGACGTGTGGCTGGAAGCCAGCTACAACCCCGTGCTGGATGCCAATGGTCGCGTGCTGAAGGTGGTGAAGTACGCCATGGACGTCACCGAGAAACTCATTCGCGAGCGCGATGCCCGCGCCAAGCTGGTGGCGATTGACCGGGCCATGGCGATTGTGGAGTTCGATCTGCAGGGCAACATTCTCACGGCCAACGAAAACTTCGTGCACACCATGGGCTATGGCCTCGGCGAGATTGTCGGCAAGCCGCACAAAATGTTTTGCGAAGCGGTGCTGGTCAACAGCGCGGAATATGCCGACCTGTGGCGCGGGCTGAATCGCGGCGAAATTCGCGGTGGGCAGTTCAAACGATTGGCCAAACATGGCCGGGTTGTGTGGTTGGAAGCGACCTACAACCCGGTGTACGACGCCGAGGGCAAGCTGTGCAAAATCGTCAAGTTCGCCAGCGACATTACCGAGCGTGTCGAAAAACAACAGAACGACGCCCGCAGTGCCTCGCGTGCTTATCACATCTCCGCTGAAACCGAGAAAACCGCCGAACACGGCACGCAAGTGATTCAGGAAACCGCTCGGGAAATGCGTCAGATCGCCGAAAACATCGGCGCTTCGGCCAAGCTCATCACGCAACTGGGCGCGCGGTCCGAGCAGATCACCGCCATCGTTAACACCATCCGCGGCATCGCCGACCAAACCAACCTGCTCGCGCTCAACGCCGCTATTGAAGCGGCACGGGCGGGCGATCAGGGCCGAGGCTTTGCCGTGGTGGCCGATGAGGTGCGGCAACTGGCCGGGCGCACCAGCGGCTCTACTGCAGAGATCGCCGAACTGATCGGGCAGATTCTCAAAGAAACCCGCGAGGCCGTGACCAGCATGAACCTCACTCAGGAAGTGGCAAACCACGGCGTCACCCTCGCCGACCAGGCAGGCGCCGTGATCGTGCAAATTCGCGATGGCGCCAGTGGGGCGGTGGAAGCGGTGAGTATGTTTGCGGCGACGCAGGAAAATGCGGAACGAGTGGGGGCGTTTGCTTAGAGGAGCATCGCGGCTGAAGCCGCTCCCACGGAGAAAACGGCAATTTAGCTTCTAAAAAATTGCCGCCGCAACACATCTCCAGATCGAGCGAGCTAGGTGTGGCAATCCTAGTCAGGCCGAGCAAAAAAGGCTTTTGAAGCGCAGTGGGCTGGTGCCCATGAGCATTCAAAAGCCTTTTTTAACGCAGCCAGACCGACGCGCAGCCGATCGCTTCAAAAACGCATAAAAAAGCCGGCTTGTGGCCGGCTTTTTGGTGGAAGCTTTGGCTTATTTTTGGTAAGCCGCAACCGCCTTCAAAATCTCGGCACGGGCCGCTTCCGCGTTGCCCCAGCCTTCAACCTTGACCCATTTGCCTTTCTCGAGATCTTTGTAGTTCTCGAAGAAGTGCTTGATTTGCTCAAGCAGCAGCGGAGGAAGGTCGGTGTATTCCTTGATGTCGACGTACAGCTGCGACAGCTTGTCGTGCGGTACAGCGATCAGTTTGGCGTCGCCGCCGGCTTCGTCGGTCATGTGCAGAACGCCGACTGGGCGCGCGCGAATCACTGCGCCTGGGGAAACTGGGTATGGAGTGACTACCAATACGTCGAGGGGGTCGCCGTCATCCGCCAGGGTGTTGGGGATGTAGCCGTAGTTGGCTGGGTAGAACATCGGGGTGGCCATGAAACGGTCGACGAACAGGCAGTCGCTGTCTTTGTCGATTTCGTATTTGATCGGCGCGTGGTTGGCCGGAATCTCGATGGCGACGTAGATGTCGTTCGGCAGGTCTTTGCCGGCCGGGATCTTGCTGTAGCTCATGGGTTCGCTTCCCTAGGTTGGCCAATCAAACTTGGCCGGTTACCGGCCAAAAAGTGGGCGCGATTATAGGCATATTCGCCCGCCGTTACCATGCTTGGCGACTCAGCCGTTGGTCTCGTTCTGCCCTGAAACGGCGTGCTGTTCGAGGCGGCACAGTCGTTGAAGCGGGTCTTGTCGGTAAAACGCTTGCAGTTGCATGTACACGTTTGGGTAGGCCTGCATGAGCAGATCCGGGGCGCTGAAGAAGTATTCGCTGGTGACGGCAAAGAACTCCGCCGGGTTTTCGGCCGCGTAGGGGTCGATGGCGGTTTCGGCGTCGGGGTTGTCATCCAGTTGGCGGTTCAGGTCGTCGTACGCGCTTTGCATGGCGCTCGACCATTCTTCCAGGCGCATCGAACGGTGCAGCGGCGGCAGGCCATTGGCGTCGCCATTAAGCATGTCGAGCTTGTGCGCCAACTCGTGAATCACCAGGTTGTAGCCGTCCCAGTTGCCGCTGCTGAGCACGCCCGGCCAGGCCAGAATCACCGGACCTTGCAGCCAGGCTTCACCGCTGTGCTCGCCGTCCCACTCGTGCTCGATGCCGTTGGGATCGCGATGGCGTTGCGGGCTGACGAAGTCGCCGGGGTACAGCACGATTTCATGGAAGCCCTGATACCAATCGAGTTCGGGCAGATGCAGCAAAGGCAGCTGGGCGAGGGCGGCCAGGTGCAGGCGATCGTCACCATGCAGCTCGACGCCGGGCAGGGCGGTCAGGCGTTTGGCGTGAATGAACAATACGCAGCGACGTTTCAGGCGCTGAATGTCTTCGTCACTCAGGCCGTCGAGAATCGGCAACCGCCGCAGCACCCGCGCCCAGTTTTCGGGCGAGATCGGGTGCTTTTGCAAAATGCGGCGCTGACGCCAGCCGCGAAGAAACCACATGGCGCGAGCCGATCAGTTGGCCGAGTCGGGCGCAGTTTCCGGGCGCAGGCGATGGTGCAGCCAGCCGATAACCATGGGCAGCAAGCTCAGGCCGATCACCACCAGAATCATCAGTGACAGGTTGTCTTTGACAAACGGCGCGTTGCCGAAGAAATAACCCAGCGTCACCAAACCGCCGACCCACGCCACAGTGCCTAAGGCGCTGAAGCCGAGAAAGCGCAGATACGGCATACGGCCGATGCCCGCAACGAACGGCGCGAAGGTGCGCACGATGGGCAGGAAGCGCGCCAGCGTTACGGTTTTGCCGCCGTGGCGGTCGTAGAAGTCGTGGGTGCGTTGCAGGTAGTCGCGGCGGAAGATTTTCGATTTGGGGTTGCTGAACAGCCGTTCCCCCACGTTTCGCCCAATCACATAGTTGGTGCTGTCGCCGAGCACGGCGGCAAACATCAGCAGGCCGGCGAGTAGCACCGGGTCCATGCTGCCCGTCGCGCACATGGCGCCGGCGATAAACAGCAGCGAGTCGCCCGGCAAAAACGGCATCACCACCAGGCCGGTTTCGCAAAAAATAACCAGGAACAAGATGGCGTAAATCCACACGCCATAGTTGGCCACCAGCACGGCCAGGTAATTGTCCAGGTGCAGAATCAGATCAATCGGGTTGAATTCCATATGACGCCTATTGCGCTGAGGGGAAAGAGCACTGGCGTTCGATAGCCGGTAGGTCGGTCGGCATTATAAGAGCAAGGTCTGGGGGTCGCGCTGCAGTTTGTTGCAACAGATGTCCGACGAAACGACCGATGGACAACCCGCCTGATTCACTGCCCTGCGATGGTGCGCCCCGCGCTGAAGCGCCCACGCTTGACGCCGCGCTCGAGCCTAGCGCGGCCGTGTGAACGGTTTAAGTCAGTCGCTGTTGATGGGCAGCACGTAGTTTTTGAATTGGCTGTCTTCGCGAAAACCGATGGACTCGTACACCTTCTGCGCCACCTCGTTGTTGCTGCTGGTGGAAACCCGCATGCGCACGGCGTTGGTTTCCTTGGCCATTTTTTTCGCGGTTTGCAGCAGGCGATCCGCCACCAACTGCCGGCGCGCGTCTTCGGCCACATAGATGTCGTTGAGAATCCACACACGTTTGAGCGACAGCGAGGAATAGCTCGGGTACAGCTGGCAGAAGCCCATCAGCTTGTCTTCGTCGTCCGCCAGGGCCAGGTAAATGACGGACTCTTTACGGCGCAGGCGCACTTCCAGAAATTTGCGCGAGGAGTCCGGGAACGGCAGCTCACCATAGAACTCGCGGTATTTGACGAACAACGGTGTCAACAGATCCAGGTGTTCCAGAGTGGCTTGGACAATGCGCATGGTGGCCTCGACTGCAATGAATAAGGGCTGCGCTGGCGGCGCGGGGCACGGCCAGGGTTGCCGAGATGCTGCCTGTGGTGGCTAGAAAGCGCAATCCAAGCAAGCGTTTGAATCTGACAGTGGCGGTTATGACTTCGGTGCGTCGAGTAAGAAGTTGTGGCGCATGTCCTGAGGGCTTTCCGAGTCCAGGCTATGCACTTCGGCTTCGTCCTTAAGGTGCACGCCAGACAATTGCCGCCGACACGCCTCGCGCATCAAGTACAGCAGGCGATGAGCCGCCATGCCATAACTCAGGCCTTCGAGGCGCACATTGGAAATGCAATTGCGGTACGCGTCGGTTAAGCCGACCTTGGGCGCATAGGTGAAATACAGGCCCAGGCTGTCGGGCGAGCTCAAGCCCGGGCGTTCGCCGATCAGGATCACCACCATCTTGGCGCCCAACAGCTGCCCCACTTCATCGGCCACCGCCACGCGCCCCTGTTCCACCAGCACCACCGGCGAGAGGCTCCAGTTATCGGCCGCCGCCTGTTCTTCAAAACGCTGCAAAAACGGCAGGCTGTGGCGATGCACCGCTAAGGCCGACAGGCCATCGGCGATGACAATGGCCAGGTCCACGCCGCCGGGGTTGGCCTGGGCATAGTCGCGCAAGGCTTGCGCCGATTCCTCGTTGAGCTTGCGGCCCAAGTCCGGCCGTTGCAGGTAACTGTGGCGGTCAGCAGCGGCGCTGTGCAGCAGTAAGCTGTCGCGCCCGCGCTCGGCCAGTTGCGCGCTGAGGGCAGCGTGGTCGAACGGCAGGTGCACGGCATCGCGCGCCTGGGCGTGGGCGAATTGGAAATCGAGTTGCGCGGTGGTTGGCAAACTGGTGCCGGCGCGGCCCAGGGCGATGCGCGCAGGCGTAAGGCGGCGTAGCTCCTGCCAGGGGTTGTCGATGCTGCCGGTGATTTCGTTTTCCATCATTCGTCCTTACTCGACCTGTAGGAGAGGCTTCTGCCTCGATGCTCTTAAAGCACAAACATCGAGGCTGAAGCCTCTCCCACAGGTGGGGCGGAAATTAATTCAACTGCGCCAACGCCTGGCGAAACGCGGGCGGCAGCTGCTCGCCAAAGCGCACGCGGCCATCGGCCTGGGTGAAGATGCCCATGCGTTGCAGCCAGGCTTCGAACTCCGGCGCCGGGCGCAGGCCCAGGGTTTGCCGGGCATACAGCGCGTCGTGAAACGAGGTGGTCTGGTAATTGAGCATGATGTCGTCCGAGCCCGGAATGCCCATGATGAAGTTGATGCCCGCCACGCCCAGCAAGGTCAGCAGCGTGTCCATGTCGTCCTGATCGGCCTCGGCATGGTTGGTGTAGCAAATGTCGCAACCCATCGGCACGCCCAGCAACTTGCCGCAGAAGTGATCTTCCAGCCCGGCGCGAATGATCTGCTTGCCGTTGTACAGGTATTCCGGACCGATAAAGCCGACCACGGTGTTGACCAGAAACGGCTTGAAATGCCGCGCCACCGCATAGGCGCGGGTTTCGCAGGTTTGTTGGTCAACGCCGTGGTGCGCGTTGGCCGACAAGGCGCTGCCCTGGCCGGTTTCGAAATACATCAGGTTGTTGCCCAGCGTGCCGCGCTTGAGGCTCAGGCCCGCCTCGTAGCCTTCTTGCAACACGTTCAGGCTGATGCCGAAACTGGCATTGGCCGCCTCGGTGCCGGCGATGGACTGAAACACCAGGTCCAGCGGCACACCGCGTTCGATGGCAGCAATCGATGTAGTGACGTGGGTCAGCACGCAGGCCTGGGTGGGGATTTCGTAGCGCTGAATGATGGCGTCGAGCATTTCCAGCATGGCGCAGATCGAAGCGATGCTGTCGGTGGCCGGGTTGATGCCGATCATGGCGTCGCCATTGCCGTACAGCAGGCCGTCGAGAATGCTTGCGGCAATACCGGCGGGTTCGTCGGTGGGATGGTTGGGTTGCAGTCGCGTGGACAGCCGCCCCTGCAAACCCAGCGTGCCGCGAAATTGGGTGACCACGCGAATCTTCTGCGCCACCAGCACTAGATCCTGCACCCGCATTATTTTCGACACCGCCGCTGCCATCTCCGGCGTCAGCCCCGGCGCCAGCGCGCGCAGGCTGTTCTCGTTGGCGTGGTCACTGAGCAACCAGTCGCGAAAGCCACCCACGGTCAGGTGACTGACCGGGGCGAGGGCGAGGGCGTCGTGGGTGTCGATGATCAGGCGGGTGACTTCATCTTGTTCATACGGAATCAGCGCTTCATCGAGAAAGTGCTTGAGCGGGATATCAGCCAACGCCATTTGCGCGGCAACGCGCTCGCCGTCGTTGCTGGCGGCGACCTCAGCCAGGTAATCACCCGAGCGCGCCGGGCTGGCCTTGGCCATCACTTCCTTGAGGCTGTCGAACCGGTAGGTTTCGTTGCCCACCGCGTGGGAAAAACGGGCCATTAGGCACTCCTTCTTGTGGCTGCAAAAGCCCATTTGCCATGTTCTTTGTTCTGAAACCTTAGTCGGTCAGAGCATCGCAGATGGAGTCTTGATTCACTTTCCTGCTGCAAAGAGCGCTGCAAAGACTGGGCCCGCAATGCGGGCCCAGGTCGAACGTTGATTAACACCGGGCGATCAGACGCCGTTGAGCATGGCGTCGGCTGGTGCGTTGGCGCGCTGGGTCGCGGTGAGTTGGAAGTAGACGAAGCCCACCGCCATGAAGCCCAGGAAGATCAAGCCGATGGTGGCGTTGAAGTACGCCATCGCTACCAGGCAAACCAGCGCCAGCGCCAAGGCAATGCCTGGCACGATCGGGTAGCCCGGCGCGCGGAAGGTGCGCTCTAGGTTCGGCTCGGATTTACGCAGCTTGAACAGGCTGAGCATGCTGATGATGTACATGACGATGGCGCCGAACACCGACATGGTGATCATCGCCGCAGTCAGGCTCATGCCCTGCAAGTTGATCAGGCCGTCGCTGTAGATCGCCGCGATGCCCACCAGGCCGCCGACGATGATGGCGCGGTGTGGCGTCTGGAAGCGCGACAGTTTCGCCAGGCCTTTAGGCAAGTAGCCAGCGCGGGCCAGGGCGAAGAACTGACGGGAGTAACCGAGAATGATGCCGTGGAAGCTCGCCACCAGACCGAACAGACCGATCCACACCAGCATGTGCATCCAGCCGGAGTTTTCCCCGACCACGGCTTTCATCGCTTGTGGCAGCGGGTCGTTGATGCCGGACAGCTTGGTCCAGTCGCCCACGCCACCGGCCATGATCATCACGCCAACGGCGAGGAACACCAGGGTCAGGATGCCGCTGATATAGGCTTTGGGAATGGTGCGTTTCGGGTCTTTCGCTTCCTCGGCCGCCATGGCCGCGCCTTCGATGGCAAGGAAGAACCAGATGGCAAACGGAATGGCAGCGAAGATGCCGGAGATCGACGCGGCGCTGAATTCGTTCTGGCCGGACCAGCCGTTGAGCACGAAGTTACTGAAGCTGAAGCCCGGCGCTACCACGCCCATAAACACCAGCAGTTCGGCCACGGCGAGCACGGTGACCACCAACTCGAAGGTGGCCGCGATGCGCACGCCGAGAATGTTCAAGGTCATAAACACGAAGTACGCGCCGACGGCGGCGTGCTTGGGGTCCAGCGCCGGGAATTGCACATTCAGGTAAGCGCCGATGGCCATGGCAATTGCCGGTGGCGCGAACACGAACTCGATCAGCGTGGCCAAGCCGGCAATCAACCCGGCCTTCTCGCCGAAGGCGCGACGGCTGTACGCGAACGGGCCGCCGGCGTGGGGAATGGCGGTGGTCAGTTCGGTGAAACTGAAGATGAAACAGGTGTACATCGCCGCCACCATTAACGCGGTGACGAGAAAGCCCAACGTGCCAGCGGTGCCCCAGCCATAGCTCCAGCCAAAGTACTCGCCGGAAATCACCAAGCCTACGGCAATGCCCCATAAATGCAGGGTGCCAAGCGTGGGTTTTAGTTGTGTTGTTGTAGTCATGTATGGACCCGCCCTGAGTGGTGAACCGTTCAGAAAGACAGGTGCCATCACGCAACGGCCATGCCAGGCGCAACAAAATGTTGCGGCGCGGTGGGAAAAGGTCGCGATTGGAAAGGGTGTGGGTCGTTTTTGGTTTTTGCGTTGAAGTGACTGGTGGGTCGGTGGTTTAGGCGGGGGGGGGGTGGGGCGCGCAAATGGTGCAGGGTAAAGCAGCCCTCTCCCCCAGCCCCTCTCCCGCGAGCGGGAGAGGGGAGTTAAACCGCGAGCTCGCTTGGAGCGCCTATCAAGCCCCCTCTGCCCGCTTGCGGGAGAGGGTTTTACGCTTTAGAAAAACCCCAACGGATTAATGTCGTAGCTCACCAGCAAATTCTTGGTCTGCTGGTAGTGGTCCAACATCATCTTGTGCGTCTCGCGCCCCACGCCGGATTTCTTGTAGCCACCAAACGCCGCGTGCGCCGGGTACAGGTGGTAGCAGTTGGTCCACACCCGCCCAGCCTTGATGGCCCGGCCCACGCGATAGGCGCGGTTGATGTCACGCGTCCACAGGCCGGCGCCCAGGCCGAACTCGGTGTCGTTGGCAATCGCCAGCGCTTCGGCTTCATCTTTGAAGGTGGTAATGCTCACCACCGGGCCAAAGATTTCTTCCTGGAACACGCGCATTTTGTTGTTGCCCTTGAGCAGGGTCGGCTGGATGTAATAGCCCGACGACAGGTCGCCCGACAATTGCTCAACCTTGCCGCCGGTCAGCAGCTCTGCCCCTTCGCTTTTGGCGATTTCCAGGTACGAGAGAATTTTGTCGAATTGCTGCTCGGAGGCCTGGGCGCCGACCATGGTGTCGGTGTCGAGCGGGTCGCCACGTTTGATCTGGCTGATCTTCTTCATCACTTCCTGCATGAACGCCGGATAGATCGACTCCTGCACCAACGCGCGCGACGGGCAGGTGCACACTTCGCCCTGGTTGAAGAACGCCAGCACCAGGCCTTCGGCGGCCTTTTCGATAAAGCTCGGCTCGGCCTGCATGATGTCTTCGAAGAAGATGTTCGGGCTCTTGCCGCCCAACTCCACGGTGCTCGGAATAATGTTTTCCGCCGCGCATTTCATGATGTGCGAGCCCACGGGCGTGGAGCCGGTGAACGCAATTTTGGCGATGCGTTTGCTGGTGGCCAGCGCCTCGCCCGCTTCCTTGCCGAAGCCTTGCACCACGTTGAGCACGCCGGGTGGCAGCAGGTCTCCGACCAATTCCAGTAGTACGCAAATGCCCAGCGGGGTTTGCTCGGCGGGCTTGAGCACCACGCAGTTGCCGGCCGCCAGCGCCGGGGCGAGTTTCCAAGCGGCCATCAGCAGGGGGAAGTTCCACGGAATGATCTGCCCGACCACGCCCAGCGGTTCGTGAATGTGGTACGCCACGGTGTGTTCGGTGATTTCCGCCGCCGAGCCTTCCTGCGCGCGTAGGCAGCCGGCGAAGTAGCGGAAATGGTCGGCAGCCAATGGAATGTCAGCGTTCAGGGTTTCGCGTACCGCTTTGCCGTTGTCCCAGGTTTCGGTGACGGCCAGCACTTCAAGGTTGGCTTCGATGCGGTCGGCGATTTTCAGCAGCACCAGCGCGCGGTCTTGCGCCGAGGTTTTGCCCCAGGCGTCTGCGGCGGCGTGTGCGGCGTCGAGGGCTTTGTCGATGTCTTCGGCAGTGGAACGGGGGAATTCGGCGATAGGCTTGCCGTTAACCGGCGAGGTGTTGGTGAAGTACTGGCCTTTTACCGGGGCCACGAACTCACCGTTGATGTAGTTGCCGTAGCGGCTCTTGAAGGAAACGATGGCGCCGCTGGTGCCCGGATGTGCGTATTGCATGGTGAAGTTCTCCTGGCTTTTTATGCTTTTAGGAAGCGCGTTCGATTGCGCTGGGTTAAGCGTAGAGCAAGCCCTGAGCCAGGCCTCATTGAAAACGCCCGAATGGCTGCTGTCGGCGGATTGGCGGCCGCTCTGCGCCGGGGCTTTGGCGCGATTGGTTAATGAGCGGGCGGATATGCAACAGCAGCGGTGACAGTTTGTCCCATTCTTGGTACAGCCGCCGCGCGGCGGGCAGGCTATGCTCAGCGCGGCCTTGGCGCTCGAAACGGCAAACCGCTCGATAACCAGCCAAGCGCACACTGCGGAGAACAATAACAATGCAGAGTCAATTCAACCGTCACACCCAACAGGTGATGACGCTGGCCCAAGGCAAGACCCAATTCGACGGGCCTGCCGCCGACCCCTCCATCGCCCGCTCGTGGCTGCGCTGTCTGCAGGACCATCATCTGGATCCCGGCCAAACCATGGCGCCCACCGTGCTGGAACATGCGCGGGTGTTGGAACGTCGCGAGCGCTTGCAGCAGGTGCTGGAGATTGCCAGCGGCGAGATGACCAGCCTCTATCAGCAACTGGCAGGCGCCGGCCATGCCGTGCTGCTCACCGATGCGCGCGGCGTCATTCTTAACAGCGTGACCGGCAACTCTGAGCGCAAAAGTTTCGAGCGCGCCGGCCTGTGGCTGGGCGCCGACTGGAGCGAAGCCTGCGAGGGCACCAACGGCATCGGCACTTGCCTGATCGAACGCCAGGCGCTGACTATTCACCAGGACGAACACTTTCGCGGGCAGCACACCGGGCTTACCTGCTCGGCCAGTCCGGTGTTCGACTGCCAGGGCGATTTGCTCGCCGTGCTGGACGTGTCGTCGGCGCGCGCAGACGTTTCGCGCCAGAGCC
Source organism: Pseudomonas sp. AC229 (assembly GCF_979254655.1). Taxonomy (NCBI): domain Bacteria; kingdom Pseudomonadati; phylum Pseudomonadota; class Gammaproteobacteria; order Pseudomonadales; family Pseudomonadaceae; genus Pseudomonas; species Pseudomonas sp. AC229. Next base: position 102,870 of record NZ_CEEDHK010000016.1, read on the forward strand.
AGTTTCACACCATGGCGTTGGTCAACCTGTCGGCCAAGATGATCGAGAGCTGCTATTTCCTGCGGCGCTTTGAGGGTCAGTACTTGCTGCGCTTTCATGTGCAGGCTGAATACGTGGGGTTGTTCAGCGAAGGCCTGCTGGCGTTCGACGGTGACGGGCGCATCAGCGCGGTGAACCAGAGCGCCATGAACCTGCTCGGCGACACGCGCGGCAACCTGATCGGCAAACCGCTGGAAAGCTTTTTTGATTGCCGTCTGGACGAGTTGCTAGGCCGCGCCAACCTTGCCAGCAGTTGGCCGCTGCGCACCCACAATGGCCGCGCCTTGTTCGCCCAATTGCGTGGCGTGGCGCGCAGCCAGCCGAGCGCCCTCAGCCCGTCGATTAGCCGCTTGTCCAGCAAGCAATTGCCGGCCGACATTCCTGCCAGCTTGTGCGTGGCCGATGTTGCCTTGCAGCGCGAGTTTCGTCGCGCCTTGCGCGTGTACGAACGCGACGTGCCGCTGCTTATCAACGGCGAAACCGGCACCGGCAAAGAAGCATTCGCCAAAGCCATTCACCAGGCCAGTTCGCGCGCCGGCAAGGCCTTTGTCGCGCTCAATTGCGCGGCCATTCCTGAAAGCCTGATTGAAAGCGAGCTGTTTGGTTATCGCGGTGGCAGCTTTACCGGAGCGCGCAAGGAAGGCATGAGCGGCAAGCTGCAACAGGCCGACGGCGGCACGCTGTTTCTGGATGAAATCGGCGACATGCCGTTGGCCATGCAAACCCGCCTGTTGCGCGTGCTGGAAGAGCGTGAAGTGGTGCCTATCGGCGGCACGGCGCAGGCGGTGAATGTACGCGTGATCAGCGCCACGCACCGCGAACTGGGCGAGCACGTGGCCGCTGGCAGTTTTCGCGAAGACTTGTATTACCGCCTCAACGGCCTGGTGCTGACGTTGCCGCCGTTGCGCGAGCGTAGCGACCGCGAGCAACTGCTGTCGCATTTACTCGCCGAAGAAAGCCAAGGCGCTGCGCTGCGTTTGGACGCCGACGCGCGCCAGGCGCTGCTCGATTACGCCTGGCCCGGCAACGTTCGGCAGCTGCGCAATGTGCTGCGCACGCTGGTGGCCTTGTGTGAGGGCGAGCGCATCAGCTTCAGTGAGTTACCGGCTGAGCTGCGTCAGCGGCAACGACCGGCGACTCTGCAAACCGAGGCGCCGCTGAACGCCGCCGAGCGCAGCACCTTGCTGGCGACGCTCAATCAGCAGCACTGGCACATGAGCCGCACGGCTGAGCAATTGGGCATCAGCCGTAACACCCTGTACCGCAAGTTGCACAAGCATGGGATCGAGCGGCCTTAAGCCGTAGCCGCCACTTCCAGGCGGTCGCGGCCATTGGCTTTGGCTTGGTAGAGCGCGCGGTCGACGCGCTGGAAGAAATGCTCGGCGTCGTGGTCGCGCTTCGCATCGAAGCGGCCGACGCCAACGCTGGTGGTCAGCGGCAAACGTTCGCCCTGTAGGTCAATGCCGTTGCTGGCCAGGTCTTGGCGAAACTGCTCGGCCAATGCTTGCGCCTGTTCCAGCGAGGTGTTGGGCATCAGCACGCCGAACTCTTCTCCGCCCAAACGCAACAGCGCGTCGCTGTCACGGCGAAACACCTGGCGCATACGCTGGGCGAATTCACTGAGGCAGGCATCGCCGCCGGAATGGCCGCGCTGGTCATTCACTTTCTTGAAAAAGTCGATATCCAGCAGCACCAGCGCCAGCGGCTCACCGGTGCGCTTGGCGGTGGCGACCATGTTCTGGAACAAGCTGTTGAATTGGTAGCGGTTGCCCAGCTGCGTCAGCGTATCGGTGCGGCTCAGTTGGTCGAGCGTGGCCTGTTGCTGCAACAGGCGCAGTTCCAGGCTCAAGGTGCCGAGGTATTCGCGGTGGCTGCGGTTCAGGGCCAGCAGCAAGTAGCTGAGGTAGAACACGAGGGTAACAAGCTGGGTGTGGCCGTCGCGCCAGTCCAGCGCCATCACGGCAAGGCCGGGTACATACAGCAGCAGAATGGCGATGAACGCGCGCTTCTTGCGCATGGCGAAATTGAAGGTCATCGCCGTGCTGAAGGCCACGGTGCTGAGGGTGGCGATCATGGCCGAATCGGCGAAAGCGTCGCTGTATAGCGCCCAGGCATGGGCTTGGCCCCAGCACAACGCGGTCAGCAGCACCAAACCCCAGTGGCGGTCGAGCCAGCGTTGCAGCTGTTCCTGACTCTGAGCGTGCGGCGGCGTATGCAGTAAGCGTGCGGTCATCAGCCCGGCGAAAAGCAGGCTGCCAGCGATACCGGTGAACGGCAGAGAACCTGGCGCTGCGCTGAACAGCCACGTCAGGAGCCAGGCCAGCAAGTAATAGATGCCGCCAAGGCGCGTGCGCACGCGGGTGTCTTGAACTTCACGCCAAAGGGCGAAGGCCTGGGGTGAACGCGGTAATTCGGCGTCGGTCATTTTTTGTGATCACAGGAATCTGCACGCACAAAGCATAGTGGTTCGGCGTTGAAAAAAATATCAAAACGCTATCATTTGGCCATCGAAGAAGCGGCGTTTTGGCGACCATTCGTCAAACACCTTGCACTCCTGAGGGGCGCAGCGGCCCAACGTCTGTACATCAGACAACGAGCCTGCGGCTCAGGGAGTGACAGATGAACCGATTCAATCGCAAGCCGGCCCTGCTGGGCGCGGCATTTGTACTGGCCTTGAGCGCGAGCGCCTCAAGCTTTGCCTTGGATGGTGGCGCGCCCGGTCGTGCGGTCCAAGGCGCGAACCCTGGTGGGGCTGCGAGCCAAGGCGGAACTGGCGCCGGTAACACAGGCAACGGCGTGAACAGCGGCGGCGCCACCACTAACGGCTCGAACACCAATGGCTTCAACAGCAACGGCTACAACAACAACACCAACAGCAGCGGCACCATCAACAACGGCGCCGACACCAATACCAATGGCACCAATAACAACGGCGGCAACATGAATGGCGGCCAGATGAATAACCAGGGCTCGGGCAGCATTGGCACCGGCACGGGCAGCGGAACCAACACGGGCGGCACGCTGGAAGATCAGCGTCGGGCCAGTGGTGAAGCGATGGAGCGTGAGCGTACTGGCGAACAGTAACGGCCAGCGCAAGACCCTGTAGGAGCGGCTGGGCGGCATTCCGATTAGCCGCGATGCTTTTAAGATCGATCAAGAGCATCGCGGCTGAAGCCGCTGCCACTGAAGTCAGTGCGGCGGATACTGGCTTAGGATTTTCGCCACGGTGTCCCGAATCGCCGCCTCGCGCTCAACCGGTGTGGTTTGGTTGTTGTGCACGATCTGCTCGGCGCTGCCGCGCCATACCAATTTGCCATCTTTGGCATCGAACAAATCGACCTGCACGGTGCCAACTTTGTAGTCCACGTTGCGGGTTTCGGTATATCCCGGGCCGCCCCAGTAACCATTCCAATAACCGCCCCACGCGCCACCGTAGGTGGTGCTCACCTGATCGGTGCGGTTCTCGACGATCAACCACGCTTGTACCGTCACGTCGCCTTTGCCGCCGGCCGGGGCTAGGCGCACGCCGCGCTGATCGAGTTGCTCGCTGACTGCCGCACGAATGCGCTGTTCAGTGAGGTCGCTTTTAATCCGTGGATCATCCGGGCTGTACTGCAAGGCCGGCTCTTTCCAGGTGAAGGTGCGGTACGCGGCGAAGTCGCGGTTCTTGTCGAAATCCTGATTGAGCTGGGCGTTCTGGCAAGCGGCCAACAGCAGAAGCAGGGGAATGACCAGCAGTCGTTTCATGGCAAATCTCCCTTCATGCGCGGGGTATGCGCTGAAGTGTAGTGATGGCTCAGCGCGGCGGATAAGCGCTGAGGGCTTTGTTAACGGCTGAGCGCAACGCGTCTACGCGCTCGCTCTGGCTGCCACGGTGGGCGGTTTCGGCACTGCCATTCCAGATGCTTTGGTGGTTGCGCGCATCAATTAGCTCGATGCGCACCACTTGCACCTCTTCCTCGTAAGTGCGCATGACCGGGACGCTGCCGTACACACCGCCGTAATTGTTGCCGTAGGGCCCGCGCCCGTAATACGAGCCGTAGTCGTCGCGCTCCTGGCGCAGACGCCGCTCGACTCTTACGTCTGCGCGCACTTGCACATCGGCCACGGCGCCTTGGCGAGCCGGACGCAGCCCGCGTTGGTCGAGGCTGTTGCTGAGAATATCGGCCATCTGCTCCGGCGTGGCGCCAGCCGTACCGCCGGGCAAGCGCCCGTTCTCCCATGCCCACGTTTGGTAGCGCCCGTAATCACGAGGCGCCGCCGGATAAGCACTCAGGTCGAGGGTTTGCGCCGCCGCTGCTGGCGCCGGGGGCAGGGGGTTGGACGTGGCGGTGTAGGGGTTTTGGCTTTGGCAAGCCGCCAGGCCCAGGCAGCAGGTCAGCAGCAGTAAACGGCAGTTCATCATGCGCACCTCATTTTTACGGCAGCGCCGCCGCGTTACAGCGGGCGGCAAATCCAATGCAGGTAGCGGCCGAGGCCCATGAAACTCGGGTGGCGACGGTGAGCCAGTTCCATTTCCAGCAGGTCGAGCAACTGCGCTTTGTGCTGAAAGTCGCTCGGCATGTAGTCGTGAAAAACCCGCACGCCGCTCTGGCTTTCGACTCGCCAAGCCGTGGCGAGTTGCGTCGCCAGTTCGCGTGGGTCCAGGGGCATCTGCGGCGTGAAGCTTTGTTTCTCGCCGGCGAATTCTTCTTTGCGCAATTTGCGGAAATGGCCTTTGAGCAAGTTGCGGTAGATCAGCGCGTCTTTGTTGTAGAAGGCCAGCGACAGCCAGCCGCCCGGCGCCGTGAGCTGGTGCAGCACCGGCAGAATGGCATGGGGCTCGGCGAGCCATTCCAGCACGGCGTGGCACACCACGAGGTCGTAGCGGTCGGTGAGTTGGCCGAGCAAATCTTGCCATGGCGCCTGGATGAATTCGGCCTGTACTCCCGCTGCGGCGAAGCGTTCGCGGGCGCCTTGCAGCATCGGTTCTGCCGGCTCGGTAACGGTGACGTGGTGGCCCCGTTCAGCCAGCCACAACGACATATGGCCAAGCCCGGCGCCGATATCCAGAACTCGCAGCGGGCGGTCGGGCAGCGCTTCGGCCAGGTCAGCCTGGAGCACGGCCAGGCGAATGGCGCCTTTGGCGCCGCCATAAATTTTCTCGGCGAAGCGGGTGGCCAATTCGTCGAAGTGGCGATCACTCATTTGGCGAACCGCCGCTCGTTGTCGGCAAGTTTGGCGCGCACCACCTCATTCATGTCGAGGCCGAGTTCGCTGCACATCAGCAACAGATACAGCACGACGTCGCCAATTTCCTGGCCGGCATGGGCGAGTTTTTCAGCCGGAAGCTGGCGCGACTCGTCCTCGCTTAGCCATTGAAAAATCTCCACCAGTTCGGCCATTTCCACACTGGCGGCCATGGCCAGGTTTTTCGGGCTGTGGAAACCGCGCCAGTCGTTGGCGTCACGAATGGCGTGCAGGCGGGTGGTGAGTTCGTCGAGGTTCATGCGGCGCTCCGGGCAGAAGGGCCGCATTGTTTCATGGGGCTAGATCAGTCGCCAGCTACCGCTCATGTGCGGCATGTCGTGGTTGCCCACCAGCTTGAACTGGCCGCTGCTGGCCGGGTTGCTCGCTTGTAGGGTGACGGCACTGGGCAGCAGCACTGGTTTTTGAAAGCGCACATCGACCACATAGCCGGAGGCCGGCAAACGCTCGCCGAGCGCGGCCAGGGCGCGTCCCTTGTTCCATAAACCATGTGCAATGGCGCGGGGGAATCCGAACAGCTTGGCGCTCAGGGCTGACAGGTGAATCGGGTTGTAATCGCCCGCCACGGCGGCGTAGCGGCGGCCGATGTCGGCGGGCGCTTGCCAGTGGGCAATGTCTTCCAGCGGCAAGGTAATTTCTTCGCTGCGTTCGGCCGGCTGCCCCGACAGTTTCACCCCACGGCAGAGGATGCGGCTGTCGCCTTCCCACAGCAGGCCGAGCTGGTCTTCCAGGCGAGTGACCAGGCTGAACACGGCGCCTTTTTCGTGTGGCTGCAGATTGTCCACATGCACGCTGGCAATGAACGGCCCCATGCCGCCCAAAGGCCGCACGCCACGGATGCGGTTTTCCAAATGCACCAGGCCGAGCAAGGGAAACGGAAAACTGCTGTCGGTCAGCAGCTGCATTTGCAAGGGAAACGCCAGAATGTGTGGATAAACGGGCGGCAAATGGCCGTCGTCGTTGAGGCCGCAGAGCTGGCGATACCGCCCAAGTTTCTTCGCCTCCACGTTTACGGCGCAGCGCAAACCCAGGTCCGGCAAGGTCTGCCCACGCACGCCCCGGCGCACGGCGGCACGCGCGAACAAGCCCGGCAGGGCAGGGGTGGCGGGTAGGTCGAGCCACGTGGTGGTCATAAGCATCCTCCTGATTTTCACAAAAACCGCGAATGCCAGCAGCTTAGACTGCCAACGCCGTGCCACATTGGCCGCTCGGCCCGAGCTGCCGGCAGGCCAGCCAATCGGCAAATGTGCGGCCTTGAGCCTGCGGGGCAAAACTGCCTAAGATGGCCGCGCCTCACGAACCTATAAGAATCCTAAAATGACGCGTGATCTGACCGACGATGTGGCGCTGATGCGCCCGGTGATCGACGCCCTGCGGGCCAGCGGAACCGATCCTGATCGGGTGCTGGCGCGGGTCGGGTTGCCGCCTGGTGGCTTGCCTGCCGGGCGCTTTCCCCATTCGGCGCAGGCGTTGTTCTGGAAAGCCGCCAGCGAAGAGTGTGGCGAAGAGGATGTCGGCCTGTACCTGGCCCAGCACCTGCCTGCCTTCCACGGTCTGCTGCTGGAGTACCTGTTTCTCTCCAGCGAAACCTTCGGCGACGGCCTACGCCATGCTTTGCGCTACGTGCGCTTACTCTCCGACACCCTGAACGCACGCCTGGATGTTGACGGCGACCTCGCGACGCTGGAGCTGGGTATGCCGGCCGGCGTGCCCCGGCACTTCCCCGAAATGCTTGCCGGCGCGGTGATTCGCTTATTTGCCGCGCTGACCGAAGACAAATTCAAGCCGCGTCTGGTGCAACTTATCCACAGCGAAGGCGCCGCGCCCACTCGTTACCTCGAGGTGTACGGTTGCCCGGCGCAATTGGGCGCCGACCGCTACGCGCTCCAATTCGACGCCGATGTGCTTGATCACGCTTCGCGCCACGCCGCGCCTGAGCTGCTGCGCATGCACGAGTCGCTGGCGCGCCGGCAGTTGGCCGAAGTGGAACGGCTGGACCTGGTCCGCCAGGTGCGCGAATTGATCGGCGAGTTGCTGGTCGACAGCGGCGCCACGCTCGAACAAGTGGCGGGCCGCCTGAATATGCCGCCCCGGCGCCTGCGCGAGCGCCTGGCCATGGCCGGCGTGCGCTTCAACGACCTGGTGACCGACTACCGCTGCCGGCTGGCGAAAGAGCTGCTGCTCAAGACTGACGAGCGCATCGAAGTGATCGTCGAACGCACCGGTTTTTCCGAACCCAGCACCTTCTACCGCGCCTTCAAACGCTGGGTTGGCGAAACCCCCGTTGAGTTCAGAAAGCGCGGCAAGTCCTGATCCTGCCAGGTTACGCGCCGAGCAAACTCTGCCCGCACACGCGCAGCACCTGGCCACTCACGCCGCCGCTGGTGGGCTGGGCAAACCAGGCCACGGCCTCGGCGACATCCTGCGGCAAGCCGCCTTGGCCCATCGAGTTCATACGCCGCCCGGCTTCACGAATGGTCAGCGGAATGGCGGCGGTCATTTGCGTTTCGATAAAGCCCGGCGCCACGGCGTTGATGCTGATGCCGCGCTTGGCCAGGGCCGGCGCCCAGGCCGCCGCCAGGCCGATCAAGCCCGCCTTGCTCACTGCATAGTTACTCTGGCCCATGTTGCCGGCGATGCCGCTGATGGAGGCGAGCAGCACGACGCGGCCGTTGTCGTTGAGCTTGCCGCCGTCGAGCAAGGCTTTGGTGAGAATTTCCGGGGCGCGCAAGTTGACGTCGATGACCGAATCCCAGAACGCTTCGCTCATTTTTGCCAAGGTTTTATCGCGGGTAATGCCGGCGTTGTGCACCACGATATCGACGCCATCTGGCAAGGCGGCGAGCAATTGTTCGGCGGCGTCCGGCGCGCAGATATCCAGCGCCACGCTGCGTCCGCCCAGGCGGGCGGCGAGGGCGTCGAGCGCTTCTTTCATGGCGGGAACATCCAGCAGCACCACGCTGGCGCCGTCGCGGGCCAGGGTTTCGGCGATGGAGGCGCCAATGCCACGGCTGGCGCCGGTCACCAGTGCCGTTTTGCCGCCGAGCGGGCGGCTCCAGTCGTTCACCTGAGCGCTGTTGGCATTCAAACGCACCACTTGCCCGGAGACGTACGCGCTTTTAGGCGACAGGAAAAACCGCAGCGCGCCTTCCAATTGGTCTTCGGCGCCCTTGCTTACGTACAGCAACTGCACGCTGCCGCCACGGCGGATTTCCTTGCCGAGGGAGCGGGTGAACCCCTCCAGTGAGCGCTGGGCGCTGGCGGCGAACGGATCTTTCAGCGACTCCGGTGCACGGCCCAACACCACCACGCGCGGACACAGATCAAGCCCTTTGAGCGCCGGCTGGAAAAACGCACGCAGCTGTTTCAGTTCATCGGCCGAGGTGATGGCGCTGGCGTCGAAAACCAGCGCTTTGAGCTTGGGGCCGTGTTCGGCAGTCCAGCGGCTAAGGCCGAACAGGCTGTCTTCGCTGGCAAAAGCCTGATCGGTGAGGCGGTTGAGAAACGTGCTGGCGGCTTCTGCCAACACGCCGCCATTGATCAGCAGCGCCCCGTCGACTGGCCGCATGCGCCCGGCCGTCCAGCGCTCCAGGCGCACCGGCGAGGGCAGGCCGAGTGCGCCGACCAGGCGGCGACCGGTGGGGGAGTTGGCGAAGTTCAGGTAACGATCAGACATGGCAGAAGGCTCCAGCAGGAGAATCAAATGTAGGCTCACTCTACGCAGACCGACAGCGCGCGCAATTGACCGCGCCGCTTGCGGCACTGGCAAGGCGGCCAATGCGACAACGTCCGGGCAAGCTAGTCTTGGCGTAGCTTGTGACCAGGTTTTTCTCAAGGAGTCTCACATGACCCAGCTGCGCCGGGTCGCCATTGTCGGCGGCAACCGTATTCCCTTCGCCCGTTCCAATACCGTGTACGCCACCACCAGCAACCAGGAAATGCTCACCGCTGCCCTGGAAGGTTTGATCGAGCGTTACAAACTGCACGGCGAGATCATCGGTGAGGTGGTGGCTGGCGCGGTGCTCAAGCATTCGCGCGACTTCAACCTGACCCGCGAGTGCGTGCTGGGCTCGCGCCTGGCGCCTGAAACCCCGGCCTATGACATTCAGCAGGCCTGCGGCACCGGACTGGAAGCGGCGATTCTGGTGGCCAACAAAATCGCCTTGGGACAAATCGACAGCGCCATTGCCGGCGGCGTGGACACCACCTCCGATGCGCCGATCGGCGTGAACGAAGGCCTGCGCAAAATTCTGCTGCAAGCCAACCGCGCCAAGAGCACGGGCGACAAAGTCAAAGCGCTGCTGCAGATTCGCCCGCATCACCTGGCGCCGCATATTCCGCGCAATGGTGAGCCGCGCACGGGGCTGTCGATGGGCGAACATTGCGAACTGATGGCGCAAACCTGGTCGATCCCGCGCGACGAACAAGACCAGCTCGCCGTCGCCAGTCACCAAAAATTGGCCGCCGCCTACGCAGAGGGCTGGCAAGACGATTTGCTTACGCCGTACCTGGGCCTGACCCGCGACCAGAACCTGCGCGCCGACATCAGTCTGGAAAAACTCTCGACCCTGAAACCGGTATTCGAGAAAGGCCCGCGCGGCACCCTGACCGCCGCCAACTCGACACCACTCACCGACGGCGCCTCGGTTGTGCTGCTGGCCAGCGAGGAGTGGGCCAAGGCGCGCGGGTTGCCGATTCTTGCCTACTTCCGTGACGGCGAAGCGGCGGCGGTGGATTTCGTCGACGGCAAAGAAGGGCTGCTGATGGCGCCGGTGTACGCCGTGCCACGCCTGCTCAAACGCAACGGCCTGACCTTGCAGGACTTCGATTACTACGAAATTCACGAAGCGTTCGCCGCGCAGGTGCTGTGCACGCTCAAAGCCTGGGAAGACGCCGACTACTGCAAAACCCGCCTCGGCCTGGACGCGCCGTTGGGCTCGATTGATCGCAGCAAAATGAATGTGAAGGGCAGCTCGTTGGCGGCCGGCCATCCGTTCGCGGCCACGGGTGGGCGCATCGTCGCGAACTTGGCGAAGCTGCTTTCGGTGGCTGAAAGCGGGCGCGGCTTGATTTCCATTTGTGCCGCTGGCGGGCAGGGTGTGACTGCAATCATCGAGAAGTGATCTAACCCCTGCTCGCGCAATTCAGCGCGCGGGCAGGATGTAGCAACTCCGTGATTCTCTTCCCCGTAAGAGCAGCGGCATCGCCTTGGCGGTGCCGCTTTTTTTTTGCCCGCCGCTAAACGGCGGACATGAAAAAGGCGCCTGTCGAGGCGCCTTTTTTCGTGTTGCGGTGGTCAGAACTTGTAGCCGAGACCCACCATGTAAACCCATGGATCGACGTCTACATCAACCTTCACTTTGTCGCCAGCCAGGTAGGTGGTGCCTGTGGTGTCGATGTCGATGTAGCGAACCTGGGCGTTGAGCATGATCTTGTCGGTCAGCATGTAGTCCATACCGACTTGGCCTGCCAGGCCCCACGAATCTTTCATGTCCAGACTACTGAAGCCTTTGCTTTCGGCTTCGCTGCTGAGTTTGTCGTCGAAGAACCAGGTGTAGTTGATGCCGGCGCCAACGTAGGGTTGGAATGCCGATTTGCTCTCCATCGGGTAGTACACAAGGCTCAGGGTCGGCGGCAGGTGCTTCAGACTACCGAGCTTGCCGTTCAGACCTGCGAAGGCGCCGGGCATGCCTTTCACGCCGACGTCGTGGCTGAACGGAGTGGCGGCGAGCAATTCGATGCCGAGCTGAGGGGTAACCATGTACGCAAAGTTCAGGCCCAGCTGCGTGTTGCTATCGAGGGTGGCCTTGCTGCCGTCGACCTTGCCGAGCACTGAGTGATCGATACGGCCGCTGTTTTCGTGCGGGTCAACGGTAATGGCGCCAGCGCGCAGAATGATGTCGCCGGCCTCGTAGGCATGAGCTACCGGGGAGATCAGCGCCACCGCCAGCAGAGAGGCGGCGAACAGGGCCTTGGACATGGGGAGTACTCCTTCGTGACTAACGTTTGAATGGCGTCAGTATCGAAGGATGCGTAGCTGGCTATCTTGATTTGGGACAATGAATTGATGCACGCCTTGTCGGGTGCGTTTTGAGACGAGGCCTACTCAGCTATCGGGTGTTTCATACGGATAGATTTTGCTCGCGTCCATCTGGTAACCCGCGTCGGCCAGCTCGCTGGTGCTGTTCTTCACTTGCAAGGGGCCTTCGACCCAAAACGGCTGATACAGCGCGTCCATCAGCACGCCCAGCTCGCTGGTCACGTGCACGATCTGGTTGGAAGGCGGTGGCGGCACATGGATGCAGGCGCCGAAATAGGGCACCAACAGAAACTCGGTCACGCGGCCTTCTTCGCTGACTTCCAGAGGCACGATATAGCCCGGCAATTTCACCTGCTGACCATCCAGCGCTGGCACCACCGGCGCGTCGGGCGATTGCTGTTTGGCCGCCGGTGCCTGCTCAGCGGCCAGCGCATCGGCGAGCTGAGACAAGTCGTGCATGGGCGCGGCCGGCTGGGTGGCAACCGGGGCGTCGGGCGGCACCATTTCCGACCAGGTGAGTTCGCGCACATCGGCGGCCCAGGCGCTGAGCGTCAGCAGCGGCGCCAACAGCAGGGCGGTGAAGAACGGGCGCAACATGGTCGGAATCCTTAAACGGTTACAAGGGTTGAGCTACACGCGGATGGACAGGCCATCTGCCAGCGATTGTCGGTACGCACGCCAGGCCGGAATCGCGCCCATCAGCAGCGCGGCGCCGAGAATGCCACCCAGCAGCGTCCATTCATACGCACTCGGCAGGGCCAGTGGCAGGAAGATGCCGTAGTTGGCCTGCACGTAGCCTTGCGCGGCGCCGATGCCAACGTACAGCAACAGCGTGCCGAGCACGACGCCGGAGCATGCCAGAGCGAAGGCTTCGAGCACCAGCAAACTGGCGATATGCCAAGGCCGCGCGCCGACTGAACGGAGAATCGCCATCTCCCGACGGCGCTCGTTCAGACTGGTAAGAATGGCCGTGAGCATGCCGATCAGGCCGGTAATCACCACGAACAGCGACACCACAAATAACGCTTTTTCAGCCGTACCCATCAAGCTCCACAACTCTTGCAGCGCCACGCCCGGCAGGATCGCCAGCAGCGGCTCGCCACGAAATTCATTGATTTCACGCTGCATGCTGAACGTAGCAATCTTGTTGTTCAGGCCGAGCATAAAGGCGGTGATCGCTTGCGGTGTGAGGTCCATGTTGCGCGCCTGGTCGGCGCTGATGCGCCCGGCACCGCGCGCGGGCACGCCGTTTTTCCAGTCGATGTGCAGCGCTTCCATGCCGCCGAGGCTGATGTGCAAGGTGCGGTCTACCGGCGTGCCGGTGCGCTGCAAAATGCCGACGACGGTGAACGGTTTGTCGTCGTGTTTGACCAGGCTGATGCTGGCCACGCCGTGGGCCAGCACGATTTTTTCACCGAGTTTGTACTTCAGCGCATCTGCCACTTCGGCACCGAGTACCACCTCGAACGGGTCGGTGTCGAACGCGCGGCCGCTGCCCAGCTGCAGCGCCTGGCCGCGGCCATAGTGGTAATGCTCAAAGTACGCGCCGGTGGTGCCCATCACGCGGTAGCCACGGTGCGAGTCGCCAAGCGACATGGGGATGGCCCACTTCACCTGTTTGCTGTTGGCGAAGTGTTCGAAGCTGTCCCAGCGAATATTGTTGGTGGCGTTGCCGATGCGAAACACCGAATACAGCAGCAAGTTGATCGAGCCGGAGCGCGCGCCCACGACCAGGTCGGTGCCGCTGATGGTGCTGGCGAAACTGGCGCGCGCTTCGGTGCGCACGCGCTCAACGGCCAGCAGCAAGCACACCGACAGGGCGATGGCGAATACGGTGAGCAGGGCGGTAAAGCGGCGGTTGGCCAGGCTGGCCATGGCGAGGCGGAACAAATACATCTCAAACCTCCGCAGCGGACGAAACCGCGCGATTGAGTTCGGCCAAAGACAGGTGGCGGTCAAACAGCGGCGCCAGGCTTTGGTCGTGGCTAACAAAAAGCAGGCTGGAACCGGCTGCGCGGCATTCGGCGAACAGCAACTGCAAGAACCCCTCGCGGGCGTCGGCATCCAGTGCCGAAGTCGGTTCGTCGGCAATTACCAGTTCCGGTTGGCCGATCAAGGCACGCGCTGCCGCCACCCGTTGTTGCTGCCCGATGGACAGCGAATCGGCGCGCCGCTCAAGCAGTTCATCCTTCAACCCCAAATGCGCCAAGAGCGCGCCGGCGGCCTGGTGCACGCTGCCGTGGCGCTGCTTGGCGCGCTGAGTGCGCAGTTTGGAAAAGTGGCACGGCAATTCAACGTTTTCGCGTACCGACAGAAACGGCAGCAGGTTGAATTGCTGAAAGATGTAGCCGGTGTGGTCGACGCGGAAATGATCGCGGGCACCGGCCGACAGTTCGGCCAGCTCCTGCCCCAATAACGTGATGCTGCCGCGACTGGGTTTCTGCACACCGCCGAGCAAACCCAGCAGCGTGGTTTTGCCGCTGCCGCTGGGGCCTTTGAGGAACAAAGTTTCACCGGGGGCGAGGTGAAAGGCCGGAATATCGAGTAATTCTGCTTGGCCAGGCCAGGCGAAACCAAGGTCACGGAGGAGCAGAAGGGGCGCTGTCATGGGCGGGCATCTTTAAGGACGTGGGGCGAAATCGAAGCCGCCCGCCCTCATGTGCATGGGGGCGGGCGGCTGCCGCTGGCTGTTAGAGCGCGGCCGAATCAGAAGTTCAGGCGTGGGCTTTTTTCGCTGAGTTCCGCGCCTTGCTGGCCGTTCGGGCCGATCAATTGTGCTTGAACCTGATGCAGCGAGGGGAAGCGTTTGAACAGCGGCGCAAGGTCGAGGCTGGTCAGGGCTTGCGGGGCGGCGCAGTTCAGTTGATAGCTGGCGTGGATCTCGCTGTGGTGATGTTCGTGCTCATGTTCATCGCCATCACCGGCGGCATGCTCGTCGTGGTCGTGGTCGTGGTCGTGGTCGTGGTCTTCGTCATCGGCGTCTGGCTTGTCGCCGAATAACGGGCTGTGCAGCTTCACGGAGGTCACGCTGCACTTTGCCGCAGCCGGCAGGCCGAACAGGCTCAGGGGTTTTTCCAGATCCGCCCGCGCGGCGGCGACGGTGGCTTGGTCCACGGCCACTTTGGCAACGTGCTCGAACCCCACAAGGTTCATCGACGGGTTTTCCAGCTCCAACTCCAGCGTGTTGCCATCCAGCGCCGCGTTCAAGCGGCCGACACCGTGTTCGTGGGTGCCGAGGCTGGCGTGCTCTTCAACATGGTCATCGTGACTGTCAGCGGCTTGAGCAATAGCCAGCGGCAACAGGGCAAACGGCAGAGCGAGCAGCAAACGGCGCATGAAGGGAAACTCCGGCAAAACGGCTGAATTGAGATGTTATGTTATAACTCAAATTGCCGCTTGCCTAGCCTGCTTGGAGAACGACTGCACCCGTGGGAGCATGGCCGCACTTTTGTCGGAGGGCGTGGAATGGTGCGTATCAAAGGAACAATCGGCGCGTGGCCGGTCGATCTGACCCTGGAGCTGGATCCGCAAGACTGGGCGCAACTCGCCGCCCATTTGCCCGTTCAGCCGGTGGCCGAGCAAGCCAAACCCGCCGCGACGGCAGCGGCCCACTCGCCAGACGACAAACAATGGTTGGTGGTGCAGGAGTTGGTGCGCAGCGCCGGCAGTATCGATGGGCCCACGTTGCTGGGCGAGTTGCAGGCGCTAACCGGCAATGCCAGCGCCGCCAAGCGTTTGCTGGTGCGCTTGCGGCATTCGGCGCTGGTAGACGTGGAAGCCGGCGCAGATGCGCCGGTGTATCGCTGGCTCGGTTAAGGCGCGACGGTTAATACAGCGCTTGATACAGCTTGCGGCGGAACAGCGTAACCAACGGGTTGTCGTTGCCCAGCAAGTCGAACACCTGCAACAAGGTTTTGTGCGGCACGCCATCGCCATAGGTGCGATTACGCACGAACAGCTTCATCAGCGCGTCGAGCGCCGGCTCGTATTGCTGACGGGCCAGTTGCTGAATCGCCAGTTGATAAATCGCCTCATCATCTTCGGCGTTCTGGGCCAAGCGCGCTTTTAGCGCGGCGGCGTCTGGCAGGTCGGCAGCCTGACGCAAGAACGTCAGCTGCGCACGGGCGCTGGCCAGGTCTTGCTTGTGGCTGTCGCCCTTCACCGCATCCAGCACGGTTTGCGCTTCGCTCAATTCGCCACGCTCCGCCAGGCAGCGGGCATACAGAATCAGCGCGGCTGGCTTTTCGCTGTCAGCGGCAAGAATTTCGCGCAGCAGATTTTCCGCATCGCCAATGCGCCCTTCGGCGAACAGCGCTTGTGCGGTTTCAAACGGGTCAGCGGCCAGCGGCGCCGGTTCCGCCACGTGGGGCTGGAGAATGGCGCGAATCGCCGATTCCGGCTGCGCACCCTGAAAGCCATCAACCGGCTGACCATTCTTGAACAGCACCACCGTCGGCAGGCTGCGGATGCCGAAGCGGGCGACCACGTCGGGCTCCAGGTCGCAGTTCACCTTGGCCAGCAGCAGCTCGCCGCGATAGCCCTCGGCAATTTGCGCCAGCATTGGCATCAAGGCTTTGCACGGCGCGCACCACTCGGCCCAGAAGTCCACCAACACCGGCTTGTGGAACGAATTCTGGATCACCAGCTGGTCGAAGTTGGCCGTGCTGACGTCGAAAATATAGGGCGTGTCCTGGCTCATGCTTAGTCTCGAAACGCGAAAATGGGTAATGCTGGAATCGCTTCCCGCATCGGGCGTCAACTATAGGTGGGGACGCCCCTCGCTGAAAACCAGGGGCGCTCAGGTTGATTCGTTGCAATCAACGCATCAGGCGTTCACCGCCTCACGGCCAAGCCCGCGCGGCGTCAGGCTGGCGGCCAGTTGAGCGGCCGTCACGCCGTTGGCTACGCGCAGAATGTCGGCCATGACAGCCAGGGCGATTTCCGCCGGCGTCTTGCTGCCCAGATGCAGACCAATAGGCGCATGCACCCGTTGCAGGGCCGGGTCGGTCAATCCGCCGACGCGCGCCAGCCGCTCGCGACGCTTGCCGCTGGTGCGCTGTGAGCCCATGGCGCCGATATAAAACGCCTCGGTGCGCACCGCTTCCATGAGCGTAAGGTCGTCCAGGCGCGGGTCGTGAGTGAGGGCCACCACGGCGGTGGCGCGATGGCAGCCACCCTCGGCGATATACAGCGCGGGCAGCATCTCGACTACCTCAACGCCCGGCAGCGACACGCCTACCAGCACCTCGGCGCGCGGCTCGCACAGCACCACTTCGAAGCCCAGCGCCAGGGCAAAACTGGCGCAGTACTCCGCCACCGGCGACCAACCCGCCAGCAGCAAACGCTGCACCGCGCCCACTCGGATATGCACCTGAACCCCGAGTTGTTGCACCCGAGGCTGGCCCATGTTGCCCGAGGCCAAATAACGCTGCTGGCCGCCCAGCGTGACCACCCGTGTGAGCAGTTCGCCGCCCTCCAGCGCGCCTTCCAGCGCCGCCAGGTGTTCATCGGCCTGGGCATCGGCGGGCAGGTGTTCGAGCAGAATATCCAGCACGCCGCCGCAGGGCAGGGCGCGTGTCGGCGCCAGGCCGCCGTCGCCATAGCGCACCACTTGGTTCCGCGCATCGAAGCCGCCCGCGCACAATCGGGCGAGAAAGTCTTCTTCCACGCAGCCGCCAGAAAGCGAGCCTTTCAGCTCGCCGGAACTCAGCGCGACCAACATTGCGCCCGGCCCACGTGGCGCCGAGCCAAAGGTATTTAGCACCGTGCATAACCAAACGCCTCGCCCTTGGGCTAACCACGCGCGCGCCTGGCGGCATACCTGAATGTCCAGCGATTGCATGCTCGTGCCCTTGAAAGTGCTCTCGAAGTTATGAGCAGTTTGGGTCGGATCGGTTCGATCTAAACGCTCGCCGCCAGCGGCCATCCGCAGCGCGCTGCGATATGCTCGGTGCCATCGCAACCGTGGTGTGCCTCGAATGAAACCGTCGAACGTTGTCGGGCTGATGCTCGCCGCCGGCCAGTCAAAACGCTTCGGCGCCGATAAGCGCCAGGCCGTGTTGCCCTGCGGCCAGACGCTATTGGCCGCGAGCGTCAACGCCGCTGCCGAACAACTGACGGAGCTGTGGCTGGTCCTGCGCGCAGATGACGACGCGTCGCGGCTGCAACTGCCACCCGACATCAAGACAGTTTTCAGCGCAGCATCGATTGGCGGCATGGGCCACAGCTTGGCCGACGGCGTCACGGCCCTGATGCAAACCAGCGATGCCGACGCCGTCGCTATTCTGCTGGGCGACATGCCATGGATTCATCCCAGCACGTTCCGTCACCTGCTGGCGCAGGCCGATCCGCAACGGATCATCGTGCCGACGTTTAACGGGGAGCCCGGCCACCCGGTTATTTTCGGCCGCGCGTTCTGGCCGCAGCTGGTGCAGTTGAGCGGCGACAGCGGTGCGAAAGCGGTGCTGCAAGCCAATGCCAAGGTGCTTCGTCGGGTTGCCGTGGAAGATGCCGGCATCCTGCGTGACGTCGATACGCCTCAAGCCTTGATGACGCCTTAACACGTTCTTCACATTCGTCTTCTTAGACTGCGAGTCATCTGCGCAGACGCTCGGTTTTTCCGGCATCCAGGCGCCTTGTTTTGGACCTCCCGGCATGCTTGCCACGACACGTCGCGTTTTCAATTTTGTTGGCCTGGGAAAGGCTGCGGTGCTACTGGCGGCGGGTGTCGTCGTGGCAGGCGCGCTTTACGCCGATGCCGCCGGGCTGTTTTGGCGCAACTCCGCCATTGGTGATGGCGGGCTCGCTGGCGTGCTGGCGGCGGTGCTGGGCCTTGCCGCCTGGCGGGCATGGCGAGGGTCTGCGGCGCTGGCCATGGCGGTCGGGCTAGCGCTCGCGCTGGATGCGCTGGCGCTGCTGGGTTTTTTCGCGTTGTTCGAAGTGAATGCGGGCCCGTCCGCGTATGCCGTCGCGCTCGCCGTGGTCGGCGGTTCCTGGTTCGCCAAGCAACGCCTGTTCGCGCTGATCGTAGCGGCGTTGAACGGCCGCCAGCCCGACAGCCCGCTGTCGTTGTCGCGCCTGGCTAATTGCAGCGCTGTCGAGCTGCTGCAGCGCTGGCGCTACGGCGCGTTGGCGGCGCTACTGATCGCCGGCACGCTGGGAGCGGGGCCGCTTTCTGCTACCGAAGCCGGCGCCTTAGTTGCGGGCTTGCTCACCGCTACGGTTTCCACCTTGTGTATCGCCCCCGCCATCTGGCTCACGCTGCAACAACGGCACATGCCCACCGTGGTGCCAACCCGTTACCGCGCCGCGCTCAACAGCACGCCGTTTCTCGCGGCGCTGCTGGTGCTGCTGATGCTCGGCGTGAGTGGTTGGTTGTGGCTGCCGGCGCACGGGGCCGACAGCCTGGCGCCGCAGTTTGCCAGCCACGCCCGCTAACGGGCGGCGTGGTACAGGCTCACATAGCGAAATTCTTCCGGCTCGGCCAGATCCGGCCAGGTGCAGGCCTCGAGAATATCCAGGCGCCGGTACAGCGGGTGGTTGAAATCGCGCACCCGTGAGTCCGCGACCAAGGCTTCGCGGCCGCGACTGAGAAAGTGATCAAGCAAGGGCAGGTTGGCGCGGTCGTAAAGCACGTCGGCGACGATGATCAAATCGAAGCGGTCCGGTTCGGCAAAGAAGTCTGCCGAATACGTCAGCGACACGCCGTTGAGTTCAGCATTGGCGCGGCACGCGGCCAGCGCCACCGGATCGAGATCGCACGCCACCACCTCCACCGCGCCGGCCTTGGCCGCCGCGATGGCGGCAACGCCCGAACCGGCTCCGAAATCCAATACCCGTTTACCGGCGACCCACTCGGGGTGGTCGGCGAAAAAGCGCGCCAGGACCAATCCGCTGGCCCAGCAAAAGCACCAGTAGGGCGGGTCTTCGAGAATGCGGCGGGTTTCTTCTGGGCTGAAGGCGCGGTCCATGTTGTTGGCGTCAATCAGCCATAAACGCAGGTCGGTGCCGGGCAAGGTTTCGGCCACCAACTGCGCATCGCCAAGCAGTTCGCTCAGCGTTGCTTGCAGGTCAAACGGTGGCGTCATGGCGCGGTTTCGAAGCGCAGATTGCCGACCTGTTGGGTGCTGGGCGAGGTGATGCGCAACGGGTTTAGACGCAGGATCAACTGCGCCGACTGGGTCACGCGGCCATGCAGTTCAACGCGGGCATCGGCGGGGAAAGAGTCGGGGTTGAAGGGCAGGTGAAACGGCAACAAACGCCCGGTGCCCTGCACGCTGATGTTGCCCAGCAGTTGCTGCGGGCGGTCGCGTTCGTCGATTACCAGCAAGGCCAGTTCAACGTTGGCGCCGGCGGGCACGTCCAGCAAATTGCCGGTCAGTTCGCGCAGGTTGGCAGGCAGCGGCGCCGGCTCGGGCGCCGGTGCGGCGGTGGGTTTGCTGGCGGCGGGCGCAACGACGGGCGTCGGGGCTTCGCTGGCGCAGGCGGCGAGCAGCGAGAAGGCACAAAGCAGAACGAATGGGCGAAACATAGAGAATTCCATCAGCCGTGGCGCGAATGTGAGGCGGGCGCTTGTATACCGCAAAGTAGCTGGGTTGTCTTGCCAGTGGGATGCGCTACCATGGCCCCTCCTTCATTTTGTTGCCATTTATTTTATGCACTGTCCCTTCTGCGGCGCCAACGACACCAAGGTTATCGATTCGCGATTGGTCGCCGAGGGCGAACAGGTTCGCCGCCGCCGGGAATGCCTGGCCTGCGAAGAGCGTTTCACCACCTTTGAAACCGCCGAACTGGTGATGCCGCGCCTGATCAAGCAGGACGGCAGCCGGCAACCATTCGATGAAGAAAAGCTACGCGCCGGCATGCAACGCGCGCTGGAAAAACGCCCGGTCAGCATCGAGCGACTCGAAGCCGCCATCGCCCATATCAAACACAAGATGCGCGCCACGGGCGAGCGCGAAATCAAGTCGCGGGTGCTGGGGGAATTGGTCATGACCGAGCTGCAAAAGCTCGATGAAGTTGCCTATATCCGCTTCGCTTCCGTGTACCGCCGCTTCCAGGATCTCAACGAATTCCGCGAGGAAATTGACCGCCTGTCCCGCGAACCGGCGCAAGACTGAATGCCGACTTCCGAACAGGCCGTAGCCGACCCGCAATTCATGGCCCGCGCGCTGGAACTGGCGCGCAAAGGCATCTACTCCACCCATCCCAACCCGCGTGTCGGCTGCGTCATCGTCGCCAACGGCAAAATTGTCGGCGAAGGCTGGCACGCCCGCGCCGGTGAGCCCCACGCCGAAGTGCACGCCTTGCGCCAGGCCGGCGCCAAGGCGCAGGGCGCTACGGCTTACGTGACCCTTGAACCGTGCAGCCACCATGGCCGCACGCCGCCGTGTGCCGATGCGTTGGTGAATGCCGGCGTCGGCCGCGTGGTGGCGGCCATGCAAGACCCCAATCCCGAGGTGTCCGGGCGCGGTTTGCTGCGGTTGATGCAAGCTGGCATCACCGTGCACAGCGGCGTGATGGAAGCCGAAGCCCGTGCCTTGAACGCCGGCTTTATCAAGCGCATGGAAAAGGGCCTGCCGTTCGTGCGGGTGAAATTGGCCATGAGTCTGGACGGGCGCACGGCCATGGCCAGCGGCGAAAGCCAGTGGATTACCGGCCCGGCAGCGCGCGCCGCCGTGCAGCGCTTGCGCGCCCAGGCCAGCGTGGTGCTGACCGGCGCCGACACGGTGTTAGCCGATGGCGCGCGGCTGACCGTGCGCCCGGATGAACTGGGCCTGAACGCTGAACTCACCGCGCTGGCCATGACCCGTCCGCCATTGCGTGTGTTGGTCGACGGCCGCTTGCGCGTTCCGCTGAGCGCGCCGTTCTACCAGGCCGGCGCCGCGCTGGTCGCCACCTGCGCGGCGGCGTCTGCCCGCGACCGTTTCCTGGAAGAAGGCCACACGCTGCTGGCCATCCCCGGCAGCAATGGGCATGTCGACTTGCGCAAGCTGCTCGCCGAGCTGGCAGGCCAGGGCGTTAACGAAGTGTTGGTGGAGGCAGGTCCGCGCCTGGCGGGCGCCTTCGCGCGCTTGGGCCTGGTGGATGAATTCCAGCTGTTTGTGGCCGCCAAATTCCTCGGCTCCAGTGCTCGCCCCTTGCTGGACATGCCGCTGGCACGCATGGCCGAAGCCGCGCCGTTGAAGATTATCGAGATGCGCGCCGTGGGCGACGACTGGCGAATCATCGCCGTGCCGGATAAACCCAGCTGATCGGCTACGCAGCCATCTGAATGCCCCTACATAGATGCAATCAAACGGCGAGTTGTGGTAAAAACGCAGCCCAGCCATGCAGATGGCTGAACGTTCTCAGGGCGGGGTGCGATTCCCCACCGGCGGTAATGGCGCGCAATGCGCTTAGCCCGCGAGCGCTTGCGGCAGCCGACAACGGCAGCGGCAAGGTCAGCAGACTCGGTGTGATTCCGAGGCCGACGGTCATAGTCCGGATAAAGAGAGAACGGGATTGCCTGCCAGGGCCCACGCGTGCGTGCGCCCGTTTGAGACATCCCTTTCGATCCAACACGCCCTGTTTTTTATTAAACAGGAGTTCGATCCATGCTTAATCGTGCTGTTTTTCCGGCACCTCTTACTGAGGAGGCCGCATGTTCACCGGAATAATCGAAGCCCTCGGCACCATTCGCGCCCTGACCCCCAAAGGCGGCGACGTACGCGTGTACGTGGAAACCGGCAAGCTCGATCTGGCCGACGTCAAGCTCGGCGACAGCATTGCCGTGAACGGCGTGTGCCTGACCGCCGTGCAGTTGCCGGGCGATGGGTTCTGGGCTGACGTCAGCCGCGAAACCCTGGCCTGCAGCGCCTTCAACGACTTGAAAGCCGGCAGCAAGGTCAACCTGGAAAAGGCCCTGACGCCCAGCAGCCGCCTGGGTGGCCACTTGGTTAGCGGCCACGTCGACGGCGTCGGCGAAGTGATCGCCCGCGAAGACAACGCCCGCGCTGTGCAATTTCGCATCCGCGCCCCACGCGAGCTGGCCAAGTACATCGCCTTGAAAGGCTCGATCACCGTCGATGGCACCAGCCTCACGGTCAACGGCGTCAATGGCGCTGAATTCGAGCTGACCATCGTGCCGCACACCCTCGGCGAAACCATCATGGCCGACTACCGGCCGGGCCGCCGCGTGAACCTTGAGGTCGACCTGCTGGCGCGTTACCTGGAGCGCTTGCTGCTCGGTGACAAAGCCGCCGAGGCCACTGCGGCTGCGCACGGTTCGTCCGGCCTGACCGAAACTTTCCTGGCCGAACACGGCTACCGCTAATTACGACGTAAGGCATGCCCCATGGCTCTTAACAGCATCGAAGAATTGGTTGCCGATATTCGCGCCGGCAAAATGGTCATCCTCATGGATGACGAAGACCGCGAGAACGAAGGCGACCTCATCATCGCCTCCGAATGCGTCACCGCTGAACACATCAACTTCATGGCCAAGCACGCCCGCGGGCTGATCTGCATGCCCATGAGCCGCGAGCGTTGCGAAACCCTCAAGCTGCCGTTGATGGCCCCGCGCAATGGCTCGGGCTTTGGCACCAAGTTCACCGTTTCCATCGAAGCGGCCACCGGCGTGACCACCGGCATTTCTGCCGCCGACCGCGCCCGCACCGTGCAAGCCGCTGCCGCGAAAGATGCCAAGGCGGACGACATCGTCAGCCCCGGCCACATCTTTCCGCTGATGGCCCAACCGGGCGGCGTGCTAGCCCGTGCAGGCCACACTGAAGCCGCGTGCGACCTGGCGCGCCTGGGCGGTTTCGAGCCGAGCGGGGTGATCTGCGAAATCATGAACGACGACGGCACCATGTCGCGCCGCGCCGAGCTGGAAGCGTTTGCCGAGCTGCATGACATCAAGATCGGCACCATTGCCGACCTGATTCACTACCGCCTGATTCACGAACACACGGTAGAGCGCATCTCCGAGCAATCGCTGGACAGCGAACTGGGCCACTTCAACCTGGTGACTTACCGCGACTCGGTCGAAGGCGACATTCACATGGCGTTGACCCTCGGCAAAATCTGTCCGGAAGAACCCACGCTGGTGCGCGTGCACAGCATGGAACCGCTGCGTGATTTGCTCATGGTCAAACAACCGGGCCGTTGGAGCCTACGCGCGGCCATGACCAAAGTGGCCGAGGCCGGCAGCGGCGTGGTGCTGTTGTTGGGCAACCAGTTGACCGGCTCCGACTTGCTCGCGCACCTGGAGCAACAGTTGGGCGGCGAGCAGAAAGCCAGCGCCACCACCTACAGCACCGTGGGCGCCGGCTCGCAGATTCTGCGTGACTTGGGCGTGCGCAAAATGCGCCTGCTGAGTTCACCGGTGAAGTTCAACGCGATATCGGGCTTTGATCTGGAAGTTGTAGAATACCTGCCCTCCGAATAACCCGAGGTACCTGCTGCGCTCGGTCATGCGGCGTTAAAAACGTGTTCGATACCCGTTTTTGCCTTGCCTGACCTGCGCTCGCGACGGTCCTGAATTTTTAAATAGCCGGGGGATTGGGCAAACGCCCGCCCAGGCTCTTAACTCTAAATTGCTCTTTCAAGACGAGAACGCCATGACCCTGAAGACCATCGAAGGTACTTTCATCGCCCCCAAAGGCAGCTATGCGCTGGTGGTAGGCCGCTTCAACAGCTTCGTGGTCGAAAGCCTGGTGAGCGGTGCCGTAGACGCCCTGGTGCGTCACGGCGTGAGCGAAAGCGACATCACCATCATCCGCGCGCCGGGTGCGTTTGAAATTCCGTTGGTTGCCCAGAAAGTTGCTCAGCGCAGCGAGTACTCGGCCATCATCGCCCTGGGCGCGGTGATTCGTGGCGGCACCCCGCACTTCGAATACGTAGCCGGCGAATGCACCAAGGGCCTGGCCCAGGTGTCCATGGAGTTCGGCGTGCCGGTTGCTTTCGGCGTGCTGACCGTCGATTCCATCGAGCAAGCCATCGAACGTTCCGGCACCAAAGCCGGCAACAAAGGCGCTGAAGCGGCCCTTTCCGCCCTGGAAATGGTCAGCCTGCTGGCGCAGTTGGAGGCCAAGTGATTAACGACGAAGACGACAGCTTCAACCCCCCGGCAGAGAAAAGCCCGAACGCGCCCACCGGCAAGATCGCGGCCCGCCGTCAGGCGCGCAGCCTGGCCATGCAGGCGTTGTATCAGTGGCACCTGGCAGGCCAGTCGGTGAATGAAATCGAAGCGCAGTTTCGCGTCGACAACGATTTCACCAGCGTAGACGGCGCCTACTTCCGTGAAATTCTGCACGGCGTACCGGCGCACAAAACTGAAATCGACGAGGCGTTCGCGCCTTGCCTGGACCGCGCTCAGGACGAGCTCGACCCGGTTGAGCTGGCCATCCTGCGCTTGTCCACGTTTGAAATGCTCAAGCGTATCGACGTGCCGTATCGCGTGGTTATCAACGAAGGTATCGAGCTGGCCAAAGTGTTCGGCGCCACCGACGGGCACAAGTTCGTCAACGGTGTGTTGGACAAATTGGCACCGCGTTTACGCGCTGCTGAAGTCAACGCCAACAAGCGTTGACCGGAGCCGTGGGTGAGTTCGAGCTGATCCGTCGCTACTTCGCCGCTGCGCCCTGTGCGCAGTCCGGCGAGGCCGTGGTGCAGGGCATTGGCGACGATTGCGCGCTGCTGGCCCTGGACGCTGGCGAACAGCTGGCGGTTTCCACCGACACGCTCGTGGTCGGCGTGCATTTTCCTGAATTTTGCGATCCATTCCTGCTTGGCCAGCGCGCGCTGGCGGTGTCTACCAGTGATCTGGCGGCCATGGGTGCTGCGCCCATTGGTTTTACCCTCGCCCTAACCCTGCCGCAGGCCGATGCCGATTGGCTGCAAGGCTTCGCGGCCGGGCTCAACGAAATGGCGCAGGCCTGTTCGATGCGCCTGATTGGTGGCGACACCACGCGCGGGCCGCTGACCCTGACCCTCACCGTATTTGGCCGCCTGCCGGCCGGCCAGGCGCTGACCCGTGCGGGCGCCGAGGTGGGCGATTTGCTCTGTGTGGGCGGTGCGTTGGGCGATGCGGCGGCGGCGTTGCCGTTGGTGCTCGGGCAGCGCACGGCAGCGGCTGAAATAGCCGAGCCGCTGCTGGCGCGCTATTGGTCACCGCAGCCGCAATTGGCGCTGGGTCAGGCGCTGCGCGGCAAGGCCACGGCAGCGCTGGATATTTCCGATGGCTTGCTTGCCGATTGCGGCCATATCGCCTTGGCCTCGGGCGTGGCCTTGCACATCGAGCGTGAGCGGTTGCCGTTGTCGCCGGCAGTGTCGGCCTGGCTGGACCGCGACGCCGCCTGGCAGTGCGCTGCCAGCGGTGGCGATGATTACGTGCTGGCCTTTACCTTACCGCCCAGGCACCTCGCCTCGCTTCAGCAAAACGGCTGGCCCGTGACGGTCATCGGTCGAGTGGAGAGCGGAAAAGGGGTGCACTTCCTGGATTCATCCGGTCATAGCCTTGCGCCTTCTTCGCGCGGCTTTTTACATTTTGGGGGCTCGGGTGACGCAACCTAGCAAGAAAACGGTTCCTGACGCTCCGCCTTCGGTGTGGCGCAATCCGTGGCATTTCCTGGCCTTCGGGTTTGGCTCGGGCACGTTGCCCAAAGCACCGGGCACCTGGGGTTCGTTGGTGGCGCTGCCCTTTATTCCGCTGTGGCAAATGCTGCCCGACTGGGGCTACTGGCTGATGCTCGGCGTGACCATGCTGTTCGGCTTCTGGCTGTGCGGCAAAGTGGCCGATGATTTGCGTGTGCATGACCACGAAGGCATCGTCTGGGACGAAATGGTCGGCATGTGGATCACCCTCTGGCTGGTGCCGGAAGGCTGGGGCTGGTTGCTGCTAGGCTTTGTGATGTTCCGCATTTTCGACATCCTCAAGCCGTGGCCGATCCGCTGGATCGACCGGCATGTGCACGGCGGCGTCGGCATCATGCTCGACGACCTGCTGGCCGGGGTGTTCGCCTGGCTGGCCATGCAACTGGTGGTGTGGGGCTGGGCCCAATACTGGGTGCACTCAGTGGCAAGCTAAGTGGCACGGCGGCGTTTAAGGGAACGAGCTATGCGTGGCAGGTGGTTATCAGGCAAGTGGTTCGCTCGGCTCATGGCGGTGGCGCTGCTTGTGGCGGCTGGCGGACCGATGGCGCTAGCCGCCACGCCCACGCAAATCCGCCTGGCCAGTGAGGTGTGGGTTGACCACACCAACGCCGACGGCAGCGGCATGGCCTGGGATATTCTTCGCGCCGTGTTCGAACCCGCCGGCATTCGCCTGAACATTCACAGCGTTCCTTACACCCGCTCGGTCGGCCTGGTGCAGCGCGGCGGCGCCGACGCGTTCGTGGGCTCGTATATGAACGAGATCCAGGACGGCGTGTTTTACCCCCGCTGGCACTACGACGCCGACCGCATCAGCGCCCTGGGCTTGGCCGATGCGCCGGCCATCAACCTGCAAAACGTCGGCACCTTTCGCCTGGCCTGGGTGCGCGGTTATGCCTACGAAAAATATCTGCCGCATTTGAACCACTACCAAGAAGTTTATCGGCGCGACGGTATCCTCTCGATGCTCGAACTCAAGCACGTCGATTTCTACCTCGACGCCCGCACCGAAGTGCAAGAAGTGCTCGAGGAGGCCGACGACGCCACGCGCTTTCGCGCCACCGAGCTGACTGACTTGCCGCTGTACCTGGGTTTTGCCGATACCGCTGATGGTCACGCGCTGGCCCAGGTATACGACGCGCGCATGGAGCTGCTGGTGAGAGACGGCAGCCTGCGGCCCATTTTCGAGCGCTGGCAGCAACCCTATCCCTTTTGAATAACCACCACGCAACAGGCATCGACGCTATGACAAAGCACAGGAAGTACGCGCTGGCTGCCGGGCTGATGAGCCTGCTTTCATTCGGCGTGGCCATGGCGGCCGAACAGGTCATGGTGGTCGGCCTGTTTCCAGGCGCGGCGGTGATCAACGTCGATGGCGAGCGCAAGCTGGTGAAGGTCGGCAAAACCGGCCCCGGCGGCGTGGTGGTGGTCAGCGCGGACGGCAGAGGCGCGGTGCTGCGCGTGGATGGCGTGGAACGTCTGTATCCGCTGGAACGCGAATACAGCCAGGGCTTTGCCATTCCCACCAAAACCCAGGTGAGCATCGCCAAAGGCTTGGGCGGGCATTACTGGATTGCCGGTTCGGCCAACGGCCAGCCGGTGCAATTTCTGGTCGACACCGGCGCCACCACCGTCGCCATGAACGACTCGCAAGCCCGGCAGTTGGGCATCGATTACCGCGCCGTGGGCAAACCCACTGTCGTCAGCACAGCCAGCGGCACCGCCAACGCCTGGCGCGTTTCGCTGGACCGAGTGAAAGTCGGCGCCCTGGAATTGCTCGGCGTGGAAGCCACCGTACTCGACGGCCCGGCGCCCACCGAAGCGCTGCTCGGTATGAGCTTTCTCAACCGCGTGCGCTGGCGCGAAGAGCAGGGCGTGTTGATTTTGGAATCGAAAAACTAGGCCTATGACGCTTCTCTTAAAACGCCGCACCTTTCTCTTCGCCGCCGCTGCATTGCCGCTGTTGCCCGCCTGGGCCGTTGAGTCGAGCGATGCGGTGCAACGCCTCAAACAACTGGAAACCACCTTCGCCGGCCGCCTTGGCGTGGTGGCGCTGAACACCGGCAATGGCGAGGTGCTCAGTTACCGGGGCGACGAACCTTTCCCCTTGTGCAGCACCTTCAAGGCCATGCTCGCCGGCGCCATTTTGCAGCGCAGCGTGTTAACGCCTGGGCTGTTGGACGAGCGAATCACCTTCCGCAAAAGTGACTTGGTCTCGTACTCGCCGGTCAGCGAAAAGCACGTGCAAGACGGCATGACTGTCGCCGAGCTGTGCGCCGCCACCGTGCAGTACAGCGACAACAGCGCCGCCAA
This sequence comes from Pseudomonas sp. AC229, assembly GCF_979254655.1. Lineage (NCBI taxonomy): Bacteria > Pseudomonadati > Pseudomonadota > Gammaproteobacteria > Pseudomonadales > Pseudomonadaceae > Pseudomonas > Pseudomonas sp. AC229. The sequence goes on from NZ_CEEDHK010000016.1 coordinate 131,140, forward strand.
CCTGCTGATGAAATTGCTCGACGGCCCGGAAGGGCTGACCACCTTCGCTCGCTCCATCGGCGATCACCACTTCCGCCTGGAACGTTGGGAAACCGAATTGAACAGCGCCATTCCTGGCGACCTGCGCGACACCACCACACCGCTGGCCATGGCCCATAGTCTGCAACGTCTTGTTGTCGGTGACGCCTTGCCGGATTCGCAGCGCCAGCAACTGCAAACCTGGCTGCGGGGCAACACCACGGGGGCCACGCGTATCCGCGCTGGCGTACCGGCGAATTGGCAGGTTGGCGATAAAACCGGCACTGGCGATTACGGCACCACCAACGATGTGGCTGTGCTCTGGCCGCCGGGCAAAGCGCCGGTTGTGTTGACGCTGTACCTGACGCAAACCACCAAGGACGCAAGCCCGCGTAACGAAACGCTGGCGGCGGCCACGCGCGTGGTGGTCGATTGGTTGCAATGAGGCTATATCGATCAACCACTTTGATCTTTATAGCCAGCAATTCAGGCTGACCGACGCGCAAAGCCTGCTGCTACAATGCCGCCCCCGTGCGAAATTTCCGCCATTTCCTTATTAGGAGCTTACGGTGTCTGTCGTCTTCGTCGCCGCCTCCCAACTGCCCACTCCCTTTGCCGTCTTCACCATGCATGGCTTTCTTGAAGAAGGCACCGGCCGTGAACACGTCGCGCTGACTCTCGGCGATGTGGCCGACGGCGCGCCCGTGCTGGGCCGTTTGCACTCCGAATGCCTCACCGGTGATGCCCTGTTCAGCCTGCGCTGCGACTGCGGTTTTCAACTGGAAGCGGCGTTGGCTGCCATCGCCAAAGAAGGCCGCGGCGTGCTGCTGTACCTGCGTCAGGAAGGCCGTGGCATTGGGTTGATGAACAAAATTCGCGCCTATGAACTGCAAGACGGCGGCGCCGATACCGTCGAAGCCAACGAGCGTCTGGGCTTCGGCGCTGACCAGCGCGACTACTCGATTTGCCTGCCGATGCTCAATCACTTAGGCATCACCTCGCTGAAACTGATGACCAACAACCCGCGCAAACTCAAAGCGCTGGCCGACATGGGCATTCCGGTGGCCGAGCGCAAGCCGCTGCAAATCGAACACAACCCGCACAACAAGTACTACCTCGCGACCAAGGCCGGCAAACTCGGCCACCTGTTGGGCAACCAACACCAGGGCGAGGCCGAGGAAAGCCTGTGACCCGCAACGAGGTGCGCAAGCGGCTCGACCTGCTGTGGTGGCGGCAACTGGCGCTCACCTTGGCACCGGTGTTTATCGTCAACCTGCTGTTCGGCGCCGGTAAAACCGTGTCGGTGCTGGCCATGCCGCTGTTCATCGGTGGCCTGGCTTCCTTGTTCGTCAGCCTGCCGTTATTCAGCGCCTACAAGCGCGGCCTGATCGCCACCGAACAAGCCCTCGACACCCCGGAAGAGCCCGCCGCCTGGCTGGACCTCGCCGCTCGCCGTCGTCTGGCCTTCCTCGGCGCAGGCCTGCCCGCCTGGATCGCCGCCATCGCCGTGTTTACCGGCCTGGAAGCCATTCCGCTGATTCTCCTCGCGCTGGCCAGCGTTGTGCTGCTGGCGCTCTACCGTATCCCTCGCCAACTCGGCTGATGCGCCTGTTACTCGTCTGCCTGCTGTGGGCGCTGGCCTGGCCGGCAGCGGCGCAATTGCGGGTGGTGAGCCTGGCGCCATCGCTTAGCGAAATCATGCTCGAACTGGATGCCGCCGACTTGCTGGTTGGCGTACTCGACGGTGGTGAACGCCCGGCTGCCCTGGCCGCGTTGCCTTCGGTGGGCCGCTACGGCCAGCTGGAAATGGAAAGCCTGCTGGCCCTGAAACCCGACGTGCTGCTGCTTTGGCCCGACAGCATTAGCGCGGCGCAACGCCACCAATTGCTCGGGTTTGGTATTCCGCTGTTCGAGGCTCAGCCGCGCACCTTGCTGGAGCTGGCCGAGCAGTTTCAGGCGATTGGCGAGCGGGTGGGGCGCGCTGAAAACGGCCGCGAGCGCGCCGAGGCATTTCGCCAGCGCCTGGCATCGCTGCAACAGCGCTACCGGCGTGAGGTGCCGCTGCCGGTGTTTTATCAGGTATGGAATTCGCCGCTGTACACCGTGGGCGGGGAGCAAATCATCAGCGATGCGCTGAGCGTATGCGGGGCGAAAAACGTATTTGCCGACGTTGCCCTGCCAGCGCCGCAGGTGAGCGTGGAAGCGGTGCTGCAGCGCGATCCTCATGTGATTGTTGGTGGCGATCAGGCGCAATTGGACAGCTGGGCGCGCTGGCCGCAGCTTAAAGCGGTGCAGCGTGGGCAATTGCTGGTGCTGCCGGATAAAGGCATTGAGCGGCCGAGCTTGCAGATGCTTGGGGCGACTGAGCGGCTTTGTGAGGCGTTGGCGGGGATGCGTTGAGCGTTGTGGCTGAGCGGAAATGCTGCCCAGCCGCTCTTACAGCAACCGGATTTTATAGCGCGCCCGGCTCGAAATTCTGGATCCCCGCGTGCGCGAGGATGACGGAGGTTTATGTCATTTCCCCCGTCATCCTCGCGCATGCGGGGATCCAGAATTGTGGTCTTTACGCAACTCTTTGGCCGTTTATGCAAAAAAGCATCGCGGCTAAAGCCGCTCCCACAGGGGACGCGCGCGCGGTTTATAAAACTGTAGCAGCGGCTTCAGCCGCGATTCCTGCAACCGCCTAAATCGCCGGCGTCCACACAAACCCAACTGTCGCCGTGCGCCCATCCTCCCGATACCCGTGGTACTCGCCATCATGGTTGTACAGCGCCCGGCTGTAGTCTTTATCCAGCACGTTATCGACACTGAAATTCAGCGCCAGCTCGCCGGTCGCCTGCCAACTGCTGCGCAGTCCCAGCAGTCCATATCCGGCCAATTCCCGCGTATTACCCACGTCGTCGTAGCTGCCGCTCACGGCTTGCCAATTGGCGCCGACGCTCAGTGCGCCAAAGCGGCGATCAAGGTCCAGGTTCAAGGTGCGCTTGGCCCGGCGCGGCAAGGCGTGGCCGGTTTCGCGGTCGCGGGCGTCGAGCCAGGTGGCGTTGGCGGAGGCTTGCCAGCCGAGCACGTCACGCTCCAGCGTCAGCTCCACGCCTTGTAAGCGCGCGGTGTTGAGGTTCACCGCGCAGTACAAAAACGTCGTTGGGTCGCAGAGCACGGTGCTGATCAGGTCGCGCACGTCGTTGCGGTACGCGGCCAGGCTCCAGCGCGTGGCCAGGTGCTCGCCGCGCACTTGCAGCTCGTAGGTTTTCGAGTGCTCGGGCGACAAACCGGGGTTGCCGATATAGCCGTTGCCGTCATCCGGCCAGTACAGCTCGTTGTAAGTCGGTGCGCGGAAGCCTTCGCTGTAGGAGGCGATCACCGAAGTGCTGTCGCCCACCGGCACGGTCAGCGCGCCGTTCCAGGTGTTCTCGCTGCCGAACTGTTCGTTCTTGTCGTGGCGCACGCCCAGCTCGGTGGCGAACCAGTCGCCTTGAAAACGGTGCTGCGCAAACGCCGCCTGGTTCCAGCGCGTTTGCTGGTCGTATTGGGTGCTGCTGTGCAACTCGTCTTGGTAAAAATCTACCCCGGCGAGCACGGTGTTTTGCTCGTCCAGTTGCAGGGTGTTCAGCCACGAAGCCGAGTCGCGGTAGGTGTTGAACACGCTGACTTCGTCGCTGAGTTTGTCTTGGCTTTTCTGCCGGCTTTCGCTGTGGCCGACTTCCCAGCGGCTGCTCCAGAGGTCGTTGAACTGCGCGTCGAGAAAAGCGCTGGCGCTGCTCAGGCTGAAGTCGGTGTAAGGCTGCTGCGGATAGCTGAGAAAGGTGCTCATGTCGAAGCGACCGAACGGGTTGTCGTATTCGTTGCGCCCGCGTTGGTCGAGCACGCTGACGCCACCTTCGACGCGCTCGTTGAATGCGTGGCTCAGGTTGAAGCTCAGGGCCTTGTTGCGGTACGCGTCGTGGTCGCTGTCGGCGGCATAGGACGGCCCCGTGCGGTCGCTGCCGGCGGTTTCGTCGAGGCTGCCGTTGAGGCTGAAGCGCGTGTATTCATCGCCGCCGCTCAAGCCCAGGCTGCGCTGCCAACTTTGATGGCTACCTGCGCTGACAGCCAGACGCGGTTGCAAGCCGCTGTCGCCTCGGCGAGTGAAAATTTGCACCACGCCGCCAATCGCATCGCTGCCGTACAAGGCTGAGCGCGAGCCGCGTACCACCTCAATGCGTTCGATTTGTTCGAGGCTCAGAAACTGCAAACTGGCGCCGCCATCGGAAGCCGAGCCGACGCGTTGACCGTCCACCAGAATCAGGCTCTGGGTGTTGCTGCTGCCACGAATGAATAGCGAGGTGTTGCTGCCGCGCCCGCCGTTCTGCACCAGTTGCACGCCGGGCACGCGGGTGAGCAGATCGGTGATAGAGCGCGGCTGTAGGCGTTCGATGTCAGCGCGGGTGAACACCGTGGCAGCAGCGGTGGCCTGCGCTAACGGCTCGGCGTTGCGGCCGGAGGTGATGACCATTTCTTGCAGCTTCAGCGCGTGGTCAGTGCTTTGCGCCTGCACCACAACGGGCAGCAGCAGCGCGGGCAGGGCGAGATGTCGGTACTTCATGGAGTATTCCTCAAAAGATTTTTGAGGAGGGCATGGGCAAGCGTGGCGCGTGAACGCGCCTGCGCTTGATGGTGCTGCCCTCCGCAACACCAGTCGATTCCATGCAGGCCGGTCTCCGGGCTCTCGACTGAAAGGGCATCCTTTCCTGCCGCGATCACCTTCCCAGGTACAACCCAGTGGTGTGTCGATCGGGCATGCAGCGTGGCTGCGGTCGATTACCGTTGCGGGGGCAGCGCCGGGATGGCTCCTATGGAGCGCACCGGCTTCCCGTTTAACGCCGGGCTCGTGTGAGCCGGACGCACCTGCGTGGATAAACGCCGCGCACCGTAGCGGTGGCGGCGGGGTGGGTCAAGAGGGGGCAGCGTTGCAGCAAACGCGGTTTACGCGCTTGGCTCTGCCTGCCCAAGCCGGCTGGCGGCTTTGTGCAGGTCGAGCACCAACCGCTCCAGGGCGCGGGCGGCGAGCTGGGTCTGGTTCGCGGCCTCGGCGCTTTGGCCCGCGCCTGAACTGATGGTTTGCGCTTGCAGATTGGCGGCTTGAGCCTGGTCGCGCTGCGATTGCATGGCGCGGCTGATTTCGCCGATCTGCATTTGCATACCGGCCACTTCCTCGTGAATGCGCTGCAGGGCCTGGTTCGCCTGGGTGGCTTGCTCGACGCTGGTGCCGACGCTGGTTTGGCATTGCTGCATTGAGCCAACCGCCTGCACGGCTTGCTGGCGCATGCTGTCCAGGCTCTGCGCGATGGCTTGCGTCGCCTCGGCCGTGCGCTGTGCCAGGTTGCGCACTTCCTCGGCAACCACCGCGAAACCACGTCCCGACTCGCCGGCGCGCGCCGCTTCGATGGCGGCATTGAGCGCCAGCAGGTTGGTCTGCTCGGCGATGCCGCGAATGGTTTCGCTGATGCTCTGCACCGCCACCGTGTGTTGGCTCAGGCCTTCGATGGTGCGGGTGGCATCGCTGACCAGGCTGGCCAGGCGGCTGATTTGTTCGGTGGTTTGCTGGACCACGCAGGCACCTTCCTTGGCCAGTAGCAGCGCTTGTTGCGAGGCATGTTCGCTGCCCAGGATGTGCTCAGTCATGGCGCTGATGCTGTGACTGACCCCTTGGGTGGCTTCGGCGGTCGCTTGGGCGGCGCTGTTCTGTTGGTTCGCACACAGGCTGACGGTGCTGGAGGTCTGGTTGAGTGCAGCGCTGGTGTGGTGCAGCGCACTGCCGGCAGAGACGATGCTCTGCATGGTGTCGTCCATTTTGTCGACGAAACTGTTCACCCAGCCCGCCAGCGAACCGGTTTCATCGGCTTGCAAATGGTTGGCGCTGAAGCGATTGCTCAGCGGCGCGCCGCACTCGGCGGTGTCCAGAAAGAAGTCGCACAGCGCCTGCAATTTCTGGCTGCGCGGACGCAGGCTGAAGTACCAGAAGCTGAACAACGCCAGCGCGCTTACGCCCGCCAACGTCCAGGACAAGTGTTCACCGTGCCAACCCAGGCCCGCCTGCGCGCCATAGAGCAGCGCGGCAGCGGCGCCGACATTCAGCAGCAGCGCTTTGAGCAAGGTGTAACTGAGGCTGCGCGGGCGATACACCTCTTCCAGATCGCCCTCGCACATCATCCCCCAGGTATCGGGCGAGCCGGGCAGGTTGAGGGTCAGACCGGCGCCCACTACCGGCACGCGGCGGTAGTCCGGGTAGCCGGGATAGAGCACAAACAGGTTGCTGCCGCAGCGCATGGTTTCGCGCACGCCGGGGTGTAACTCCTGGGTGGCGGGGTCGGTAAAGCGCAGTTCGAATTCGGTGTGCTGGGTGACGCGCACGGTGCCGAACGGGGTGTGCACGCCATCCTTGAGGTTCTCGCCGGCGCTGAAGGTGCTGTCTTCAAAGCGTGAGCGCGACAGCGCGGTGCCGGGCGCGATGGCCGGGTCATACACCGACTTGATCATGAATAAGTAGTTGTCGCCGGAGTCGCGGTACACATGGCCGGCTTCGCGCTGGATCAGGTCGCTCATTACGTCGTTGGGAACGCGCGCGCACAGGCAGGCAACGGTTTTGCCTGCGACGATCAGCGGCTGGTGAAACATCAGCGTCACGGCGTCATGGAAGCGCGAGGTGGTGGCGCCGAGCGTGGCGGTGACTTCATCTTTATAAGGCCCGAGCAGAAACGGCGCGCGCAGACCGGCGGCCAGCGCCTTGGCGTCGTGGCGTTGCCCCACTCGCGGCGCGTGGCTGGAGGCGAGCACCGCGCCCTCAGCGCTGACCACAAACAGCTCCGACACCTCGCGCATCGGCTCGGCAATGCGCTGCAACTGGGCGGCATCCACGCGCGGCCATTGCTCGCTCAGCGTTGCCGCTACCTGATGCAGTTGCTGCCAATGTTGCTGCGTCCAGCCGAGCAACAACTGCGCGCGCGTGTTGGCCATGCCGGTAAAGGTTTTTTCCAGTCGCGCCGCCTGGTTGCGGTTGATCAGGCTGGCCCAGCGCAAGGCCCATTTGTTGTGCGTGCCCCACCAGGGCAGCCAACGCTTCTCGCGGCCGCTGAGGGCCATCTCGTGACTTTTAAGGTGCATGTCGGTGCTCGCAAATGACAAAGGGCAGTGCTTTGTCTAGCGTGCGCTTATTGCAATAACAGGACCGAAAGGCGCCGCTACTGGCCGATTGATGGCGCAATGACGCATTTCGCCAGATGAATGTCGCTTTTCCAGATGGGACGTACGTACTTTCCTCTGAATGACGTTGCCTCGAACCGGCCGTAGCGCTGTGCATGCGCTGAATTGGTGCATGTCACGCGTCGGCTCTCCTGTAGGGATTTTCCGTCGGGTTGCGTCAAGTCAAGATCCGCTTTGTCGCAGCTTCCTAGACTGGCCGCCCACGCACTGCACCGGACCGCCGCCATGCTCGACGCCATTCATTGGGATGCTGACCTGATTCGCCGTTACGACCGCCCCGGTCCTCGCTACACCTCATACCCCACCGCGTTGCAATTCAACGAAAACGTCGCCGGCAGCGCCTTGGTGCATGCCCTGAGCGAAAGCCGCGCGGCGTTGCGGCCGTTGTCGGTGTATGTGCACGTGCCGTTCTGCGCCAACATTTGCTACTACTGCGGCTGTAACAAAGTGATCACCAAAGACCGTGGCCGCGCGGTGCCGTATTTGCAGCGCCTGCATGAAGAAATCAGCCGCGTCGCCAGTCAGCTCGACCGTCGCCAGGTAGTCGAGCAACTGCATTTTGGCGGCGGCACGCCGACCTTTCTTGGCCACACCGAGCTGCGCGAATTGATGCAGCACCTGCGTGAAAACTTCACCCTGCTCGACGGTGACAGCGGCGACTACGGCATTGAGATCGACCCGCGCGAAGCCGACTGGTCGACCATGGGCTTGCTCCGCGAACTGGGCTTCAACCGCGTCAGCCTGGGCGTTCAAGACCTCGACCCGCAGGTGCAACAAGCCGTCAACCGCCTGCAAAGCTTCGAGCAGACCCGCGCTATTGTTGAAGCGGCCTGGACCCTGCAATTTCGCTCGGTGAATATCGACCTGATCTACGGCCTGCCCAAGCAAACGCCCGATCGTTTTGCCCGCACGGTGGACAAGGTGATCGAGCTGCAGCCCGATCGTTTGTCGCTGTTTAACTACGCCCACTTGCCCGAGCGTTTTATGCCGCAACGGCGTATCAGCGCGGATGACCTGCCAAGCCCGGCGGCCAAGCTGGAAATGCTCCAGCGCAGCATCGAACAGCTGACAGCGGCGGGCTATGTGTACATCGGCATGGACCATTTCGCCCTGCCGGACGACGAGCTGGCGGTGGCGCAGGAAGATGGCATGTTGCGGCGCAACTTCCAGGGCTACACCACCCATGGGCATTGCGACCTGGTGGGGCTGGGCGTGTCGGCCATCAGCCAGCTGGGCGATGTGTACTGCCAGAACAGCAGCGACCTGCCGCGTTATATGGCCGCCATCGACGAAGGCCATTCAGCCGTGGTGCGTGGGCTGTTGTGCAACGATGACGACCGCATTCGCCGTGCCGTCATCCAGCAACTGATCTGCGCTTTTAAACTCGATTTCAGCCTGATCGAAAGTGCGTTCAACATCGAGTTTCGCGGTTACTTCAGCGAGGTGTGGCCACAGCTGCAGCAGTTTGCGCGGGACGGGCTGATCACCTTGAGCGACACCGCCATTCAGGTGCTGCCCGCCGGGCGTCTGTTGGTGCGCTCGGTGTGCATGTTGTTTGACCACTATTTAAGCGAGCAGAACAGCGAGCGATTCTCGCGGGTGATTTAAACAAAAAGGCCGGTCAATAGACCGGCCTTTTCCATGGCGAAGCGTTTACGCCGTGAGGGTGGGCGGCAAGCCCGCCGGTTCGAGCAACGCCAAGCGCTCGCGAACCGCCGCCTCGATGCCAGCAGCGTCCAGCCCACATTCAGCCAGCATGGTTTGCGGCTTGGCATGTTCCACGTAGATGTCGGGCAAGCCCAGATGCAGCACGGGCTTGAGCAGATTCTCGCGCGCCAGGAACTCACTGACCGCAGCGCCGGCGCCGCCCATAACGGCGTTTTCTTCCACCGTCACCAGCAAGTTGTGCTCAGCTGCCAGTTGGCGAACCAAGGCTTCGTCCAGCGGTTTGACGAAGCGCATGTCCACCACCGTGGCATCCAGCTTATCGCCCACCAGCAGCGCATCGGCCAGTTGCACGCCGAACACCAACAGCGCAACGCCCTGACCCTTGCGGCGGACCACGCCTTTGCCGATTTCCAATGGCACCAACGCGGGGTCGATCGCCGCATTGGGACCCGAGCCGCGCGGGTAACGCACCGCCGCCGGGCCGTTGAACAGGTAACCGGTGGTCAGCATACGGCGCAGCTCGTTTTCGTCGCTTGGCGTCATCACCAGAATGCCGGGGATGCAGCGCAGGTAAGACAAATCGAAACTGCCGGCGTGGGTCGGGCCGTCTTCGCCCACCAGGCCCGCGCGGTCAATGGCGAACAGCACATCCAGGTGCTGCACCGCCACGTCGTGAATCAACTGGTCGTAACCGCGCTGCAAGAATGTCGAATAAATCGCCACCACCGGCTTCGCGCCTTCGCAGGCCATGCCGGCGGCGAGGGTGACGGCGTGCTGCTCGGCAATCGCCACGTCGAAATAACGCTGCGGAAAACGCTCGCTGAAGGCGACCAGATCCGAACCTTCTTTCATCGCCGGGGTGATGCCCGTCAGGCGCGCATCGGCCTCGGCCATGTCGCACAGCCACTGGCCAAACACCGCTGAATACTTCGGCCCGCTGGGCTTTTTCGGCACGGCTGGGGCGTTGACCGGCTCCAGCTTGGTGATGGCGTGGTAACCAATCGGGTCCAGCTCGGCCGGGGCGAAGCCTTTGCCTTTTTTGGTGATCACATGCAGGAACTGCGGGCCTTCCAGCTCGCGCATATTGCGCAAGGTGGTAATCAGCGTCGGCAGGTCGTGACCGTCGATAGGGCCGATATAGTTCCAGCCCAGCTCTTCGAACAAGGTGCCCGACACCAGCATGCCCTTGGCGTGCTCTTCGGTTTTACGCGCGATTTCCCAGGCCCCCGGCAGGCGTGACAGCACTTTTTTGCTGCCCTCGCGCATGTTGGCGTAGGTGCGGCTGGAGAGAATTTTCGCCAGGTGATTGGACAGACCGCCGACGTTTTTCGAAATCGACATGTCGTTGTCGTTGAGCACCACGAGCATATTGGCCTTCACGTCGGACGCATGGTTCAACGCCTCGAACGCCATGCCCGCCGTCAGCGCGCCATCACCAATGACCGCCACCGACTTGCGCTTGCTGCCCTGCAACTGAGCGGCGATCGCCATGCCCAGCGCGGCGCTGATGGAGGTGCTGGAATGGCCGACGCCAAAGGTGTCGTACTCGCTTTCACTGCGACGCGGGAAGGCGGCGATGCCGTCTTTCTGCCGCAGCGTGTGCATCAGCTCGCGGCGCCCGGTGAGGATTTTATGCGGATACGCCTGATGGCCTACGTCCCACACCAGCCGGTCGTCCGGGGTGTCGAACACATAGTGCAGCGCGATGGTGAGCTCGATGACACCCAGGCCGGCACCGAAGTGTCCGCCGGTTTTGCCAACGGTATACAGCAGCTCCTGGCGCAGCTCATCAGCGAGGATTTCCAGCTCGGCTTCGCCCAGACGACGCAGACCAACAGGCGTCTCTGCACGGTCAAGCAGCGGCGTAGCGGGGCGTTCGCGGGGGAACTCGTGAAACGTCGTCGGCATCAGGCAAATCGTTATAGGTATAAAAGATGGCGCAGTTTACCTGATGCGGTAGGGCTTTTCGTAGGGTGGGTGTGAAGGGCGGAAGGAAATACCGATGTCCGGGGAGTTCCGGGGATGTCCCTGGCCGTTGGCAACCCACCGTCATCCCCGCGCAGGCGGTGGTCCAGTTCGTAGGTTGGGTTGAGCCATGGCGAAGCCCAACGTTGCACGGTCTGACTGAAAACCTCGGTCATCCTCGCGCACGCGGGGATCCAGAGTCTCGGGTCGAGCGAGGTACATGTCGTGGAGGTATTCATTACCGCGTGAGCTGAACGTTTTGGTTTCGCGCCTTACGCGCGAGTCACTTTTAGCATTGCCCTAAAAGTAACCAAAAGGTCTAGCCCCTACCTTGGGTCTGCGCTGCGCTCCGACTACCCTCGTTCCGCCGCCGCTCCGGGGGCACGTCACAACGGGCCATCCATGGCCCGATGTTCCTTTCGCGGCTCCCGGCCGCTCAACCCCCTCCACGTCGACTCCACTCGGCCTGCGATGAACGGGGCGGGTAGATCACAAGCGAGATCACAAGCGGTAGATCACAAGCCAGATCACAAGCGGTCGATCAAAACCCGCGGCTGAAGCCGCTCCCACAGGTTGATGAGCTTTCTGTAGGAGCGGTTGGGCGGCATTCCGATTAGCCGCGAGCTTTTGATTTTTTGCCCAATGGCCATCACGCCGCATAATGCCGCCCCAAAAACTCCAGCAAAATCCCGTTCACCCGCTCTGCCTGTTCGTTCTGTATCCAGTGCCCGCAGTCTTTGAGTATGTGCTGTTCCAGTCGCGGCACCAGCTCGCCCATTTTCTTGATGGTGTACGCCTCCAACTTGCCGACGGGGTCGTCTTCGCCCAGCAAAAACACGGTCGGTTGCAGCACCTGCCGTCCGGCGAGGAATTCGGTGCTTTCCCAGTTGGTGCGGAAGTTGCGGTACCAGTTCAGCGGGCCATGGAAGCCGTGTTTGCTCAGGGTGTCGCGGTACACGGCGAAGTCGGTTTCGTTGCACCAGTCGGGAAAGGTGGTCGGCGTGGGTACGCCTTCCAGTAAGCGGGCGTCGGCGGGTTTGGGTTGCAGGAACACCTCGCCGGTGCCGCCGATCAGCAGGCGCATGCTGCGTTCGATGTCGGCGTTCAGTTCGGCTTCGGCAACGCCCGGTTCCTGGAAGTAGACGATGTAGTTGAATCGCCCGGCGTTGGCCTCGCGCATGATGTCGATGGCGGGGCGTTTCGGGCGGCCGCCGAAGGGCACGGACATGGCGCCCAGCACGCTGACTCGCTGTGGTTCCAGCAGGCCCAGGTGCCAGGCCACCGGCGCGCCCCAGTCGTGGCCGATGACGCAGGCGTCGGTGTGGCCAAGCAGGTCCATGGCGCCCTGGATGTCGGCGCACAGGGTCAGAATCTGATACGCCTCGATTTCCTCAGGCGCGCTGCTGTCACCGTAGCCGCGCATTTCCGGGGCATACACGCGGTAGCCGGCATCGGCCAACGCGGTGATCTGGCTGCGCCAGGAGTACCAGCATTCCGGAAAACCGTGCAGCAGCCACACCGGCCGCCCACTTTCCGGGCCGGCGCTGTACACGCTAAGGGTGATGCCGTTTACGTCGAGGCATTGCTGTTCGAACTGATTCATAGCGGTCACCAGGTGTCCACGAAGGAGCGTTTTTTGCCGTCACGTTTGGCCGGGCGCGGGGCGGCGTTGAGGCCACGTACCAGCCAGCTGCGGGTTTCCACGGGGTCGATGACGGCGTCGATTTCCAGGTAGCTGGCCATGTTGATGCCTTTGCCGGCCTGGTAGGCCTTGGCCACTAATTTGTCGAACAGTTTTTGCCGTTGCGCCGGATCTTCCAGCGCTGCCAGCTCTTTGGAGAAGCCAAGCCGCACGGCGCCCTCAAGCCCCATGGCGCCAAACTCAGCGCTGGGCCAGGCGATGGTGAACAGCGGCGAGTGGAAACTGCCAGCGGCCATCGCCTGCGCGCCAAGGCCGTAGCCTTTGCGCAAGACCACGGTGAAGAACGGCACGCTGAGGCTGGCGGCGGTGACGAACATGCGCGACACATGGCGCACGGTGGCCTGCTTTTCGGCATCCGGGCCGACCATAAAACCAGGCGTGTCGCACAGCGATACCAGTGGAATATCAAAGGCGTCGCACAGCTGCATAAAGCGTGCGGCTTTATCGCCGGCCACCGCGTCGATGGCGCCGCCCAGGTGCGCAGGGTTGTTGGCGATCAGGCCGAACGGCCGGCCCTCGATACGAATAAACGCGGTGATCAAACCGGGCGCGAACTGGCGGCGCAGCTCCAGCACCGAGTCATGGTCGGCGAGCGTCGCGATGACTTGGCGAATGTCGTACACCCGCAGCCGATTTTCCGGAATTGCTTGGCGCAGCTCGCGCTGGTCGGCGCACTGCCAGTCACTGAGCGGGCCCTGGAAATACGACAAGTATTGCTTGGCGGCGCGCACCGCCTCGGCTTCGTCGGCGACGGCGATGTCGACTACTCCGTTCGGCCCCTGCACGCTCACCGGCCCAACCTGCTCGGGGGTAAACGTGCCCAACCCGCCGCCTTCGATCATTGCCGGACCGGCCATGCCGATGCTGGCGTTAGCGGTGGCGATGATGACGTCGCAGCAGCCGAGCAGTGCCGCGTTACCGGCGAAGCAACGCCCTGACACCACGCCCACCAGCGGCACCAAGCCGGACAGTTTGGCCATGCCGATAAAGGTGTGGCAGTCCAGGCCCGCCACGCCGACGAAATCGGTGTCGCCGGGCCGTCCGCCGCCCCCTTCGGCAAACAGCACCACGGGCAATTGCCACTGCTCGGCGAGCTGCAACATGCGGTCGGTTTTCTTGTGGTTCATCACGCCCTGGGTGCCGGCGAACACGGTGTAGTCGTAGGCGATGGCCATGCAGCGGCTGTGCTCGGCGCCGAACTGCGCGGCGTTGACGGTGCCGATGCCGCTGACCAAGCCGTCGGCCGGGCTTTGTGCGATCAGGTCGTCCACCGAGTTGCGGCGCCGCCGTGCGGCCAGGGCGAGGGCGCCGTATTCGATAAAGCTGTCGGCATCGAGCAAATCATCGAGGTTTTCGCGGGTGGTGCGCTGCCCGGTTTTACGGCGCTTGGCCACGGCCTGCGGACGGCGCTCGTCGCGGGTCAAAGCGTTGCGTTCAAGCACTTCGGCGAGGTCGGCGCGGATGTGGTCGAGGTCGATGCTTTCTTCGGTGTGGTGCTGTTGCTGCGCGACGTCGGCCGGCTGAATGAACACCAGCGGCTGGTTGGCGAACAGGTTGTCGCCAGGCGCGACGGCCAGGCTGTGGACGATGCCGCTGTGGGCGGCTTTGACCACGAACTCCATCTTCATCGCCTCCAGCACGGCGATGCTCTGGCCCACCGCCACTTCATCGCCGACCTGCACATCCAGGCTGACCACCACACCAGCGCTTGGCGCGTCGAGTGCGATGCAGCCAATGGGCGTATCGGCGGTTTGCAGTGGCTGAGCGGCGCCCGAGGCTTGGGGGAAAAACAGGTGACGGTGCGCCTGTTCCTGCGGCGCCAGCAAGTCGCTGATCTGCGTTTCCACGAAGCGGGTCGTCACTTCATTGTTCTGCACCTGGGGATGGCGCAGCAGGTTTTGCAAAAAGTGGATATTGCTCGCCACACCTTCCAGACGGAACTCGCACAACGCCCGGTAGGCGCGGCGCAGCACGGCGGGGTAGGCGTCGTTGGCGTGCACGATGAGTTTGGCCAGCAGTGAGTCATAGCTGCTGCTGGTGGCATAGCCGCTGTAGCCGCAGCCGTCGACACGAACCCCGGCGCCGCTTGGCGGCTCGTAGGCGCTCAACAGGCCGGCGGCGGGTTGCACGCTGCCGTCGGCGTTCATGCTTTCCAGGTTGACCCGCACCTGCACGGCAAACCCGCGTGGCGCCGGAATGTGCGCTTGTTGCAAGCCCAGTTCAGCCAGGCTCGCGCCACCGGCCACGCGCAGTTGCGCTTGCACCAGGTCGATGCCGGTGACCGCTTCGGTGACGGTGTGCTCCACCTGCAAGCGCGGGTTGGCTTCCATAAACACGAAGTCGCCGTTGTCGGCGTCGAGCAGAAATTCAAAGGTGCCGAGGGTTTTGTAATTCACGGCGCGGGCGAGTTTAAGCGCGGCTTCGAGCATCGCCTCGCGCACGGCGGTGTCGAGGGTTGGGCTGGGGGCGATTTCCACCAGCTTCTGATTGCGCCGCTGCAACGTGCAGTCGCGCTCCCACAGATGCACCACCTCTTCACCGTCGCCCAGCACTTGCACTTCGATATGCCGCGCATTGCGAATCAGCCGCTCGACATACAGGTCACCATTGCCAAACGCCGCCTTGGCTTCCGATTGGCAGCGGGCGTAGGCCTCGGCCACCTCATCACTGCTGTGCACCGCACGCATACCGCGCCCGCCGCCGCCGGCCAGGGCTTTGATCATCATCGCGCCGCCGTTCAGTTCGGCCATAAACGACTGGGCGCGGGCCAGGCTGGTGGGCTGATTGGTGCCGCTGGCCAATGGCACGCCGCAGCGAATGGCCAAGGTGCGGGCTTGGGTTTTGTCGCCGAATTGCTCCAGTACCGCAGCCTCCGGGCCGACGAAAATAAGCCCGGCCGCTTTGCACAGCCGCGCGAACTCGGCGTTCTCAGCGAGAAAGCCATAACCGGGGTGCACCGCATCGCAGCCTTGGGCCTGAGCGATGGCGATGATCTGCTGCATGTCCAGATACGCACTCACGCCCCGACCACTGAGGCCCACCGCCACATCGGCCTTGCGCGTATGCAGCGCCGCCGCTTCGTCCTCGGCATAAATCGCCACGCTGCGGATATCCAGCTCGGCGGCGGCACGGGCAATGCGAATGGCGATCTCGCCACGGTTGGCGATCAGCAGATTACGAATGGGCATGGCTGCTCCCTGGTTTTTATTGGCAGTCGTTCAGGGCGTAGAGCTTAGGCGCCGGCCAGCCTGCAGCGAAAGCTTGCTGGCTGGGGCGAATGGCGGGGCAGTGGCGGGGGTGATAGTGGACCGGTTCAGCTTGGCGCGAAGGTGCCGGCCATTCCCCTCTCCCGATGCGCGAGAAGGTGCCCGAAAGGGCGAGTGAGGGGCGCTTTTAGCTGCGTCGCTCAACGATATACCGCGCCAGATCGCGCAACGGCTCAGCCGCTTCACCAAACGGGCGCAGGGCGTGCAAAGCGAGGTCGCGCAGTTCCAGCGCGTACGATTTGGCCGCGTCCAAGCCGAGCAAGGCCGGGTAGGTGGGTTTGTGGTTGGCTTCGTCTTTGCCCTGGGTTTTGCCCAGGGTGGCGGTGTCGCTTTCGACGTCGAGAATGTCGTCCTGCACCTGAAAGGCCAGGCCCACGGCTTGCGCATACTCTTGCAGTGCGCGTAGCGACAGGGCGTCGGCTTCACCGCTGGCCAGGGCGCCGAGGCGCACGCTGGCTTCTATAAGCGCGCCGGTTTTGTGCCGGTGCATCACTTCCAATGCGTGCTGGTCGAGCCATTGGCCAACAGAGCCAAGGTCGATGGCCTGGCCGCCGACCATGCCGGCCGGGCCCGCCGCTTTGCTCAGGCTGCTGATCATGTCCAGGCGCACCTCGGCGTCCAGGGGGTTGCGCTGGGCGTCGGCAAGTACATCGAAGGCCAGCGTCTGCAAACCGTCGCCAGCCAGGATCGCGCTGGCTTCATCGAAGGCTTTGTGGGTGGTGGGCTGGCCGCGACGTAGGTCGTCGTCGTCCATGGCGGGCAAGTCGTCGTGCACCAGGGAATAAGCGTGAATCAACTCGACCGCGCAGGCCGCCGCATCGGCCCGTTCGGGCTTACCGCCCAGCGCTTCGCATGCGGCATACACCAACAGCGGACGCACGCGCTTGCCGCCGTTGATGACGCTGTAGCGCATGGCTTGGTAAATGGTCGAGAGCTCGGGGCGGGGTGCGTGGAACAGCTCATCGAGCTTGGCATCCACACGGGTCTGACAGGTTTTCTGGTATGCCGCGATCATGCTTGCTCGTCCGCGTCGAAGGGAGCTTCCTCCAGCTCGCCGTCGCGCTCCAAGAGGATTTGCACCTTCTGTTCCGCCTGCGCCAACGCGCCTTGGCATTCACGCGTCAGGCGGATGCCTTGTTCAAACGCGGTGAGCGAATCCTCGAGCGACAACTCGCCGTTTTCCAAGCGCTCGACCAGGGTCTGCAACTCGGCAAGGGATTGTTCGAAATCGACGGCGGCTTTTTTGCGGGCCATGGGCAGGGGTCTCGGCAGGCTGGAACGGGCGGGAGGCTAGCAGAGCAGGGCAGGTGGGGCAAACCGCATGCAGTTGTCTCGGGCTGCCTTCCCTTGCAGACTGGTTGCCCGCGCGAGGGCTGAAGCCTATGAACATCGATACCCGCATCAAATTCCGCCATCTGGTGTGTTTCCTCGAAGTTGCCCGTCAGGGCACCTTGGCGCGCGCGGCAGATAAGCTGGCGGTGAGCCAGCCGGCCATTTCCAAAACGCTGAAAGAACTGGAAGAACTGCTCGGCGCCACGCTGTTTGAGCGCAGCAAGGCCGGCGTGGCGCTCACCGAGGCGGGCGTGGCGTTTATGCGCTATGCCGGCCCGTGCGTGCAGGCGCTGCGCGATGGGGTGAACAGTTTGCGCAGCGGTGAGTACGAGTCCGGCACGGTGCGCCTCGGTGTGCTGTCGACGGTGGAAAGCCTGCTGATTCCCGAGGTGGTGCGCCGACTTCACGAGCGGCACCCGGCGCTGGTGGCCAGCGTCGTCACCGGGCCGAGCGCGTATTTGTTGTCGCAGTTGCATGTGGGTGAGTTGGATTTGGTGGTCGGGCGCATGACCGATAGCCCACAAATTCAGGGCCTGACGTTTGAGCATCTGTACAGCGAGTCGATGACCCTGGTGGTGCGCGCCGGCCACCCATTGTTAGGCGAGGCCCAGGCCCAGCAGCTTTTGCACGATTACCCGCTGGTGCTGCCGCTGGCCGGCACCACCATTCGCAAATACGCCGACGCGCTGTTTGTGCAGTGCGGCATCGCCCCGCCGCGCCAACGGCTGGAGACCTTGTCGTTGAGTTTGAGTCGCCGTTATGTGCAAAGCAGCGATGCGGTGTGGATTGCGCCCTACGACGCGGTGCAGCTGGATCTGGCCAATGGCGATCTGGCCGAGTTGCAGCTAGGCATCAAGGAGCCGGGCGGTTCGGTGGGCATTTGCAGCAATGCGGCGTTGCCGTTGTCGTTGGCGGCGCACTGGAGCGTGGAGGTGCTGCGCGAGGTGGGGCAGGCGTATCGGGAAAAGCGGTTTCCATAACCATTTGGTTATGGATGGCCGTTTAACTTTCATTTTCCCGCGTCGCTTTGTCGCAGCAGACTAGCCATCTTGTTTGTCCGATAAATCTAACAAAGGAGAAGGACATGTCTGATGCAGACAGCAGTCGCTTCGTCATCCGTGACCGCAATTGGCACCCCAAAGCCCTGACGCCTGACTACAAAACCTCCGTGCCCCGTTCGCCGCGCCAAGCGTTGGTGAGCATTCCGCAATCTGTTTCCGAAACCACCGGCCCTGACTTTTCCCATTTGAAGATGGGCGAGCACGATAACGATCTGCTCCTCAACTTCAACAACGGCGGTTTGCCGGTGGGCGAGCGCATCATCGTGGCCGGTCGGGTGTGCGACCAATACGGCAAGCCAATTCCCCATACGTTGGTGGAGATGTGGCAGGCCAATGCCGGTGGCCGCTATCGCCATAAGAACGACCGTTACCTGGCGCCGCTGGACCCGAACTTCGGTGGCGTGGGCCGTGCCCTCACCGACCGCGACGGCTATTACAGCTTCCGCACCATCAAGCCCGGCCCGTACCCGTGGCGCAACGGCCCGAACGACTGGCGCCCGGCGCATATTCACTTCTCCATCAGCGGCCCGTCGATCGCCACGCGCTTGATTACGCAGCTGTATTTCGAAGGCGATCCGCTGATTCCGATGTGCCCGATTGTGAAGTCGATTGCCAACCCCGAGGCGGTACAAAGCCTGATCGCCAAGCTCGATATGAGCGCGGCCAATCCCATGGATTGCCTGGCGTATCGCTTCGATATCGTGTTGCGCGGACAGCGCAAGACCCACTTCGAAAACATTTAAGGAGGGTGAGTCCATGCCTATTCAATTGCTCAACGAAACCCCCTCGCAAACCGCCGGCCCGTATGTGCATATCGGCCTGGCTCTGAGCGCGGCCGGCAACCCGCCGCGTGAGCAGGAAATCTGGAACGAGATGGCCAAGCCCGATGCGCCCGGCGAGCACATTGTGTTGCTGGGCAACGTGTACGACGGCAACGGTCACCTGGTGCGCGACTCGTTTCTGGAGTTCTGGCAAGCCAACCACGAAGGCCAGTACGACGCCGATTACAACCTGGAAAAACCGTTCAATAGCTTCGGCCGTACCGCCACCACCTTCGATGCCGGTGAGTGGACGCTGCATACCATCAAACCCGGCGTGGTGAAAAACGCGGCGGGTGTGCCGATGGCGCCGCATATCAACGTGTCGCTGTTTGCCCGGGGCATCAATATTCACCTGCACACGCGCTTGTATTTCGATGACGAGGCTCAAGCCAATGCGCAGTGCCCGGTGCTCAATCTGATCGAGCAGCCGCAGCGCCGCGAAACCCTGATCGCCACGCGCTGCGAGGTTGACGGCAAGCTGGCTTACCGCTTCGATATCCGTATTCAGGGCGAAGGTGAGACGGTTTTCTTTGATTTCTAAGGGTGGGTTTTGACGTCCGATAACACCGAGCCCGTTGGCCTGCGCATTCAGCGGCGTTTCAGCGATGCGCTGGAAGCCCGGGGTTACCGGGCCGACAGCGCGCAACAGGCGGCCATCGACACCCTCGCCAGCTGGCTAGACGCCTGGCTGGCGGGGCGTCGTGGTTGGTTGCGCAAGCCCGTTGCCGGCATTTATCTGTGGGGCGGCGTGGGGCGCGGCAAGAGTTTTGTGATGGACACCTTCTTCGCCGCCGCGCCCGTGCAAGCCAAGCGCCGCGTGCATTTCCATGCGTTTTTGCAGGAGGTGCAGCAGCGCATGGGCGCCTTTACCGGGCAGAGCGAGCCGCTGGTGCGCGTCGCCCGTGAGGTGGCGCAGGAGGCGCGTTTACTGTGCTTCGACGAATTCCATGTGCATGACATCGCCGATGCCATGCTGCTGGGGCGCCTGCTCAAGGTGCTGGTGGATGAAGGCGTGGGGCTGGTCTGCACCTCGAATTACGCGCCGATCAACCTGTGCCCGAATCCGCTGTACCGCGACCGTTTCAAACCTGCCATCGACCTGCTGGAGTCGCGTTTCACCGTGCTTAATCTGGATGCCGGCGAAGACTACCGCGAACGTGCCGGGGCCCAGGAAGCGTGGGGGCATTACGCGTGGCCGTTGTGCCCGGCACTGAGCGATTGGTTGGAGCAGCAGTTGGAGTTCAGCGCGGCGGTTGAGCGCGACGCGGTGCTGGCGGTCAATCACCATCCGCTGCGTGTGCAGGCTTACGAGGGCAACCGCGCGTTGCTGGATTTCGATGAGCTGTGCCGCCATCCTCATTCAAGTTCGGACTTTCTTTGGCTGTGCCAACGCTTCCGGCGTATCGCCATTTACGGCGTGCCGCCGCTGGATGGTGAAGGCATCGACGTGCAGCAACGCATCCTCAACTTCGTCGACATCGCCTACGACAGCGGCGTGAATTTGCTGCTTGGCTGTGAAGCCGAATTGGACGAGGTGTGCCGGCCCGGCTCGCACCTGGACTTTGTGCGCACTCGCAGCCGCTTGCGTCAGCTCACCGCGCAGACCTTCTAAACCGTTGCAGGGAAATTGAGCCGGCCTGCCGACGCGCGGGTAGCGCGGCGGTGGCAGGGCTCGGACAGAGAAGGGAAACACCGAGGTATTTCCAAGGCCCGCGCCTTGTGAGCCGAGCCTGTGCCGCCACCGATGTGGGCGCAGCGGCGTCACGGTAGGCGCCGTGCCCGAGCGGGTCAATTGCGATAATCGAACTTCGGTTCGATAATCGGCCACACTTCATCCAGAGCGTTTCTGGCCAGGCTACGAGATCAATAACAACATGACTGACGAAGCCCGCATCACCCTGCCACCCTTGGCGCCGCCGATTATTGCCTCGCCGGCCAAACGCATCGAAGCCTTCACCGGCGACCCCAATTTCATGACCTCGCTGGCGCGCGGGTTGGCGGTGATTCATGCCTTCCAAGAGCGCAAACGCCACCTGACCATCGCGCAGATCAGCCACCGCACGGAAATTCCCCGTGCCGCCGTGCGCCGTTGCCTGCACACGTTGATGAGCCTGGGTTACGTGACCACCGACGGGCGCACGTACTCGCTGCTGCCCAAAGTGCTGACCTTAGGCCACGCCTATTTGTCGTCGACACCGCTGGCCGTTACGGCCCAGCCGATTCTCGACCGCCTCAGCGAACAGCTGCACGAGGCCTGCTCCATGGCCACGCTGGAAGGTGACGAAATTCTCTACATCGCCCGCTCGGCGACACCGCAGCGTTTGATCTCGGTGGACCTCAGCGTCGGCAGTCGTTTACCGGCGTACTGCACCTCGATGGGCCGCATTTTGCTCGCCGCGCTGGATGACGCCGCGCTGGACGATTACATCGACCATGCCGAGATGCAGATCAAAACCAGCCGCACCGTGCACACGCCGGATGCTCTGCGCGCCAGTGTGGCCGAGATCCGTCAGCAGGGCTGGGTCATCATCGACCAAGAGCTGGAAGTGGGGCTGCGCTCGATTGCCGTACCGCTGAAAGATTCAGCCGGCCAGGTGCTGGCGGCTCTGAATGTGGGCACCCATGCGGGGCGGGTGTCGCGGCAGGAATTGGAGACGCGGTTTTTGCCGGTGTTGTTGGAGGCGAGTAAGGAGTTGAGTACGCGGTTGTTTCATTAAGGCGTGTTTGGCGCGGCCCTCTCCCCCCGCCCTCTCCCGCAAACGGGCGAGGGGGCCTGACCGAGCTCGGCGGGCGATCGCCGTACCGTTCCCCTCGCCCGCTTGCGGGAGAGGGGCTAGGGGAGAGGGCAGCAGGCGCCGCAACCCTCCACAAGTGTTCGATAAACGCCCAATTAGTCGATTATCGGATTGAATCGCCCCCATCCCGCTGCGTACTGTTGGCCCTCGGTCGTTCTGTGCGACCACGCTTTGCTTCCAATAAAAACAAATGAGAGCCAGCCATGGATTTGCGTTCACCGCAGCGCACCCGCGCTTCGCTGATGTTCGCTGCGCAGCGCCTGTCCAGCCCGTCCCTCATTCCTGTTCCATTCGCCTGCAGTGCCATGGCGAAGAAAAACTCACAGGAATTGCTCGCATGACCAGCCCTGCTCACGTGCCCACTACCGGCACGCTCGATGTTCAAACCTTTATCAACGCCCAGCCGCTTTCCCGTTATCAGTGGAAGATCGTGCTGCTGTGTTTCCTCATCGTTTTCCTCGATGGCCTCGACACCGCTGCCATGGGCTTTATCGCCCCCGCGCTCACGCAGGACTGGGGCGTGGATCGCGCCAGTCTCGGTCCGGTGATGAGCGCCGCGCTGATCGGCATGGTCTTCGGCGCCCTCGGCTCCGGGCCGCTGGCTGACCGCTTCGGGCGTAAGGTCGTGCTGGTCGTGGCGGTCGGCTTGTTTGGTTTCTTCAGCCTGATTTCCGCGTTCAGCACCAGCCTCGATCAATTGCTGGTGCTGCGTCTGCTCACCGGCTTGGGCCTGGGCGCGGCGATGCCGAATGCCACCACGTTGCTGTCCGAGTACACCCCGGAGCGTTTGAAGTCGCTGCTGGTGACCAGCATGTTTTGCGGCTTCAACCTGGGCATGGCCGGCGGCGGGTTTATCTCGGCGAAGATGATTCCAGCGTTCGGCTGGCACAGCTTGCTGCTGCTCGGCGGCATTCTGCCGTTGATTTTGGCGGTGGTATTGCTGGTGTGGCTGCCGGAGTCGGCGCGTTTTCTGGTTGTGCGCAATCGCGGCGCCGACAAGGTGCGCAAGGTGCTGGCGCCCATTGCGCCGGCTGAAGTGGGCCTGGCTAATGACTTCAGCGTGCCGGAGCAGAAAACCGTGCAGAGCCGCAACGTGCTGAAGGTGGTGTTTTCCGGCACTTACAGCGCCGGCACGTTGTTGCTGTGGCTGACCTATTTCATGGGCTTGGTCATCGTTTACCTGCTCACCAGTTGGTTGCCGACCTTGATGCGCGACAGCGGCGCGAGCATGGAGCAGGCGGCGTTTATCGGTGCGTTGTTCCAGTTCGGTGGCGTGCTCAGCGCGGTCGGCGTGGGCTGGGCGATGGATAAATTCAACCCGCACAAAGTCATCGGCGTGTTTTACCTGCTGGCCGGCGTGTTCGCCTATTTCGTCGGGCAGAGCCTGGGCAAGGTCACGTTGTTGGCGACGTTGGTGCTGCTGGCCGGTATGTGCATCAACGGTGCGCAGTCGGCGATGCCGTCGCTAGCGGCCCGTTTCTACCCAACCCAGGGCCGCGCCACTGGCGTGTCATGGATGCTCGGCATTGGTCGCTTCGGCGCCATTCTCGGCGCGTGGATCGGCGCCACACTGCTGGGCCTGGGCTGGAATTTCGAGCAGGTGCTTACTGCGCTGGTGCTGCCGGCTGCCGTGGCCAGCGTTGCCGTGGTGATCAAAGGCCTGGTCAGCCACGCCGACGCCACCTAAGCGGCTAAAAGCCGCTCTCGCGCATCAACACCGCCGCCACATGGGTCGCGCCGTCGGCCAACAGGCTGCGCCGCTGGCCCTCGATCTTCACGTGCCCACGGGTTTCGTGCAGCGAGGGCGGCGGTAGGTCCAGCTGAATCAACACCTGAAACAACGCATCGGTTGGCACCAGCGCGCCCCCGTGTGTGGTGGTCGGCACCGGGCCGCCGAAGCGCGAGGCGAGCATGCGGTGGTTGAGCTGGTTGGTGCGCGTGCTGCCAATGTTCAGCACGTGACCGGGTACGGCAATCGGGTGGCCGTCAGGGTAGAACCGCACGGCATCGCCGATGCGCAAGCGGTGCACCTGGTCTTGCTCGATATAGGCGTCGACTTGCCAACTGCTGGGGTCGACCAGTATTCCCAACGCTTCCTGCACCCCCAGCCATTGGCCGGGCTGGCGTCGTGGGTCGAAATTGGCCGCAGACGTCGTAAGCGTTCCGCGTATCGAACAGCGGACACGCTCAAAATCTAGGGCGAACTTGGTCTGCGCTAAAGAAGATATTTTTCAAACCAAGATGTGGCGATAACTATCGCCGCGCCATTAGCTGTTTCCTGCGAACTGAACGGGCCGTATGCCTCGCCTGCCACGATGTCGAATCCAGCGCCCTGCTCACGCTCGACAAGTGCTTGCACCTTCACGATGACTGGATGAGGAACATAGCCCCAGGTGTATCTAACTAGGGCTTTTCGGTTCGACGAGGTAACCACAAAGCTTTCGTTAAAATCGGAAGCATTTCTTGCTGGACGCTTATCGACATTGCGGAGCGAGTATTGATTGTTAGAGAGGGGCGGTTTACTAAAAGGAAAGAGTAGCGAGTAGATTATTCGCTTCACTGGGTGCGGGCGGGGCGCGTCTGTGAAATCTCTGAAGACCTTCAAAACCGCATCAGCTCCCCGCTCGACGTCCTTTAGGCTTCGCCCGTTCTTGTCCATTTCACGGATTACAAGGAGGGCTAGCTTCTTTTCAGTTTCAGAAAGCTCACGCATTTTTTCACCATTCAGAGGGGCGGTTTTGAATAACGCTAGCAGGTGAGAGAACCTTCCGCATTTAACGCTAGGTTAGACCGCGGGAGTTGAGGCCATCAGCCGAAAAATCCGAAACGCTAACCAGCTTTTTCCGTTTCGACGCGTCTAGGAAGCTACTCTTAGCTAGTTCAGTAATGCGCGAATTATTCGGCATGAACATGAACATGAACATGAACATGAACATGAACATGAACATGAACATGAAGCGTGAAGCACCAATCTATTTAACTGCTGTTGAGATCGAAAGATATTCGTCTAACAGCGCTACCGTTTGAAGCAAGCTTGTCCGAAGCACTGGCAGCGAAAGGGCGACGATTACCTCTTGACGTTGGGCCAAATGCAAAAACATTTGTAAGACCTTTTCGGAACGGGCGGCCAGCATGATGAGGTGATACCCACTCGGACCATGCGTTCCTGCTAACCAATTTTTTGCCGTTCGCTCATTGGCATCAGTCCACTTTTGCAAGGTCTTCAAAGCGCAGCGAGTCTGCCCGAGTTCGGTTCGTAATGCCGCTGCGATGGCGTTCGCGTACAAGACGCTGCCTACGCCGTTTGGAAATTCATTGCCCATTTTAGTAATCATTTTTCCGAGACCTTCTTCTATGGTCATGAATGTGCATTCTTAACGACTTTGAACGTGCAGCAATAACATCCGACAAGCGGGAGTCTCTGAGCCATCCTCATGCCTCGAAGAAAATCTCAGTCTGAATATTTAATACCTGAAGCGCGTCCGAGATATGCGGCAGCTTATGTGCGGATGTCCACTGAACATCAGCAATATTCGACGGAAAACCAGCTCGATATAATAAAGTTATATGCCGAGCAAAACGGCTACGAGATAACTAAGGTTTATACCGATGCGGGAAAGAGCGGCCTGACTTTGAACGGGCGAAAAGCTTTGCAGCAGTTATTTAACGACGTCGCTAGTTGTAGTTTCGAATATCAAATCGTCTTGGTCTACGACGTAAGCAGGTGGGGGCGTTTTCAAGATCCTGATGAAAGCGCGACGTATGAGGTTCGGTGTCGTCAAGCTGGAGTTGCAGTCGAATATTGCGCCGAGCAGTTCAAGAATGATGGTTCGCCTATCTCAAGTATTTTGAAAAGTGTTAAGCGAATGATGGCTGGAGAGTACAGCCGAGAACTGTCCGTAAAAGTCTTTGCAGGGCAGGCACGTCTAATTAGCCTTGGTTACAAGCAAGGTGGTCAGCCGGGATACGGATACCGACGCCAGCTAATCGATCAATGCGGTCATCCAAAAGCCATTCTGAGCAAAGGAGAGATGAAGAGCATTCAAACAGATCGAGTAGTTCTTATCCCTGGTCCAGAGAAAGAGCAGAAGGTTGTGCGTGAGATTTTTAGACTTTTCATTGAGGAGAAATTAAAGGTTGGAGCGATAGCGCGCTTATTAAACGAGCAGGGCGTTACGTGGTGTAAGCCTACTCCTTGGAATTCTGGTCGCGTGGATTCAGTCCTAAAGAATGAGCGATATATAGGAAATAATTTGTGGAATAAAACATCTGCAAAGTTAAAACAGTTTAAGCGAGTGAATCCGGAGAATGAATGGATTAGGGCCAAAAAGGCGTTCTGTCCCATAATTAATGATGAAACTTTCTTCGCTGCTCGCGAGATTATTAGCCGTAGATCAACTGTTCTGTCTGATGAGCAGTTAATCGACGATCTTAAAGCGCTTCTTGCTCGCCATGGTTATTTATCGGCTGTTCTAATTAATGCCGATAAATTAACTTCATCTCGCTCGTTATACATTTCCCGATTCGGAACCTTACGGCGGGCTTTTGACTTGGCGGGATACAGGTCTACGAGAGACTATTCCTATTTCGATGCGGACAAACGTCTTAAAGGCAGAGTTGCGATCTGTGTCGAGAGAGTCGCAGGAGTTATCAGAAGTTCGGGCGCAAGCGTTTCGGTAAACAATGATAATAGTTTATTGGTGATAAATGATGAGATTTTAATGTCGGTTGTGGTAATTAGATATAAGCCATCTCGCTTTCTGAAGTATCAATGGCAGGCGAGACTGGCTCTTGAGCTAAATCCTGACTTAAATCTCGTGGTGCGCATGTATCCAGGAGAGGAAACGGTAAAAGATTATTTGGTTATACCTACGGGAGCACTGGATCGTGCTGTGCTGAACATGAAAGACGAAGATTTGCGAGAGTTGGAGCAATACAGGTTTGATAATTTGGATGTCATAGGTGCTCTCAGTAGGAGAGTAACGATAGTCG
The DNA here is from genome assembly GCF_979254655.1 of Pseudomonas sp. AC229. NCBI lineage: Bacteria > Pseudomonadati > Pseudomonadota > Gammaproteobacteria > Pseudomonadales > Pseudomonadaceae > Pseudomonas > Pseudomonas sp. AC229. The sequence goes on from NZ_CEEDHK010000016.1 coordinate 158,002, forward strand.
GAGGAAGAAATGAAGAGCCTAAATTCAAATGAATGCGCGGCGCTGCATATTGGTAATGCTGAGCCAATACAGAACGTGCCCTTGGAGAAGATTAGGGTCCTTAATCCGCGAAGCCGCAATCAACAAGTATTTGCGCGGCTCGTGGAAAATATTTCTACCGTAGGCTTGAAAAGACCAATTACCGTAACGCCGAATGGCGATTCTTTCGATTTGATATGCGGCCAAGGCCGATTTGAAGCTTTTTTGGCGCTAGGTGAAACGACAATTCCGTGTGTACAGGTTTCTGCAGTAGAAGCAGACAGATATTTGATAAGCTTAATTGAGAATCTAGCGCGCCGGCGCCATTCTAATAGGGATCTTCTGGCGGCTATAAATGAGCTCTCTCAGCGAGGTTATACGCCCAAGGAAATTTCAAATAAAACCGGGCTTCAGTCTACTTATGTAGCATGCATATTGATCCTGCTAAATCAGGGGGAAGATCGGCTAATTTCCGCCGTCGAAAAAGGATGGCTTCCACTCTCGATAGCAACAAAGGTTGCGAAGTCAAATGACGGTGAAACTCAAGCCGCTATGCTAGAAGCCTATGAGACCGGTGTGCTTCGAGGAGATCAGCTACTTAAGGTCAGAAGGCTACTGGAGAAGCGCAAGGCGCTTGGGAAAAAGTTTTCAACGTCAAGGGCTACAACCGAGCGCATCACAACACCCGCGCAATTGTTAAAGACCTATCAACAAGAGGTTGGGCGTCAGCATTTAATTATTAAAAAATCTGAAATTAACCAACAGCGTCTTCTGTTTATCATTACAGCCCTTAGGAAGTTGCTTTCCGAGGATTACTTTCAAGCCTTGCTGCAAAACGAGGGGTTGAGTGATATGCCTGAGGTCTTATCCCAGCGTGTATATGCGGAGGTAGCAGCATGAAAAATGTCAAGCATGCTTTCGAGTCCAATATTTGCGCGGTGCCGATTTCCCATATCATGCCCACTCATAAGGTGAGCAAGGACGTGCTCGGCTCTATTAAGTACAAAACAGTTTTGGCTTCTATCGAAGAGATAGGGGTCGTCGAGCCTATAGCCATATACCCTGGTGGTGGAAGCGGGAGCGCCTCAAAAACATATATTTTGCTCGATGGACATCTACGGCTTGAAGCATTGCGCGAGTTAGGGGCTGTTGAGGCTCTATGTCTGATCGCGACCGAAGACGAGGGTTTTACTTACAATCGTCAAATTAACAGGCTAACTGCAGTGCAAGAACACAAGATGATTCTAGAAGCGATAGGCAAGGGCGTGACTGCAGATAGAATAGCAAAAAGCCTGAATATGAATATTGGTCGAGTGCGTGAAAGCCAAAATCTACTTGTAGGCATTACTCCTGAAGTAATTAGTCTTCTGAAAACAAAAGTAGTTCCGCGTGCTGTTTTTGCAGTCCTAAAAAATATGAAGCCTATGCGTCAAATAGAAACCGCAGAAATGATGATGGCTGCCGATTGCTACACGGTTAGATATGCGAAAATGATGTTCGCAATGACCCCTTCTGACCAGCTTAGCGAGAAAAGGAGAAGAAAGTCTGCGCCGCATTTTCCCGCTCAGGATATTACCCGGATGGAGCGCGAGATGGAAAAGCTATATCAAAATTATCACTCCATTGAAGACGGTCTCGGAGAGACGATGCTGGTTTTGGTCGTAGCCAAAGGATATATTTCCCGTCTCCTAAAGAATGATGCAGTCGCTGCGTATATTAAGCGGTTCCAACCAGAAGTAGGGGAGGAGTTAATGGGCGTCGTTGACGCTGTCACTGCTGATGCCAGAGTGCAGCAGCGAGAGTAGAGTCGCACATAAAAAATAAGCCTGGTTAGTTTTGGAAGAGTAGATCCATTTATAAAGACTAGTGTGCCCGATGGCCAGTGTTCTCATATGTACTCGACGTATGTTGAAGTTTTTCTTAGTTCTATAGATCGCCCTTCCAATTCCATACTTTTTATAAGCAACGGTCTTCAAGTCTTGAGCATGGTTGACTTATAGTCTGACCAGTTTGTAAGGGTATTCCTACATACCCAATGTGCTCGTTCTTACGATGCTTGCGGCTCTTTCGCCATAGGCATCTTCCGATGAAAACCTTCTCGTTTCCTCCAGTTCGTGTAGTCCTTTTCAGTGCATGCGTTGTGTTCCTCACCAGCGGCGTTGCGGCGGCGAGTACTGCGCCATTCCCTGTATTGACCGATCTGGGCCTGTTGCCCGCCGGCATCGGCAGCCGCGCCAATGCCGTGAGCGCCAACGGCAAGGTGGTCGTTGGGCAGGGCTGGGATGCCGCCTACACGCCCTGGATTTTTCGTTGGACTGACGAAGCCGGCATGGTCGGCCTCAACGGCGTTGCCATCCAAGGTTCGGCAAATGCGCTGAATTTCGACGGTAGCGTGATCGTCGGTGGCATCGGTTCGAACGCGGCGCAGCAGGCGTTTCGTTGGGATGCACTCAGTGGTGTGCAATCACTCGGTGACTTGGGCGGTACGCACAGCATTGCCTGGGGCGTTAGCGCCGATGGCAGCGTGGTGGTTGGGGAGGCGAACGACGCAGCTGCATTGCGTCGCGCCTTTCGATGGACGGCAGCACTGGGCATGCAAGACCTCGGCAGCCTGAGCGTCGGTGGCTCCAGTGTGGCCTCGGCCATTAGCAGCGACGGCGCCGTGATCGTCGGCAGCGCCGCAGCCACGGCCGGCACCCGCGCGTTTCGCTGGGAAGGCGGCACCATGGTCGACTTGGGCACGCTGCCGGGCAGTACGTCAAGCGGTGCATTTGCGGTGAACGCCGACGGCAACGTGGTGGTGGGCAGCAGCAACCTCGCGGCGTTTCGCTGGACGGCCGCCAGCGGCATGCAGGACCTCGGCTCGCTGGGCGGCATCATGAGTTCGGCTAACGGCGTGAGCGCTGATGGTTCGGTGGTCGTGGGCACGTCCACCTTGGTCGACGATTCGTCCCGCGCCTATCGCTGGACCGCCGCTACCGGCATGACCAGCCTTGGCCTGTTGACTGGCGGCAGTTTCAGCGAAGCCACGGGCGTGAGTGCCGACGGCAACGTGGTCGTCGGCACGGCTGACAACAGCCAGGGCGAGCGGGCGTTTATCTGGAAGCGTTCGGCCGGGGGATTGGCGCCCATTCAAGACCTCGGCAACCTGCAAACCTCCGTCATCCGCAGCGCCCACACCAGCACCGATCTGCTCGCCATGCAGGCCCGCCGCGCGCGCTTGTTGGTGGAGCAACACTGCCTGCCGGGTGCGGCGCAACGCTATTGCCTGAGCGCCGACGGTGCAGTGAGCACGGGCGAGTCAGTGGCAGACGGCCGCCAGCGAATCGGTCAGTTGGGAGCGGGGCGGCGGGTGGATGCCCAGGTTTCCATGGGGCTGAACGTGGCCTGGGCCGAGACGGATGGGCGGCACGGTGATGGCCATGAGGACCGCGCCCATGGCCTTGGGCTGTGGGCCGCCTACCAGCAGCACGCCGACACCGGCACCGGCTGGCTGGCCGACCTCGGTGCGTCCCTGAGTACAGGCGAAAGCCGCTTCCAGCGGGGCGAGCACGACACCGACGTACAAATCGCCTCGTCGCAGGTGGCGATCAAAGCCACGGCGCAGCGATTGGCGGTGGGCTATGGCGTGGCGGTCGGCGATTCACGGCTGGTGCCGGAGTTGGCGCTTACCCATGTGCAAGGGGCACACCGTGGCTTTGAAGAGCGCAACGTCGCCCTGCCGTTGAACATTGAGAGCGCGCGCAGTGAGCAAACCTACGCCACCGCCACGCTGCGCGGCAGCCTGCCGGTCGACCCGCAACTCACGCTGACAGCGGCGCTAGCCATGGATGTACTGCTCAACGAAGACGCCCCGGTGTTCCAGGGGCAGTCCGATATTCCAGGGTTGGATCAGTTCGAAGTGCGCAGCCCGTTGCGTCAGCGACAACTGGTGCCCAGCGCAACCGCCGGCAGCCGTTACGCGCTGAGTCCGGCCAGCAGCGTGGCCGCTCAGGTGCACGCGCGGGCCTCAACCTTCCATGAACAGCGCCCGGTGCTCGGCGTTCAGGTGCAGTACCGCTACGCCTTCTGAAAGCGCCGCCCTGGCGCTCACACGTAAATGCTGATGCCGGCTTTGCTTTGCAGCCAGTCGCGGTAAGTCTCCAGCGACTCGGTTTGTTTGTCCCCGTTAAAGCCGGCCACTGCCACCGAATCACTCAAGCCTTTGTCGATCAGCTTCTGCACCTGCGGCAGCAAGCTGGCGGCGTCGTCACGGTTCATGCTCGCCACGTCGGGCAGTTGAATCGCGCTCTGGCTGTTGGCTCCGTTGAAGCCGGCCGACGCGGCAGGGCTGGTCTGCTCGCCACCGGCCAGCGCGGTGAACAGGCCACCGCGTGACTGCGCGACGATGGCGGCCGCGTATTTGCGCAGTTCACCAATCGGGTCTTTCGGCTCCTCAGCCGCCGTGTCCGTTGCTGAACCGGTGCCGGTGCCCGTGGCGGGTTTGGTGCTGTCGCTCGCGTCCGATTTGGAAATCGAGTTTATAAAGCTCAGCAGCGAAAGGTTGCTCGATACGCTGGTCATGGGTGTGTGCCGTTAGCGAGTAGGTGCAGCCGGGATTGCACATCACGGGCCAACTTGTCCGATGGCTCTAGAACAGGTGTTTCGGCGCGTCTTGGCGCGAGGCAGGCGGCGCGAGCTTGCCAGCAGCGGCAAGCGTTTGCCGCCCGGTTTTCCGGGACGATTCAGGCAATAACCCACGGTTGGCTGCGTAGCGACGGATGGTGTGAACGTGGGTGTTGGGCAAGGCTGCTGAGCGTTGTCGCCGAGCGAATTGGCGATGTTTGCTGGCTAACCCAAGGACTTTCCATGCAGATGTACCTGCTCTCATTTCCCCTGTGGACATTATTTTTGGTGCTGGTGGTCGGCAGCGGCGTGCTGGTCGCCGGTGCCTCGTTGCTGGTCAACCGCTACTGCCCGCAACCGAGCGACGACAACGGCGTGGGGCTGTCGATCTTCCAAACGGTGGGCGCCGTGTTCGGCATTACGTTGGCGTTCACTATTTCCGCGGTGTACGCCGAGTTTGACGTAGCGGCCGGCAATGTCTCGCACGAGTCCAACGCCCTCGGTCGCTTATACCGCCTGGCCCAACAACTGCCGCTGCCCCACCAAACCGACCTGCAAACGGCGCTCGACACATACGCCGACCACGTCATCAACACCGAATGGCGAACCATGGAACAGGGGCGTAGCAGCATTGAAGTGGTGATTGCGCTGAACCAGTTGTGGCATGTGCACCGTCAGCTCGAACAAAGCGAACCCTCTCAGCACACCCGCAGCGAGCATTTCTACCAGCACGTCGTGGCCCTCACTGACCATCGGCGCAATCGCCTGCGCGACAGCCATTCGCAGCTGCCGCCGCTGATGTGGGGCCTGTTGTTGGGCGGAGGCTTCATCACCGTGGCCTTTGCCGTGGCATTGCGCACCGGGCATAACCGCAGCCAGGCCTGCATGACCGGCTGCCTCGCGGCGGTGATCGGCTTTGGCCTGTTGCTGGTAATGGCCATGGACTGCCCCTATAGCGGCAGCGTGCGGGTAAGCCCCGATGCACTTATCGACACGCTGCAGCTGTACAACCGACCGCCCTACGGCCCGATGTAATCAGCCCTCCAACCCCAAGCGCTGATGCCACTGGGCAATCGATTCTTTCGGGAAACCCTCGAACGTTTTGTCGCCCTTGCGCTTGTCGACCTCCACCCAGCTGGCCTTTGAGTCGAGCAGCAAATGGGTGTGCTCCGGCGGCACCGGCAACTCGCTGTCGATGGCGCTGGCGAAGGGGTGAATCAAGTCTGGCCATTGCGGGCTGAACAGCCACAAGGCGCTGCCGCACTGGTTGCAGAAATGTCGCTCGGCGCTGCTGATGCGGGCGCGCCCGGCGCCGGTGGGTTTGATTTTCGCGTGGTAAATGCTGATGTGTTTGCGCCCGCGTACTTTCATGCTGCGTGCGTCGCCACTGAGGTTGATGGCGTAACCGCCGCCGCCCTGCGTCTTGCGGCAAATCGAGCAGTAACAGCGTTGATACGGGTACGGATGCTGGCTGGTGAGGCTGAAGGCGACGGCGCCGCAATGGCAGGAACCTTTGAGCTGCATGGGCAAATCTCCGTGGGAAGGCCGGGTTGCTTTCGGTTTTCTAGACCCCCGTAACGTTGGTTTTGGCCATGACGTCTGTCGGATTAGGCAGCAGCTGTTGGCCGCAGCGCAGGAAAAACAAGCGGCTGTCTGTATATCGATACAGTAGAATCGTTCGTTCTTCCTGACCCGGCGACTCGGCACCTTCATGACGGCGCAACCCCTACAGCGCGGCTTTCTGCTTTCGCGGCACTGGCGTGACACCCCGGCGGGCACGCAGGTGAGCTTCTGGGTGGCCACAGACGACGGCCCGCGACTGCTGCGTTTGCCGGTGCAAACCTCGGTCGCGTTTGTGCCAGCCGAGCAGCGTTTGCGGGTTGAAGGCATGTTGGGCAAAGAGAAAGACGTCGAGCTGCGCGAACTGCAATTGCAGGACTTTCATCACCGTCCGGTGCTTGGCGTTTACACCCGTCAGCATCGGCAATTGATGAACATCGACAAGCTGCTGCGCAGTGTCGGCGTCGATGTGTACGAAGCCGACATTCGCCCGCCCGAGCGCTACCTGATGGAGCGCTTTATCACTGCGCCGGTGCTGTTTTCCGGCACGCCGGACGGGCAGGGCGGTTTCGATGATGCGCAACTCAAGCCCGCCCCCGACTACCGTCCGCAGCTGAAACTGGCCTCGCTCGACATCGAAACCACCCGTCACGGCGAGTTGTATTCCATCGCCATCGAAGGCTGCGGCCAGCGTCAGGTGTACATGCTTGGCCCGCCTAATGCCGACGACAGCGCGGTGAATTTCGACCTCGAATATTGCGACACGCGCGGCCAATTGCTCGAACGCCTGAACACCTGGCTGGCCACCCACGATCCCGACGCCATCATTGGCTGGAACGTGGTGCAGTTCGACCTGCGCGTGTTACTGGAGCATTCGCAAAAACTGCAAATTCCCCTGCGCCTGGGGCGCGACGGCGAGGCCATGGGTTGGCGCGAGCACGGCGCGCGCAGCAACCATTTTTTCGCCGAAGCGGCCGGCCGATTGATCATTGATGGCATCGAAGCGCTGCGTTCGGCGACCTGGAGCTTTCCTTCGTTCAGCCTGGAAAACGTCGCGCAAACTTTGCTCGGCGAGGGCAAAGATATTTCCACGCCGTATCAGCGCATGGACGAAATCGACCGCATGTTCGCCGAGGACAAACCGGCCCTCGCGCGCTACAACCTGAAAGATTGCGAGCTGGTCACGCGCATCTTCGGCAAAACCGAACTGCTGAGCTTTTTGCTCGAACGCGCCAGCGTCACCGGCCTGCCCGCCGACCGCAGCGGCGGCTCGGTGGCGGCCTTTACCCATTTGTATATGCCGCTGATGCACCGCCAGGGTTTCGTCGCGCCGAACCTCGGCGAGCGCCCGCCTGAAGCCAGCCCTGGTGGCTTCGTCATGGACTCGCGGCCAGGCTTGTACGAGTCGGTGCTGGTGCTGGATTACAAGAGCCTGTACCCCTCGATTATTCGCACCTTTCTCATCGACCCGGTTGGCCTGGTCGAAGGGCTGCGCGAGAGCGACGAGGGCGCCACCGTTGAAGGTTTTCGCGGCGCGCGATTTTCTCGTCAGCGGCATTGCCTGCCCGCCATTGTGTCGCGCGTGGCCGAAGGGCGGGAGCAGGCGAAACGCGACAGCAACAAGCCACTGTCGCAAGCGCTGAAGATCATCATGAACGCCTTCTACGGCGTGCTCGGTTCCAGCGGCTGCCGGTTCTTCGATCCCCGCCTGGCGTCGTCCATCACCCTGCGCGGCCACCAGATCATGCACAAAACCCGCGAGCTGATCGAAGCCCAGGGCCACACCGTGATCTATGGCGACACCGACTCCACCTTCGTCTGGCTTGGGCGCGAACACACCGACGAGGAGGCGGGCGTGATCGGTCGCGGTTTGGTGCAAATGGTCAACGACTGGTGGCGCAAGCACCTCACCGAAGAACTCGGTTTGACCAGCGCCCTGGAGCTGCAATACGAAACCCACTTCCGCCGTTTTCTGATGCCGACCATTCGCGGCGCGGAGGAGGGCAGCAAGAAGCGTTACGCCGGTTTGATGGGCGAGCAGATGGTTTACAAGGGCTTGGAATCGGTGCGCACCGACTGGTCGCCGCTGGCGCAGCAGTTCCAGCAACAACTGTACGAGCGCATCTTTCGCCGGCAACCCTACCAAGCCTATGTGCGCGACTTCGTGGCCGCGACGCTGGCCGGTGAGCAAGACGAGCTGCTGGTGTATCGCAAACGCCTGCGCCGCCCGCTGGATGATTACGAACGCAACGTGCCGCCCCACGTACGCGCCGCGCGTATCGCCGATGCCTATAACGCCGAGCTTGGCCGGCCCCGGCAATACCAACGCGGCGGCTGGATCAGCTACCTGATTACCCTGGCCGGGCCGCAGCCGCTGGAAGCGGTCACCTCACCCATCGATTACGACCACTACCTGACACGCCAGCTGCAGCCAGTGGCAGACGCGATTCTGCCCTTCGTCGATGACGACTTCGGCACGTTGGTGGGTGGGCAGTTGGACTTGTTCTGAGATCGCCGTTGGGCGTCTAAAGATCAAGAGCATCGAGGCTGAAGCCTCTCCTACAGGGGCAGCGTTTGGTGTGGGAGAGGCTTTAGCCTCGATTCCTGAAACGCCTTGGTCCCCGATTGCCCCTGTCATTGCCTTCGCACAAAACATCAATTCAGGCCCTTTGCATTTCTGCAAAGTGCGCGTGCAGCCCTGTCTATTCCGGGCTTTTCGGCGACCGGGCATCATGGCTCCACGGTTTGCAAACAAGCCAACGAATTCAACTAAACCCGCTACTCAGACCATTACGACTAAAAGGAAATCTACCCATGGCAATCGCAAAAGCAGCTCCAGGCAAAACCCTTCTGAACCACGACGACCACACCCTGATCATGATCGACCACCAATCGCAGATGTCCTTCGCGACCAAGTCGATTGATGCCACCACCCTGCGCAACAACGCCGCGCTGGTTGCCAAGGCCGCCCGTGAATTCAAGGTGTCGACCATCCTCACCACCGTCGCCGAGAAGAGCTTCTCCGGTCCGATTTTCGATGAAATCAAATCGGTATTCCCCGAGCACACCATCATCGACCGTACCAGCATGAACACCTGGGAAGACGAGCGCATTGCGGTACAGGTGAACGCCGCCGGCAAACAGAAAATCGTCCTCGCCGGCTTGTGGACCTCGGTCTGCATCGTAGGCCCAGCGCTGTCTGCCCTGGACCAAGGGTTCGAGGTGTACTTCATCGCTGACGCCTGTGGTGACGTGTCGGTAGAAGCCCACGAAATGGCGATCCAGCGCATGGTGCAACTGGGCGCCCGCCCGATGACCTCGCTGCAATACCTGCTCGAACTGCAACGTGACTGGGCACGCGGCGAGACCTACGACGAAACCGTCAAAACCTCCATCGCCCACGGCGGGGCTTATGGCCTGGGTCTGATCTACGCCAAGACCATGTTCAATGCCTCTGAAGGTCATTAATGGTTAAACGCTGCGGCGTGTGAAAACTTCCGCCTCGATGCTTCGAGGCGGGAGTTTTTTCGTGTGCGCCCGAAAAGCTCGCGGCTAAAGCCGCTTGTGTCAGCTCAAGCCGGTAGGATTCGAGGTGAGAGCAGTAGGGGGCAGGCTGATCAGCCGCAGTGCCTG
>NZ_CEEDHK010000017.1:0-162255 GCF_979254655.1 Pseudomonas sp. AC229
GCGGTAGTTCAGTCGGTTAGAATACCGGCCTGTCACGCCGGGGGTCGCGGGTTCGAGTCCCGTCCGCTGCGCCATATACGAAACCCTTGGATCGAAAGGTCCAAGGGTTTTTTATTGGCTGCGATTTAATGATTGGCCGCTTGGGTTCGTTCATCTGTTAGTCATCTGCGGGTTTTAGGCTTGGCCTTAACCCGAACGAAAATAGAGCGAGCACAAGCAAATGGACGAGTACCAAGAAGAGTTGTTGGAATACCGCGCCGCTGAGCAGGATGAGCCGGCTGAATTAGTGGAAGACGCTACAGAGCTTTAAATCTGCGCCGGCTTCCCCCCTCACCCTAGCCCTCTCCCCGAGGGGCGAGGGGACTAAAAGCAAATCGCGTTAGTCAGCAGAAAGGCGATTGGCTCCCCTCGCCCGCGAGCGGGAGAGGGGCTGGGGGTGAGGGCCGGGCAAAACGCGTTCACCCCGCCTTACGCTGCGCCTTCCTGAACTCCCCCGGCGTCTGCCCATTCCAGCGTTTGAACGCCCGTTGGAACGCCTCCGCCGAAGCGAATCCCAGCAGATACGCAATTTCTCCAAACGCCAATTCCGTGTCACGGATATACGCCATGGCCAGATCGCGGCGGGTGTCGTTGAGGATGGCGCGGTATTGCGTGCCTTCCTCTGCCAGCTTGCGCCGCAAGGTCCAGGTCGGCAGTTGCAGGCGGTTGGCGACTTCCTCCAGGTCCGGCTCGCGGCCGTTTAGCAGCGGCCCGAGCAACTGGCTGATGCGCTCGCGCAGGCTGCGGGTGCGGGTCAGTTGCTCCAGTTCTCGCTCGCAAATGTCCAACAAGTGCCGCCACGTGCTCGGGCAGTGTTCGGGGTTGCGCAGTGCGAGCGTGGCCTGGTTCAGGCGCAGTTGGTTGGTGTCGCTGGCGAACTCCACGGCGCAGCCAAACAGCTCGCCGTAGCGTTCGGCATAGGGCGTGGCGGGGAATTCGATGTCGACTTTTTCCACGTCCAGACGCTGTCCGGCCAACGCGCCCAGTTGCGCCGCCCAGCCGGCCAATACCGAGTCGACGACGAAGCGGTTGTAGGCGTTATAAGGGTTGATCGAGTAGAAGCGCAGCCAGGCGCCACGGGTGTCTTCGTGAAAGCTCGATTGGCCACGGTAGTTGTAGGCGTACAGCGGCTCGAAGCGAATCAGGGCGCGGGCTGCCTCGCGCACGGTCGGGGCTTGCGCGGCGGTGACGCCGGCCAACCCAACCTGGCTGAGACGGGTGTGCACGCCCATGCTCAAGCCCAGTGCCGAGTCGCCGGTCAGTTGAATCGCGGCATGGCCCAAACGCATGTAGCGCGGAATCGACAACCGCGCCCGCGCCTCGGCCAGGCGCGCCGGGTCAAGCCCGTATTGCTCCAGCAACGGCAGCGGATCATGCCCGGCATGGCGCACGGCATCTGCCAGGCCATGCACAAAGCCGACCGACAAATCCCCCAGCCGAACCCGTACCGGCTTCATGGCCTACAGCCAAATATTCAGCAGCCGGCCACCGGGCCCGCCGCTGTCGTCGAGCGTGCTCACGGCCTGGTCTTGCATCAACAGGCTCTGGCCATCGCTGCGCAGGTTCCAGAACTGGCCATGGAGAAAAACCGTCATGCCCAGGCGTGCGCTGCTGCCGTCCACTGGCGGCGCCGTATGGGTTTCGTTATGGCTGATCTGGAACGCTGGAACGGCGAGCACCTGCACGCCTTGTTTGCTCAGCTCGGCAAACGCATCGGCGCGCTCGCTGTCGCTGCCCAGCACCACAGCCAAGCGTCCAGCCGGTGTGTCGATTACCTGTGGCGCGTTCGGCGCGGCGGCGATGAAACCTAGCTCATCGGCGCTGGGAAAGGCCTTGCGTTGAGGCTGCCCCAGCGGCTCGCCGTCGCTGCCAAACACCAGGCTGACGTTGTAGAGCGGGCCGCTGCCGACCACCAATTGGCCGTCTTCCACGCTCGGCTCGGGCAGCACGATCGAGCCGGCCACCAAGGTGATGCCGAAGTCTTTGGCCAGGCCGCCAAACACCGTTTGGTAGTCGCGCGCCATGTGCTCGCCCTTCATGCGCAGCAGGGCGTCGTGCAAGCGGTTCTCACCTTTGGCGAACAGCAGCGCGCGGCTGAGTTTCAGTGGATTGCTTGCTGCCAGCCAGGCCATCGCGCTGTTGACCGTGTGCGCCTGATACACCTCGACTTTCTCGCCGCTGATGACCAGGCCCGTGCCGATATGTTCGGGCAGCACGGCGACAGTTTTGCCATTGAGCAAGCCCGCTTCGTTGGCTTTGTGCAGGTAGGCGGCGAGCTTCAAGCGCAGCAAGTCGGCGCTGTGGTAATCGCCGGAATACAGCAGCGGCTGAATGCCCAGCAGGTTGCCGCTGGTGCCCGGCTGGCCCTGATTAAGCGCCACTTCGCTGCGAAGGTCGGACAGGTAATGGGCCTCGGACGGCAAATCGGTCCACAGCGCATAAGCGCCCAGCAGAACGATGGTGGAAGAGGCGAGGGCGTTGCCAAATAGTCTGCGCATGGTCGTCGGGGTGTGAAATTAGGCCATAAGGGTAGGGGGCCGAACCGCGCTTGCCAAGTCGCGCTGCGCGTTTGGATCAATAACTTGTCACTTTGGATCATTGAGAGGGCGCGGCGCGCTCTTTATCGTCTGCTCACAACTGACCGCCGCCCACGCTTTGAACACAAAGCCGGATTCATGAGGCAGCGGCATTCCGTGCATTAACCCTCGATGTGGAGCTATCTATGACCGCCGCTCAATTCCCCCACCTGTTGGCCCCGCTGGACCTGGGTTTCACCACCCTGCGTAACCGCACGCTGATGGGCTCCATGCACACCGGGCTGGAAGAAAAACCGGGCGGCTTCGAACGCATGGCGGCCTACTTCGCCGAGCGCGCATTGGGCGGCGTCGGCCTGATGGTCACCGGCGGCATCGGCCCGAACGTAGAAGGCGGCGTTTACTCCGGCGCGGCCAAGCTGAGCACCCCGGAAGAAGCCGAGCAGCACCGCATTGTTACCCGCGCCGTGCACGAAGCGGGCGGCAAAATCTGCATGCAAATCCTCCACGCCGGCCGTTATGCCTACAGCCCGAAATCGGTAGCGCCGAGCGCCATTCAAGCGCCGATCAACCCGTTCAAGCCCCATGAGCTGGACGAAGAGGGCATCGAAAAGCAGATCGCCGATTTCGTCAATTGCTCCAGCCTCGCCCAGGTCGCCGAATACGACGGCGTGGAAATCATGGGCTCCGAGGGGTATTTCATTAACCAATTCCTCGCCGCCCACACCAACCAGCGCACCGACCGCTGGGGTGGCAGCTACGAAAACCGCATGCGCCTGCCGGTGGAAATCGTGCGCCGCGTGCGAGAAGCGGTAGGCCCGAACTTCATCATTATTTACCGCCTGTCGATGCTCGACCTGGTGGAAGGCGGCAGCACCTGGGACGAAATCGTCACCCTGGCCAAGGCCATCGAAAAAGCCGGCGCCACCATCATCAACACCGGTATCGGCTGGCACGAAGCGCGTATCCCGACCATCGCCACCAAAGTGCCGCGCGCAGCGTTCACCAAAGTAACGGCCAAACTGCGTGGTGAAGTCAGCATTCCGCTGATCACCACCAACCGTATCAACACCCCGGAAGTGGCCGAGCAAGTGCTGGCCGATGGCGACGCCGACATGGTGTCCATGGCTCGCCCGTTCCTCGCCGACCCCGAGTTCGTCAACAAGGCCGCTGAAGGCCGTAGCGACGAAATTAACACCTGCATCGGCTGCAACCAGGCCTGCCTGGACCACACCTTCGGCGGCAAGCTCACCACCTGCCTGGTCAACCCGCGCGCCTGCCACGAAACCGAGCTGAACTACATTCCCACCGCTGCCGTGAAGAAAATTGCCGTGGTCGGCGCCGGCCCGGCGGGGCTTTCTGCTGCCACCGTGGCGGCCGAGCGCGGCCACAGCGTGACCCTGTTCGACTCGGCCAGCGAAATCGGCGGCCAGTTCAATATCGCCAAGCGCGTGCCCGGCAAAGAAGAGTTCTACGAAACCATCCGCTACTTCGGCCGCAAGCTGCAAACCACTGGCGTCGACCTGCGCCTGAACACCCGCGTCAGCGTTGAAGACCTGGTTAACGGCGGCTTTGACGAAATCATTCTGGCCACCGGTATCGCCCCGCGCACGCCGGCGATTCCAGGCATCGACAACCCGAAAGTGATCAACTACCTCGACGCCATCTTGCAGCGCAAACCCGTCGGCCAGAAGGTGGCCGTGATCGGCGCTGGTGGCATTGGTTTCGACGTGTCGGAATTCATCGTTCACCAAGGCGACGCCACCAGCCAGGACCGCGATGCGTTCTGGAAAGAGTGGGGCATCGACAAAGCCCTGGAAGCGCGCGGCGGTATCGCCGGCATCAAAGCCGAAGTTCACGCCCCGGCGCGTGAGGTGTTCCTGCTGCAACGCAAGAAAAGCAAAGTGGGCGATGGCCTGGGCAAAACCACCGGCTGGATCCACCGCACCGGCTTGAAAAACAAGAATGTGCAGATGCTCAACAGCGTCGAATACCTCAGCGTCGACGACGCCGGTTTGCACATCCGCATCGCCGAAGGTGAGCCGCAGCTATTGCCGGTCGACACCATCATCATCTGCGCCGGCCAAGACCCGCTGCGTGAACTGCAGGAAGGCCTGGAAGCGGCCGGGCAAGTGGTGCATTTGATTGGCGGCGCGGACGTGGCGGCGGAGCTGGATGCCAAGCGCGCAATCAACCAGGGTTCCCGTTTGGCTGCAGGGCTGTAATCCACCGCGATTTGCTCCCTCTCCCGCTTGCGGGAGAGTGCTGGGGTGAGGGCAGCGATGTTCGTCTCCCCAACAATTCTGGATTCCGAATCGTCGGACCGCCGCCTGCGCGGGAATGACGGTGGTTTCTTTTGGATTGCCGTCATCCCCGCTCCCACAAAATCCAAAAACAAAAAAGGAGTTGCCATGACCACTTCCACCCTCAGTTCCAACCCCGCCGTCACTGCTGCCCTCGAGCAGTGGCATCAGATGATCGCCAGCAAAAACCTCAAGGCCTTGCCCGAGTTGCTCGACGCCAAGGCGGTGTTTCGTTCGCCCATGGCCTACAACCCGTACGAGGGCGCGCAGGTGGTCAACGTGATTCTGAACACGGTGATCCAGGTGTTCGAAAACTTCGAATACCACCGCGAACTGGTCAGCGACGACGGCCTGAATGTGGTGTTGGAATTCAGCGCCACGGTCGGCGCGCGCCAGCTCAAGGGCATCGACATGGTGCGCTTCAATGAAGACGGCAAAATCGTCGACTTCGAGGTCATGGTTCGCCCCATGAGCGGCCTGCAAGCGCTGGGTGATGAGATGGGCAAACGCCTGGCGCCGTTCCTGGCCAAGGCCAAAGCCTCGGCTTAATGCCGCAAACCTGACCGCTTGTACCGATTCCGTCACACTTTCATGTCAGCGCCTGCTCACCAGGCGCCCGGCATGGGTGACTGCCAACCCAGTCACATTGCCGTCGATACTTTTTACCCTAGACTTGAGCCAAATGTAGGAATACGCCTACTTTCTCGCCGTGCGCGCAGAAAAATTCGAGCGTATTCATAAGCGCGAAAGTCGCCATGTATCTGGCTTAGGGGTTCGTTGATGAG
Source organism: Pseudomonas sp. AC229 (assembly GCF_979254655.1). NCBI lineage: Bacteria > Pseudomonadati > Pseudomonadota > Gammaproteobacteria > Pseudomonadales > Pseudomonadaceae > Pseudomonas > Pseudomonas sp. AC229. The sequence continues at coordinate 5,662 of NZ_CEEDHK010000017.1, forward strand.
CATGCAGATCAAGCCGCAAATGGTTGAAGCCGTGATGTTCTTCAGTGAACGCGGCATCTGCAAAGAAATGCTGTACCCCGAATTCGAGGCCTTGCTCGACGGCGTGGTCAACATGCCCGAGTTCAGAGATCAGCAAATGCGCGTGGCCTACGTGCTGATCAACCCACGCTTGCTGGTACGCGCGGCGGTGTTTTTCTTCCTCGACTTCGACGAACGCGGCTCGCCCGATAGCGGCTGGAACATTCCGCTGCGCCACCTGGCCGAGCGCTCTGGCCGTGGCCCGGACCTGGGCGCCGGTCCCATCCGCCTGGCCTGCCGCAGCCAGTGCCCGGTGTCGTGGCATCAAATGCACTTGTGGGACCCGAGCTTGGTGCCGGGTCAGAACGATCTGGTGCTGCTGCGCGATACCGTGCGACGTAATCAGCTCGGCTTGCTGGTGGAAGACGACTCCGGCCAGAGCGTTGCCCCGGAGCGTCTGCAACTGGCGCCAGAGGATCAGTGGCACGCGCCGGATCCGGCCAAAGAAGCCGCTGACCAGATGGCGGAGAAAATCGAGCAGGAACACCGCCTCAAAACCGCTCAGCTCATCAAGCAGCAGCGCCTGCGCATCAGCAGCCAAACCCAGCAGTACGAAGAAGAGCTGGCCAAGCTAAAGCTCGCCGCCGCGCAAGACACCCAGACCATGCTCGGGCAGATTCAGAGCCTGCATCAGGCGCTGCGCCAGCAAGAAGAATTGAACGTCAGCCTGAAATCGCAGCTGGCCGCCCAGGCCGACACCTTTCAGAAAAACCGCGAGGAAATGACCGAGCAACTGCGCGCCATCGAGCGTCACGGGCGTGCCGAGGCGGATATTCTGCGCGCTCAATTCGACAGCGAGTTGCAAGCGCGAATTTCCTCCGCTGTGGTCGAGTACAAAGAGCAGATCGCCATTCGCGACGTCGAGCTGGCCTACCGCAACGAACTGGATACCCAGCTCGAAGAAGAAGTCGAGCGCCTCAAGAAAGAGCGCGACGCCTTTGCCAGTCAGGGCGGCGAGCAGATTCTGGAGCGCCTGTCGAAACTCGGCGTGGTGTTTGTGGTGTACCACCCGGGCGCCGGCCACTTGACCATTCCGCTGCAAGACATCGCCCGCTACCAAGACAACCCCATGGCCTACGCGGCGGCCAAATGTTTTGTCGCCGAGCCGCAATACCGCCAGTGGCTGGCCCATTACGAAAAGCCCAGCTGCGACGCCAGCTTGCCGAACGGTGATCGCTGCGGCATTCCCCTGGACCGCATCGATACGCCGAGCCGCTTTGTCATCGGCGATTCCAACTGCTGCGCCCGCCACAAAGCCGGCGCCCGCCTGCGGACTGTCAGCTAACCCTTGTCCCTCGACGTTTCCGATTGGTCACCCCAGGCGCCGCTTCAGCGCCTGGTCACGCCATGGCTGCACGAAGCCGGCGTTGATGTGGCCGTGCTGCGCCTGGATGAAATCGACCCGCTGATCAGCGGCAACAAATGGTTCAAGTTGCGCCACCACCTCGACGCCGCTGCGGCGGCTGGCGCACGCGGGGTGATCAGCCTGGGCGGCGCCCATTCCAATCACTTGCATGCCCTGGCCGCTGCCGGCCAGCGCTTTGGTTTCGCCACGGTGGGTCTGCTGCGCGGCGATGCGCTTGACACTCCGACCGTGCGCGACCTTCAAGCCTGGGGCATGACGCTTCATTGGCTTGGCTACGGCGGCTACCGGCAACGGCATCAGCCGGATTTTTGGCAACCGTGGCTGGCTCAATACCCCGGCTTCTACCCGATTCCCGAGGGTGGTGGCGGCTTGCCCGGCGCGCTGGGTTGCATGAGCCTGCGCGAGATGGTGCAGGCGCAGCTGGCGAGCATCGGCTGGGATGACTTCGACGCCTGGTGGCTGGCCGTCGGTACTGGCACCACGCTGGCCGGATTGGTGCTGGCTGAGGGCGGCCAGCGCTTGGTGTACGGGGCGTCGGCGGTGCCGGAGGGGCATGGTGTGGAAGCTAACCTTCGGCACATCTTCGAGCAGGCTGGTTACACAGGTGACGGGTACGACGTGCTGCAAGCGAGCCGAGCAGGGTTTGCTAAGGTCGATGAAGCGCTAACGGCATTCATCAGCCAGACTGAACGCGAGGGCCAATTGCCGTTGGAAGCGATTTACACCGGCAAGGCGCTAATGGCGTTGCGCCTGCACGTGGCGGCCGGTAACGTGGCGCGCGGCACTCGCCTGCTGTTCGTCCACACTGGCGGTTTGCAGGGCCGCCGCGCCACGCCAGTGAACATTGCCCGCCCGTTGCACCAGCCCTTTCATGAGTAGCCGCCTTCCATGAGTGAACCCCTGAACCTTGAGCAACTGCGCAGCCTGACGCCGCTCAACGTGCTGTCGGAACAGCAGTGGCGCGAATTGCGCAGCCAACTGGTGCCGCAGCCGATGCTGGCCGGGCAGCTATTGTTCAGGGCGGGCGACCAGGCGCGGGTTACGTATTTCCTGCTGGCCGGCGAATTGGTATTGACCGACGCCGACGGCCGCAAGCAGCGCTTGCAGGCCGGCAGCGAAGCCAGCTGCCATCCCGTGTCACCCAACCTGCCGCGCCTGCACGAAGCACGGGCGCTCACCGACATCAGCATTCTGGTGCTCGACAGCGCGACCCTGACGCGCCTGCTGACCTGGCGCCTGGCGTACCAAGATTTGTTGCTGGAGCTGGGCCAACGCGGCGGCGATGTCGAGTGGCTGGAGCGCCTGCTGCAAAACCCGCTATTCGCCAAAGTGCCGCCACCCAACGTGCGCGCCATGCTCGACCGCTTGCAGCGCCTGGAATTGAAAGCGGGCAGCACCGTGCTTAGCGAAGGCGAAACCGGTGACTGCTGCTTTTTCCTCAACAGCGGCCGCGCGGAAGTGATGCGCAGTGCCGGCAGTGAAAAGCAGGTACTGGCCGAACTGGAAGAGGGCGCCTGCTTTGGCGAAGAAGCCTTGCTCGCCGACCAGCCGCGCAACGCCACGGTGACCATGCTCGAAGACGGCGTGGTGCTGCGCCTGGACCGCCAGGATTTTTTCTCCCTGCTCAAGGCGCCGATTGTCGACGAGGTGTCATTCGGCGAAGCCGCGCGGCTGCTATCGGCCGGCGCGCAGTGGCTGGACGTGCGCCTGCAAGAAGAATACGAACGCGGCCACGCCCTGGAAACGCTGAACATGCCGCTGCAACTGCTGCGGCTGAAGGCGCGGCTGCTGGATAAAACCCGCACCTATCTGTGCTACTGCGACAGCGGTACGCGCAGCACCAGTGCGGTGTTTTTGCTCTCGCAGCTGGGGTTTAACGCTTATGCGTTGCGTGACGGGTTGAATGCGTTGCCGGCGGTGTTGCGTGACGGGTTGTTGTGTGAAAGCGGCTCGGGGTATTTGGCGCGGTCGGGGGGGAGGACGGAGCGGAGTCGGTAGGGTTTTTTTGGGTTCGAGGTGCGGTCGGGAAGCGAGGCTGCCTGAACGAGCCTGGATTCCCGCTTTCGCGGGAATGACGGAGGTTTTTGTAGAGAACACCGTCATTCCCGCGAGAGCGGGAATCCAGAATTTCGAGTCGAGCGGTGATGCCTCGGCGAACGACGAGAACCAAGCCCCTTCACCCACCCCGCCGCGGCCACCCATCCCCCACCAAAAAAACCCGCTCCGCCTCCCGCCAATCCCCACTCCCATCTCGCTCAAACCGCACCAACAACTGCGCCTGCGCATCCACCTCCAGCTCCCCCAACCACTGCGCAAACCGCTCAGCCGTCCACACCGTCTCAGCCTGTTCCCGCGCCGGCGCCAGCCAGGTCTGCCGGGGAATCGGCTGCCATAGCCCGGTTCCCTCATGCTCAGCCGCAAACGCGGCCCAGTCCTTGCGATGCAGCCAACGTCCACGCAAATGCTCGCGCAGCGCGCCAGCGGGCGGCTGGCTGTGGCCGGGCCAGGGGTAGAACAGATAACCCGCCAGCCACAGTTGCGGCTGCACGTTGGCAATGCCAAGTTCGGCCAGCGCCGCCTGCGCTTGTGGCGTGGCAGACAGCGGCAGTTGGTGGTCCAGCAAATGGCTGAGCTTGCGCGCCAGGCGGTCCTGGCTGCCAGGGCCGAGCCATTCGTGGGCGTTGCGGCCATCGCCGTGTTGCGGGCCGAGGTAGAGCTTGATGGCCAGTTCCTGGTGGTGCACGCCGTCATCGTCTTGCAGCAGCAAATCCAGCTCACCCAAGGTATGCCCGCCCTCGCGAATCGCCAGGTTGGCGGCCAGCAGTTGCACGCCGGGCGCGGCCATCAGGGCGAATTGCCAGAGGCGTTCGTAATACAAACCCAAACGCCGGATGCTGTGTTGCGCCAGCCACGTGCTGAGCGCAGCAGGGTCGCGGTCGAGTTGTTGCAGCCAGTCGGCCAACCGCTCAGGCGCGGCGGCCCAGGTGCTGGCGGTTAATGGATGACGTTGCCGGCAATGCGCCGGGTCCATGAGTGGCGGCGACAGCAGCACCCAGGCCAGGTCGCGCACGGCGGGCTGGTGCAGGTGCTGGGGCAGGGCGGTGAGCGTGGGAAAAAGCGTCATGGTGCGAGCATAGCGGGTCGCTGGGGTGAAGTGCGCCTTGGTTTGGCCCGCCGCTTTCGCCCATAATTGAACTCACCTCTCTGGATAGAGGGCGTCTTTTTCATTTTCTGCCAGCGTCTGCCAGGAGCCTCATGGAGCAATTTCGCAATATCGGCATCATTGGCCGCTTGGGCAGTTCGCAGGTGCTGGACACCATCCGCCGCCTGAAAAAACTGCTTATCGAGCGCCAGTTGCACGTGATCCTCGAGGACACCATCGCCGAGGTGTTGCCTGGCCATGGCCTGCAAACCTCGTCGCGCAAAAGCCTGGGCGAAGCCTGCGACCTGGTGATTGTGGTCGGCGGCGACGGCAGCATGCTCGGCGCCGCGCGCGCCCTGGCGCAGTTCAATGTGCCGGTGCTGGGCATCAACCGGGGCAGCCTCGGTTTTCTCACCGACATTCGCCCCGACGAGCTGGAAAGCAAAGTGGCCGAAGTGCTCGACGGCCAGTATCTGGTGGAAAACCGCTTCCTGTTGCAAGCCGAAGTGCGCCGTCACGCCGAAGTGATCGGCCAGGGCGATGCGCTGAACGATGTGGTGCTGCACCCCGGCAAGTCGACGCGCATGATCGAGTTCGAGCTGCACATCGATGGCCAGTTCGTGTGCAGCCAGAAGGCCGACGGCCTTATCGTCGCCACGCCCACCGGTTCCACCGCGTACGCCTTGTCGGCAGGCGGTCCGATCATGCATCCCAAGCTGGACGCCATTGTGGTGGTGCCGATGTACCCGCACACCTTGTCCAGCCGCCCGATTGTGGTGGACGGCAACAGCGAGCTGAAAATTGTCGCCTCAAAAGACATGCAGATTTATCCGCAGGTGTCGTGCGACGGCCAGAACCATTTCACCTGCGCCCCAGGCGACACGCTGATTGTCAGCAAGAAGCCGCAGAAACTGCGCCTGATTCATCCGCTGGACCACAACTATTACGAAGTTTGCCGGACCAAGTTGGGTTGGGGCAGTCGCCTCGGGGGCGGTAACGACTGATGGAACTTGATCCGGCGCGCGGGTATGACTTGATTGGTGACGTGCATGGTTGCGCGCACACCTTGGCGCGCCTGCTCGACGGCCTCGGTTATCAACGCCAGGGCGGCGTGTGGCGTCATCCGCGGCGTATGGCGATTTTCCTCGGCGATATCGTCGACCGTGGCCCGCGTATTCGCGAGGCGCTGCACATGGTGCACGATATGGTCGAAGCGGGTCAGGCGCTGTGCATCATGGGCAACCACGAATTCGACGCCCTCGGCTGGAGCACGCCGGCGCCGCCCGGCAGCGGCCGCCAGTTCGTCCGCGAGCACACGCCGCGCAACGCCCGCCTGATTACCCAAAGCCTGGCGCAATTCGATGCCTATCCCAACGAGTGGCGCGAATTCCAGCGCTGGTTTTACGAGCTGCCGCTGTTTATCGACGCCGGGCATTTTCGCGTGGTGCACGCCTGCTGGGACGCCGGCCTGATCGACTCGCTGCGCACTCAGCACCCTGACGGGCGCGTCGATGAAGCCTTTATCCAGGCCTCGGCGGTGCCCGGCAGTTTTGCCAACAAAGTGTTTAGCCGCTTGCTGCGCGGCACCGATATGCGCCTGCCCGATGGCCTGACGCTGACCAGCGGTGACGGCTATACCCGCGCGTTCTTCCGCACCAAATTCTGGGAAGAAGACCCGCAAACCTACGGCGATATCGTCTTCCAGCCCGACGCCTTGCCCGAAGACGTGGCGCGCACGCCGCTAACCCCGCAAGAGAAAACCCAATTGCTGCGCTACGGCCCGAAAGAGCCGCCGCTGTTTGTCGGCCACTACTGGCGCAAAGGCCGGCCGGCGCCGATTCGGCCGAACCTGGCCTGCCTCGATTACAGCGCCGTGCTGTACGGCAAGCTGGTGGCGTATCGCATGGATCAGGAAACCCGCATCGATCCGAATAAATTCGCCTGGGTAGACGTCGAGCGCCCGGAGGTTCCCGTTGAGTAATACGGCATCGAGCAGTAACGCCATGAACCCGGTTGAAGTGTTGCGCCTGCCCGTGAGCGTCAATCTGGCCGGCTTCGTTCAGCTATTGCAGCGCTTGCAGGTGCCGCACCGGGTGAGCGAGGAGTCGGGCGAGCAGGTGCTGTGGGTGCCCGGCGAGCAGTTGGCGGCGGATGTGCGCGGTTTGTATCAGCAGTATCCGGACGGCGATCCCGAGCAGCGGTTGCAGTTGCCGGAGCAGGAAAAGCCGGTGAAGGTCGGGTTTGTCGCGCAGCTGCGGCAGAGCCCGTTGACCACCTTAATGATGGTGCTGACGTTGATCGTCGCAGGCATCACCTTGCTGGGCGACAACTTCGACGCCATCCGCTGGCTGAGCTGGATGGATTTTCACGTGTCCGGTGAGTACGCCACGTTTGTTCCCTGGCCTGACACCCTGGCTGCCGGCCAATACTGGCGGCTGATCACGCCGATCTTCATCCACTTCGGCATTCTTCATCTGGCCATGAACGGCATGTGGTATTGGGAGCTGGGGCGGCGTATCGAGTCGTACCAAGGCGGCTTCGCGTTGCTGGGCCTGACGCTGCTGTTCGGCCTGGCCTCGAACGCGGCGCAGTTCTGGTGGGCAGGCCCGTCAATTTTCGGCGGTCTGTCGGGCGTGCTCTACGGCCTGCTCGGCCACTGTTGGATTTACCAATTGCTGGCCCCAAATCGTGCTTACCACTTACCCAAAGGCGTGGTGGTGATGATGCTGATCTGGCTGGTCATCTGCATGAGCGGCATCACCGAGGTGGCCGGCATTGGCGCCATCGCCAACGGCGCTCATGTCGGCGGTCTGGTTATGGGCTGCCTCACCGGTCTGTTGGGCGGTGCACTGGCGCGCCGTCGTCGTTAAACTGCGACTTTGTTTTTGGAGGCGAATATGTCGTCCTTTGCTGAAATGATTGAAAACATCACCCCGGATATCTACGAAAGCCTGAAGCTGGCCGTGGAAATTGGTAAGTGGTCGGACGGGCGCAAGCTGACCCAGGAACAGAAAGAACTGAGCATGCAGGCGGTTATCGCCTGGGAATTGCAAAACCTGCCGGAAGACCAGCGCACCGGCTACATGGCCGTGCAGGAATGCAGCTCGAAATCGAAAACCGTGCCGAACATTCTGTTTAAGTCGGACGCTATCCATTGAGTGAATTGGGTCGCGGTGCCTTGAGCAAAATGGCCGCCCGCCTGGGCGCGCCGGTGCAGTACGCGTTTCGGTTGGGTGATGACGAAATTCCGGTCAACCCGCTGATCGGCAAGACCCTGCGGTTGGAGTATTTGGGTGCGATTCACTGCAGCCACTGCGGGCGCAAAACCAAAACCAGCTTCAGTCAGGGGTATTGCTACCCGTGCATGACCAAGCTGGCGCAGTGCGACACCTGCATGATGAGCCCCGAGCGTTGCCACCATGAGGCCGGCACCTGCCGCGAGCCGGAATGGGCGGCGCAGTTCTGCATGACCGATCACATCGTGTACCTGGCCAATTCGTCGGGCGTGAAAGTGGGCATCACTCGCGCCACGCAGGTGCCAACCCGCTGGCTCGACCAGGGCGCCAGCCAGGCGCTGCCGATCATGCGGGTCAGCACCCGCCAGCAATCCGGTTTCGTCGAAGATTTGCTGCGCACCCAGGTGGCCGACAAAACCAACTGGCGCGCCTTGCTGAAAAGCCACGCCGCGCCGGTCGAACTCAAGGCCGTACGCGAGCAGATATTCGCCGCCTGCGCCGAAGGGATGCTCGGCTTGCAGCAGCGCTTTGGCTTGCAGGCGATTCAGGCGCTGACCGACGTTGAGCCCATCGAGATCACGTATCCGATCGAGGCGTACCCGGCCAAGATAACCAGCTTTAATCTGGATAAAGACCCCATCGCCGAAGGCACGCTGCTGGGCATCAAGGGCCAATACCTGATGTTCGATACCGGCGTTATCAATATCCGCAAATACACGGCCTACCAACTGGCCGTGCATTCCTGAACGTAAGGGCAACTGCCATGCGCACCGAACAACCGAAGATGATTTACCTCAAGGACTATCAGGCGCCGGATTACCTGATCGACGAAACCCATCTGACTTTCGAGTTGTTCGAGGACCACACCCTGGTTCATGCGCAACTGGTGATGCGCCGCAACCCGGTGCGCGGTGAAGGCCTGCCGCAGCTGGTGCTGGACGGTCAGGAGCTGGAGCTGTTGTCCCTCAGCCTCGACGGCAAGACGCTGGAGCCGGGCGACTATCAGCTCAGCGACAGCCACCTGACGCTGCAACCGGCCGGTGAGCGCTTTGTCATCGACAGCAGCGTGCGCATTCACCCGGAAACCAACACCGCGCTGGAAGGTTTGTACAAATCCAGCGGCATGTTCTGCACCCAATGCGAGGCTGAGGGCTTCCGCAAAATTACCTACTACCTCGACCGCCCGGACGTGATGAGCAAATTCACCACGACCCTCAGCGCCGAACAGCACAAATACCCTGTGCTGCTTTCCAACGGCAACCCGATTGCCAGCGGTCCGGAAGAGGGCGAGGGCGGCCGCCATTGGGCGACGTGGGAAGACCCGTTTATGAAGCCCGCCTATCTGTTCGCCCTGGTGGCCGGCGACTTGTGGTGCATCGAAGACACATTCACCACCATGAGCAACCGCGAAGTGGCGCTGCGCATTTATGTCGAGCCGGAAAACATCGACAAATGCCAGCACGCGATGGACAGCCTGAAAAAATCCATGCGCTGGGATGAAGAGGTCTACGGCCGCGAATACGATCTGGATATTTTCATGATCGTCGCCGTCAACGACTTCAACATGGGCGCCATGGAAAACAAGGGGCTGAACATCTTCAACTCCAGCTGCGTGCTGGCCAAAGCCGACACCGCCACCGATGCCGCGCACCAGCGCGTTGAAGGCGTGGTGGCGCACGAATACTTCCACAACTGGTCTGGCAACCGCGTCACCTGCCGCGACTGGTTCCAGCTGTCGCTCAAAGAAGGCTTCACCGTGTACCGCGACGCCGAGTTCTCGGCCGACATGAACTCGCGCACGGTCAAACGTATTGAAGACGTCGCCTACCTGCGCACCCACCAGTTCGCCGAAGACGCCGGCCCCATGGCCCACGCCGTGCGCCCGGACAGCTTTATCGAGATTTCCAACTTTTACACCCTGACCGTGTACGAAAAGGGCTCGGAAGTGGTGCGCATGCTCCACACCCTGCTGGGGAACGACGGTTTCCGCAAAGGCAGCGACCTGTACTTCGAGCGCCACGATGGTCAGGCCGTGACCTGCGACGACTTTATCAAGGCTATGGAAGACGCCAACGGCGCTGACTTCACCCACTTCAAACGCTGGTACAGCCAAGCCGGCACGCCGCGTTTGCAGGTGAGCGAGGCGTATGACGCCGACGCGAAAACCTACACCCTGACCTTCCGCCAAAGCTGCCCGCCAACACCGGGGCAGACTGAAAAACTGCCATTCGTGATTCCCGTCGAGCTGGGCTTGCTCGGCACCCAAGGCCAGGCGCTGACGTTGAAGCTCGAAGGTGAGAGCGGGCCGCGCGGCGAGTCCACGGTTATTGCCGTGACCGAAGCCGAGCAGCGCTTCACCTTTGTGGAAGTGACCGAGCAGCCGTTGCCCTCGTTGCTGCGCGGCTTGTCGGCGCCGGTGAAGCTGAGCTTCCCGTACAACCGCGACCAACTGATGTTCCTCATGCAGCACGACGCCGACGGCTTCAACCGTTGGGAGGCCGGCCAGCAACTGTCGGTGCAAGTGCTGCAAGAGCTGATCGGTCAGCATCAACGCGGCGAAGCGCTGGTGCTGGATCAGCGTTTGATTACCGCGCTGGGCACCTTGCTCGCCGATAGCACGCTCGACCCGGCCATGGTGGCTGAAATGCTCTCGCTGCCAAGCGAGGCGTACCTCACCGAAATTAGCGAAGTGGCCGACGTTGACGCTATTCACAGCGCCCGCGAATTCGCCCGTCAGCAACTGGCCGAGGCGTTGTTCGAGCCGCTGTGGCAGCGTTATCAGCAGAACCGCGAGGCCTCGCGTAACAGTGAGTACGTGGCGCAAGCCGAGCATTTCGCCCGCCGCAGCCTGCAAAACATCGCGCTCTCATACTTAATGCTGAGTGGCAAACCCGAGGTGCTCGCGGCCTGTCTGGAACAGTACGACGCGTGCGACAACATGACCGAACGCCTCACCGCGCTGGCCGTGTTGGTCAATTCGCCGTTCGAGGCCGAGAAAGCCAAAGCGCTGGACACCTTCGCCGAGCACTTCAAAGACAATCCGCTGGTCATGGATCAGTGGTTCAGCGTGCAAGCGGCGAGCGCTCTACCTGGCGGCTTGGCGCGGGTTAAAGCGCTGATGGAACACCCGGCCTTCACCCTGAAAAACCCCAACAAGGTGCGTGCGCTGATTGGTGCGTTCGCCGGGCAAAACCTGGTCAACTTCCACAGCGCCGACGGCTCGGGCTACCGCTTCCTGGCGGACCTGGTCATCACCCTGAATGGCTTCAACCCGCAGATCGCTTCCCGGCAACTGGCGCCGCTGACCCGCTGGCGCAAATACGATGCCGGCCGCCAGGCGCTTATGAAGGCCGAGCTAGAGCGGATTCTCGCCTCTGGCGAGCTGTCCTCGGACGTTTATGAAGTGGTCAGCAAGAGCCTTGCTTAAGGTTTGATTCATCCCTTCCCCCGAAGAACAGAAAGTGTTACTGGCGAAATGCCGGTAACACTTTTTTGTTACTTACCGAAATAACCCGCCCGCTGCTTATTAGAAAACCCTTAATAGGTTGGGGCTTCGCCCTTGACTCTTTTCTGATTGTGCGGCCAGGAATTTGAGCTGGAAAGGCGGCGAGTGGCTATCCGCGCCACATCGTAGGACAAACCGCGCAATAGTTTCCTGAATAGTGGGTGCGTTGGTTAATGAATGATCAGTCACGTCTTGTCTGGCAAACCATAAAACGTTGGCGTCATTAAATTGAATTAAAACGCTTGTTTGGCACCATGGTTGCATTGCTCGACTGTAATTGGCCCCGCAATGGTGCAGACAATGCTCGGGGGTGCGTGCTAGACGCGTTGGAGGGGAATCTTCCAATCAACTAAAAAGACCGCCTCTAAACAGCGGCGTACATGAGCCCGCTTGCTACTAAGCGCGGGCCGATAAGAATAACGATCTGTCCACGGAGTAAAGTCTCGATGGAATTCAAGTCCCGTAGTCCTATGTTGCGTTTCGCGCCGTCCAAGGCAGGCTTTGCCTTCGCCGGTCTTCTGCCGTTGCTGGTGGCTGTTCAAGCCCAGGCCGTGGAATTCAGCTTTGCCGACAATGAAGTCAGCGGTTCCATCGACACCACCGTGTCTTACGGCCAACTGTGGCGCGTACAGGGTCGTGACAAAGGCAACGACGACATCAACACCAACGATGGCAATCGTAACTTCGATACCGGTCTGGTTTCCGAGGTGTACAAGATCACTTCCGACCTGGAAGCGACCTACAAGAACTACGGTGTGTTCGTGCGTGGTACCGCTTTCTATGACACCCAGATCATGGACAAGCGCAACGACTACAACGACAACAACAATCCGAATCAGCCGAGCCAGACTTCTCCGAACAGCTCGAGTTTCACCTACGAAACTCGCCACAAGGCTGGTCGTGATGCTCAGCTTCTTGATGCCTACGTTTACGGCAACTGGGACGTGGCGGATCTGCCTGTTACCGCTCGCCTGGGCAACCAAGTATTCAACTGGGGCGAAGGCCTGTTCTACCGTGGTGGCGTGAACACCACCAACCCGGTAGACGCCGCCAAATTCCGCCTGCCAGGTTCCGAACTGAAGGAAGTGTTGGTCCCGGTTGAAGCGCTGAGCTTCAACGTTGGTCTGACCGATAACCTGTCGATGGAAACCTTCTACCAGTTCAACTGGAAAGAGTCGGCTATCGATCCATCTGGTACTTACTTCTCCGAAACTGACCTTTTTGCGGATGGCGGCAAATTTGCTTATTCGAATCAGCCAGCTCTTCTGGCCGTTGCTTCTCGCTACCCTGGGTTGAGTGCGGCAAATGTCGGTGGTTTGGCCGGCGGCCGTAACGTCGATTCTGACGGCAACATTCAGGTTGCGCGTATCGGTTCCGACATCAATGCGAAAAACGATGGCCAGTACGGCGTCAACTTCAAATACATCGCCGAAGAACTGAACTCCACTGAGTTTGGCGCCTACTTCGTTAACTACCATTCCAAAGAGCCAACCATTGCCGCCGACCTGGGCTCCTATCAAGGGGCAAGCGCGACAAATATCTTCACGGCTATTTGTGGCACGCTCGGCGGCGCTTGTGCCCTCCCAGCTGTCGCTGGCTCTGTGCAACAAGCAGCGGGTGGTTTGGTCACCCTAGACGTAGCCAACCAAGTCAACGCACGTCGTGAGTACGCTGAAGACATCCGCATGTACGGCTTCAGCTTCAATACCACCGTGGGCAACGCTTCGGTATTCGGCGAGCTGGCCTACCGTCCAAACCTGCCAATCGGCATCGCTACCACCAACGACCTGCTGGGCGATCTGTTGCGCCAGGCTCCGCAGTTGGCGGGCGGCAGAACCGTGAATATCGGTGGCCAAAACGTTCGACTGGGTAACGAAATCCACAACGTCGAGCGCGTAGAGGCTTACAACACGTCGTTGGGCACTATCTATAACTTCGGTCCTTCGGCCGGCTTCGATTCCCTGTTTGGCGTGTTCGAACTGGCCTCCGAGCACCTGCGCGGTAGCGATCTGAAGTACACCGACTTTCAAGGCAACACCAAGTACTACTCCGGCCGTGGCAACAGCTCCTACATCAGTGGCGGCGACCGTGACGACCAGGTCAACAAGAACGCCTACGGCTTCACCACTGTGCTCTCGGGCACCTGGAACGACGTATACGCTGGCGTGAACGTTTCCCCGTACGTCGTCTACAAAAACGACTTCGAAGGTAACTCCTACCAGACCGGTAACTTCATCGAAGGCCGTCAGGCTTACACCCTCGGCGTTAAAGCCAGCTACCTGAACAGCCTGGAAGGCGAACTGGCGTACACCGAGTTCTCGGGTGCTGGCAAAAACAACGCCAGCCGTGACCGCGACAACATCGGCGTCAACGTTAAGTACTCGTTCTAACACCCTCTATAAAAGAAGCCGGGCGCCTACGGGCGCTCGGACGATGATTGACCACGGAGAATCAAGATGCTGAAAAAGCACACGCTGATTAGTGCAGCGATCGCACTGGCGTTTACCGCCGGTAGCGCGCTGGCCGCTGTTTCGTCTTCGGAAGCCGCCAAGCTCGGCACTACGCTGACGCCGTTCGGCGCCGAGAAAGCGGGTAACGCGGCAGGTACGATTCCAGCCTGGACTGGCGGTATCACCAAGGCACCGGCTGGCTACAAAACCCGGGGCCAGCACCACGTCGATCCGTTCGCTGACGACAAGCCGCTGTTCACCATCACCAAAGCCAACATGGACCAGTACAAGGCCAACCTGACCCCAGGCCAGATCGCCTTGTTCAACGCCTACCCGACTGACTACCAGCTGCCGGTGTACCCGACCCGTCGCTCCGGCTCCGCGCCGCAGTGGGTCTATGACAACACCCAGAAAAACGCCACCACCGCCAAACTGCTCGATGGCGGCAACGGTTTCGCCGACGCATACGGCGGCATTCCGTTCCCGATTCCGCAGAACGGCGTTGAAGCGGTGTGGAACCACATCGCCCGTTATCGCGGCACCTACATCGTGCGTCGCGCTTCGGAAGTAGCCGTGCAGCGCAATGGCGACTTCACCCTGGTGACGTCCCAGCAAGAAGCGATGTTCCGTTTCTACGACCCGAAAAGTAACTACTCGAACCTGAACAACATCCTGTTCTACTACCTGTCCTTCACCAAGAGCCCGGCACGCCTGGCTGGCGGCGCGGTACTGGTACACGAAACCCTGGATCAGGTGAAAGAACCGCGTCAGGCCTGGGGCTACAACGCCGGTCAGCGTCGCGTACGTCGCGCGCCGAACCTGGCTTACGACACCCCGATTGCTGCCGCTGACGGCCTGCGTACTGCAGACGACACCGACATGTTCAACGGCTCGCCAGACCGCTACGACTGGAAGCTGATCGGCAAGAAAGAAATCTACATTCCGTACAACAACTACAAAATCAGCAGCCCCGACGTGAAATACGCCGACCTGCTGAAAGTGGGCCACCTGAACCCGGCTTACACCCGTTACGAGCTGCACCGTGTGTGGGTAGTTGAAGGCACGCTGAAAGCTGGCGCCCGTCACATCTACTCCAAGCGCGTGCTGTTCCTCGACGAAGACAGCTGGCAAGCAGCAGAAGTGGACCAATACGACGGCCGTGGCGAGCTGTGGCGCGTGTCGTTGGCGTACCTGAAAAACTTCTACGAACTGCCAACCACCTGGACTGCCCTGGACGTGTTCCACGACCTGCAAGCCCGTCGCTACCACGTACAGAACCTGGACAACGAAGAGCCGACCACCATCGACTTCAGCCAGCCGATTCCAGACGACGGCTACTTCAAGCCCGCTGCTCTGCGTCGTCGCGGTACGCGTTAATCGATGGGGCTGTGTTGGGCTTCGCCGATGGCTCAACCCAACCTACGTCGGTGTCATGCGTAGGTTGGGTTGAGCGAAGCGAAGCCCAACGTTAGATGCCCATAGGCAACACAACTCAGGTTGTGTAGTGTTCGGCAAAGGCCGCTACAGTCGTAGCGGCTTTTGTGCATCAGGGGTATCTATTCCGATGCATCAGAGGTGCCTATAACGCGTCAATCACGCGGGTTTGCCTTAACAAAACATAACGTCACGTTGATTGTCAGACCTTTCGAAAGCTGGATAGGATAGGCGGCCTGCAAAAAGGCTGATATCCCATAACAATAAAGGGGAAAGGTGTATGAGTGAGCCCGTCATGCGGCGCACCCAGTCTGGTGAGGCTAAGAAGTTGCGCACACCAGCGTTCCGCTTCCACTCGCCGCTGGCTAACGTGCTTTCGCTGTGTAGTGTGTTGTCCGTTCTGAGTTTTGTTGCACCCCTCAATGTGCACGCGGCGACCGACGATTCGGCGGCCGTCTACTCAATCCCATCCGCCAAGGCTGCAGACTCCCTGTTGCTCGACATCGACAACGCCGGCAAACGCCTGGTCGCTGTGGGTGACCGTGGCCACATTCTGTATTCCGACGATGAAGGCAAAACCTGGGTGCAGGCCAAAGTGCCAACCCGGATGATGCTCACAGCGGTGGCGTTCGGTGACGACAAACACGGTTGGGCGGTTGGTCACGATGCACTGATCCTGGCTACCGAAGACGGTGGCACCACGTGGACCCAACAATTCAGCGACCAGGAACGGGAGGAGGGCGCGCCGTTCCTCGACGTCTGGTTCAAAGATGCTTCCACCGGTTTTGCGGTTGGTGCGTATGGCGCGTTGTTCGCCACCACCGACGGCGGCAAGAACTGGGAAGATGCCGGCGACCGTCTCGATAACCCCGACGGTTACCACATCAATGCCATCACCGAAGTCAAAGGCTCGGGCCTGTTTGCCGTCGGTGAAATGGGCAGCATGTTTAGAAGTGCCGACGACGGCGAAACCTGGGAAACCCTCGAGGGCCCTTATGAAGGTTCGCTGTTTGGCGTGATCGGCACCAATGAACCCGGCACGCTTCTGGCCTATGGCCTGCGCGGCAACCTGTTCCGCTCCACCGACTTCGGCACCACCTGGACGCCCATCAAGGTCAAGTCGCCTCGCGGCAAACTCGACTTCGGTTTGTCTGGCGGCGCACTGCTTAAAGATGGCTCTGTGGTCATCGTCGGGCACGGCGGCAGCGTACTGAAAAGCACCGATAACGGCCTGACCTTCAGCCTGATCAACCGTCCGGATCGCTTGTCCTTGTCCAGCGTTGCAGCTGACGACAAAGGTGATCTGGTGTTGGTCGGTCAAGGTGGCGTCCATGTCACTTCGCCCACCGGTGAAGACGCTAGCCCAAAACAATAAGCCGTGGCTTTGAGGTATGAGTACGATGAGTAACCATCATCAGGATAAGGGCTCCTTTCTCGAGCGCCTGATCTTCAACAACCGGCCGACAGTGATCCTCATCTGTCTGCTGGTCAGCGTCTTCCTGTGCTACCAAGCCTTGCAAGTGCGTCCGTCCACCAGCTTTGAAAAGATGATTCCGCTGCAGCATCCGTTCATTCAGAAGATGCTCGAGCACCGCAATGATCTGGCCAACCTGGGCAACACCGTGCGTATCTCGGTGGAAGCCAAAGACGGCGACATTTTCAGCAAGGAATACATGGAAACCCTGCGTCAGGTGAACGACGAGGTGTTCTACATTCCAGGCGTCGACCGTTCCGGTCTGAAGTCGTTGTGGAGCCCAAGCGTTCGCTGGACCGAAGTGACCGAAGAAGGCTTCGCCGGCGGCGAAGTGATTCCGCAAACCTACGACGGCTCGCCAGACAGCCTCGACGAGCTGCGCAACAACGTGCTCAAGTCGGGCCAGATCGGCCGCCTGGTCGCGAACAACTTCAAGTCGAGCATCGTCGACGTGCCGTTGCTGGAGTCCTACCCGGACCCGCAAGACCAAGGCACCTTGCTGAAACTCGACTACCGCCAGTTCTCCCACGAACTGGAAGCGAAGATTCGCGACAAGTACGAAGCGCAAAACCCGAATGTGGAAATTCACATCGTCGGTTTCGCCAAGAAAGTCGGTGACCTTATCGACGGTCTGGTGATGGTGGTGGCGTTCTTTGCCATCGCGTTCCTGATCACCCTCGTCTTGCTGATGTGGTTCACCCGCTGCATTCGCAGCACCATCGCCGTGCTGTTCACCACCTTGATTGCCGTGGTGTGGCAACTGGGCCTGATGCACACCGTAGGGTTCGGTCTCGACCCTTACTCGATGCTCGTGCCGTTCCTGATTTTCGCCATCGGTATTTCCCACGGCGTACAGAAAATCAACGGTATCGCCCTGCAATCGAGTGAAGCCGATAGCCCGCTGACCGCTGCGCGCCTGACCTTCCGCCAACTGTTCCTGCCGGGCGCGATCGCGATTCTGGCCGACGCCGTGGGCTTTATCACGCTGCTGATTATCGACATCGGCGTGATCCGCGAACTGGCCATTGGCGCGTCCATTGGTGTGGGCGTGATCGTGTTCACCAACCTGATCCTGCTGCCGGTTGCCATCTCGTATGTCGGCATCAGCAAAAAGGCCATCGAGCGCAGCAAGAAAGACGCCGTGCGCGAACACCCGTTCTGGCGCCTGCTGTCCAACTTCGCTCACCCGGTGGTGGCGCCGATTTCCGTGGTTATCGCCCTGGCAGCCTTCGGTGGCGGCTTGTGGTACGGCCACGGCCTGAAAATTGGTGACCTTGACCAAGGTGCGCCGGAGCTGCGTCCGGACTCGCGCTACAACCAGGACAACGCCTTCATCATCAACAACTACTCGACCAGTTCGGACGTGTTGGTGGTCATGGTCAAGAGCAAGCCTGAAGGCTGCTCGATTCACGAAACCATGCAGCCCATCGATGAGCTGATGTGGACCATGAGCAACACCGAAGGTGTGCAATCGGCCATCTCCCTGGTCACCGTCTCCAAGCAGATGATCAAGGGCATGAACGAGGGCAACCTGAAATGGGAAACCCTGTCGCGCAACAAAGACGTGCTGAACAACTCCATCGCCCGCGCCGATGGCCTGTTCAACAACGACTGCTCGCTGGCCCCGGTGTTGGTGTTCCTCAACGACCACAAAGCCGAAACCCTCGACCGTGCGGTTAACGCCGTGAAAGCCTTCGCCAAGGAACACGACAACGAGAACCTGCAGTTCCTGCTCGCTGCCGGTAACGCCGGTATCGAAGCGGCGACCAACGAAGTGATCAAGGAAACCGAGTTCACCATTTTGATCCTGGTGTACATCTGCGTGGCCACCATGTGCCTGATCACCTTCCGCTCGTTCGCGGCGACCTTGTGCATCGTGCTGCCGCTGATCCTCACCTCGGTGCTGGGTAACGCGCTGATGACCTTCCTGGGCATCGGTGTGAAGGTGGCGACCTTGCCGGTGATCGCGCTGGGTGTGGGTATTGGGGTCGACTACGGCATCTATATCTACAGCCGTCTGGAAAGCTTCCTGCGCGCCGGTATGCCGCTGCAAGAAGCCTATTACCAGACCCTGAAATCCACCGGTAAAGCGGTACTGTTCACCGGCTTGTGCCTGGCCATTGGCGTGTGCACCTGGATTTTCTCGGCGATCAAGTTCCAGGCCGACATGGGCCTGATGCTGACCTTCATGCTGCTGTGGAACATGTTTGGCGCGCTGTGGCTGTTGCCAGCGCTGGCACGCTTCCTCATCAAGCCTGAGAAGTTGGCAGGCAAGAAAGGCGGCTCGCTGCTGGCCCACTAAGGCCCAGGCGAGCAACAAAAAAACCGCAGCCCAGGCTGCGGTTTTTTTATGGGTGCGATTTATTGTCTTTTTGTAGGAGCCAGCTTGCTGGCGAACCCTGCAAACAAAATTCTCGATTGGTGTTTCCAGGATTCGCGACCAAGGTCGCTCCTACAAAAGCGCCGAACCTCTGGGAGCGGCTTTTGCCGCGAGTTTTTGATCTTCCCGCTCAGCCGTGCACCTTGAACCACCCATCAATCATCCCGCGCAAACGCTCGCCGGAGAAACTGTCGAAATGCCCGCCATGCACCGTGCGCACGGGCAAGCGCCGCAGGCGTTCCAGACTGGCGGCATAGTCGTCGAGGTTGGAGTGGTAGGCGTCTTCGATCAGCGGACCGTCGTAGATGATGTCGCCGCTGAACAGCGTTTCGGTGCTGGCTTCCCACAGGCTGATGCCGCCCGGCGAATGGCCCGGCGTGTGCAGCACTTGCAACACGCGATTGCCCAGGTCCAGCACGTCGCCGTCTTCGACAAACCCGGTGGCCGGCGCCGCTTTCACCTGGTACTCGGCGTAGCACAGCGGGCAATCCGGGTGGGCGTCGAACATGTCGTCGCCAACGAATGCCGTGCTCAAGGTATTGGCGCCATCGGGGTGCGCGAGAATGTCGGCCTCGGCCGGGTGCACCAGGCGCTCGTTAAATTCGTGGTGCCCGGCGATGTGGTCGAAATGGCAATGACTGGCCACGGCCAGCAGCGGCTTTTCCGTGAGCCACGGCAGCTGTTCGCGCAGGCTTACCAGGCCGGAGCCGCTGTCGAGCAGCACGTCTCTGTCGCGACCCTGGATATGCCAGAGGTTGCAGCGGTAGAACGGGCGGATGTAGGGCTCGTGGATAAGGCTGATGCCGTCGTAGCAGTGGCGGACTTCGAACCATTTGTCGCGGGTGACGATTTTCATGGGGGGCTCTTTTGTGGGACGCGCGGTGCGGGATGAAGCTTCCGATCCATTCAAGATTCTGGATCCCCGCGTTCGCGAGGATGACGGTGGTCTCGTTAAAAACCTCCGTCATCCTCGCGAACGCGGTGGTCCGTCGATTTGGGATCCAGAATTTACCGAGCGAACGGCGGCCCCTGAACAATCTCAATCAGCAATGGCCGGTCACCCCGCGCGGTCTCCAACAACCTGGCCAAATGCCCCAAATCCACCGCCCGTTCCGCCACACACCCAAACCCCCGCGCAATGGCAATAAAGTCCGGCGTGTAAATATCCACCCCAATCGGCTCGATGCCTCGGCGTTCCATGTAGCCCTTGATCTCGCCGTAACCATAGTTGTTCCACAGCAGAATCACGATGCCAACCTTGGCTTCCACCGCGCTGGCCAGTTCTGGCAGGCTGAATTGCAGCCCACCATCACCAATCAGGCAAACAACCGGTGTCTGCGGTTCGGCCAGTTTTGCGCCGATGGCGGCGGGCAGGGCGTAGCCGAGGGTGCCGTAGCCGGTGGAAGAATTGAACCAGCGGCGCGGTGCATTCAGGTCGACCAGGTGATTGCCGCTGTACACGGTTTGCGTGGAATCCCCGACAAACCGCGCCTCCGGCAACACGTCGAGCACGGTGGCGAACAGCTCGCGGTAATGCGCCCAGCCGCTGAAGCCGTCGTCCAACCGCGCGCGAACGGCGGCGGCACGCTGAGCGCCAGGGCTGCCGGAATCGCCAGTGCGGCCCGGTAACTCGGCCAGCAAGGCGACCATGGCCAGGCGCGCGTCACTTTGAATCGCCAGCGTTGGCGTGTGGTTGCGCTGCAATTGCTGGGTGTCGATGTCGATGCGAATTAGCTCGCCAGGCAAGGCAAAGCCGCCGTCGAACACCACGTCGTAATCGGTTTCGCCCAGCTCCGTGCCAATGGCCAGAACCACGTCGGCAGCGGCGGCCAGCTCGCGCACCGGCACCAATGACTGGTTGCTACCGATCAGCAGCAAATGCTCAGCGGGCAATAAGCCTTTGGCATTGATGGTGAGGGCGGTCGGCGCATCCAGGGCGGTCGCCAGGTGCGCTGCAACGTCGGCCGCCTCAAGGCAACCACCGCCGAGCAATAGCAGCGGCCGCTGAGCGCCGCGCAGTTTCGCGACGGCCTGGTTGATCAGCTCGGCAGAAGGCGCGGGCCGGCTAGAATGCGTGCGCGGCTGAAGGCGCAAGTGGGCGGCCGGCGCGGTGATGATGTCCAATGGCAGCTCGATGTGCACCGGGCGCGGGCGCTCGCTGTCGAACACGGCAAAGGCCCGGGCCAGCACGTCGGGTAATTCGTCGACGCTAAGCACGGTGTGGCTGAACGCGGTAACGCCAGCCGTGAGCCCACGTTGGTCGGGCAATTCATGCAAGTAACCGTTGCCGGTGCCCAGGCGCGAACGCTCGTTGACGCTGGAAATCACCAGCATCGGAATCGAGTCGCCGTAGGCCTGCGCCATGGCGGTGAGGATGTTGGTCATGCCTGGCCCGGTGATGATGAAACACACCCCAGGTTTGCCCGTGACCCGCGCGTAGCCGTCGGCCATAAAGCCGGCGCCCTGCTCGTGACGCGGGGTGATGTGGCGCAGGGCCGTGGCAGGCAAGCCGCGATACAGCTCCACCGTGTGCACGCCGGGAATACCGAACACGGTGTCCACGCCCCAGGCGTCCAGTTGCTTCAGCAGAAATTCACCGCAGGTGCTCATCGGGCAGTCCTTAGAGGCGAGGAGGGCAGCAGGGCCGTCAATGGCTGATCTGCGACAGAAAGGCTTGCAGGCGCGGGTGCTTGGGCTGCTCGAAGAATTCGGTCGGCGCGCCGGTTTCGACGATTTGCCCGGCGTCCATAAACACCACACGGTCGGCGACCTTGCGGGCAAAACCCATCTCGTGGGTCACGCACAACATGGTCATGCCTTCAAGCGCCAGCTCGGTCATCACGTCCAACACCTCGCCGACCATTTCCGGGTCGAGGGCCGAAGTGGGCTCGTCGAACAGCATCACCTTCGGGTTCATGCACAGCGCCCGGGCAATGGCCACGCGTTGCTGTTGGCCGCCAGACAGTTGGCCGGGCTTCTTCTGCGCCTGGCTGCCGATGTGCACGCGGTTTAGGTAACGCAGCGCTTGTTCCTCGGCCTGGGCGCGCGCAATGCCGCGCACTTTCATCGGCGCCAGGGTGCAGTTTTCCAGCACGGTCAGATGGGGGAACAGGTTGAAGTTCTGAAACACCATGCCCACTTCGCGCCGCACGTTGGCGCTGCCTTGTTTGCTGGCAACGTCCTGGTTTTCTACGGTGATGGTGCCGGTGTCGTGGGGCGAAAGGCGGTTGATGCAGCGAATCAGCGTCGACTTGCCCGAGCCCGACGGCCCGCAAATCACAATTTTCTCGCCCTGGCGCACGGACAGGTTGATGCCCTGCAACACCTGAAAATCGTCGTAGCGCTTGCCGACGTTATCGAGCCGAATGATCTCGGTGGTCATCACAATTCCTCAGATGCGGCGCATACGCGCAAGGGTGCGTTGCACCAGGCCGACGTTCTTCGCTGCGGGGCTGACGTGGTCCCATGACAAGCGTCGCTCCAGGCGGCCTTGCAGCCAGGTCAGGGTGTAAACCATGACCAAGTAGTAAACCAACGCCACCGCGTAGTACTCGGAAAACTGAAAAGTCGTGGACACGGTTTGCGAGGTCACGGCCATCAGCTCTTGCAGGGAAATCACCGAGGCCAGCGAGGTGATTTTCAGCAACGTGATGAACTCGTTGGCCGTCGGCGGAATGGCGATACGCGCCGCTTGCGGCAGCGTGACGTAGCGGAAAATCTGCCAGCCCGACAAGCCCAGCGCGTGGCCGGCGGCGTGCTGACCTTTGTCCAGCGCCTTCAAGGCGGCGCGGTTGATCTCGGCCTGGTAGGCCATTTCATTCAGGCTCAGGGCGATCCAGGCGGCGAAGAACGGGGTGAACCAGGTTTCGCGAAAAATCGGGAAAAACTGCGGCAGCGCGTTCCACACGAACAGCAACTGCAACAGCGTCGGCGCGCCGCGAAACACACTGAGCACAGCGCGCAGCAGCATGCGCAGCGGATTGGGCGGGCCGTCCAGCGCCAGCGCAGCGGGAATCGACAGGGCGATGCCGACCGAATGGGCGAGCAGGGCGAGCAGCAAGGTAATGCACGCGCCCTTGAAGAAGGGGTAGGAGAACAGTGCGTCCCAGAAGACGGCGACGTCGAATTGCATGGGGGTATCCCCTTTCAGGCGGTGAGAAGCTGCGCTGCGATCAGGAACGGCGCAGGTGATTATGGCGATACTCGATCAGCTCCCTCGCCCCAGCGGGGAGAGGGCTGGGGAGAGGGGGAGCCAAATCGCGTTGGGCGTTACTCCCCCGCCCCCTCCACATTCACCGGATCCAGCTTCCACTTCTCGCTGAGCGACTTCAGCGTGCCGTCGTCTTTCAGCGACTTGATCGCCGCCGCCACGGCTTTGGTGTTGGCTTCGTCTTTCACCAAGTACGCGCCGAATACATCCTTCTCCGGGAAGGTATAGAGCGTCTTGAATTGCCCTGGCGTTTGCAGTTCGCGGTAGGCCAGTTCGGTGTCTTGCGACAACCCGGCGCTGGCGCGGCCGACCAGCACTTGCTGGGCCACGTCGCTGCCCTTGGGGTAGGTCTGAAGGGTGGCGGCCGGTTTGCCGGCGGCTTTGAGTTCAGTGTTGAGCTTTTCCATGATCGCCACGTAACGCGTGCCCGATTGCACGGCCACCACCTTGCCGGAGAGGTCTTCCAGTTTGGTCAGCGTGAGGTCGCCCTTGCCGCTGCCAAATACGATGGTGGCGCTGGACAGGTACGGCACGGCGTTGAGTTTCTGCGTGCGCTCAGGCGTGATCAGGGCGCCGCTGATGACCACGTCGCAACGCTTGGATTCCAGGCCCGGCAGCAAGCCGGTGAACTCGGTCACGATAAAGCGCGCCGGCACACCCCAGGTTTTCGCCAAGGCGCGGATCAGGTCAGCATCGAAACCGCTGGGCTCGCGGTCGCCGGTTTTCTCAAAGAACTCCAGCGGCGGGAAGGTGGGGTCGGAGCAGACGTTGAAACTACCGCCGCTGACAAAAGACGGTTTGCTGTCGGCGGCGTGCAGCGTGGCGCTCAGGGCAGCGGCCAGCAGGCCGAGAAGGGCAATGGAACGAGTGCGCATGGGTGACTCCTTAAAAGGCTAAGTGCATCTGTTATTGGCAGTTCAAGAATCAGGCCAGCGAGGACCTGTAGAGCCGTTTGTTGTTATGCAAAAGCGTTTGGAGCGGGTGGAGCTACTTCCATCTCATCCTTGCCACCGTCATTCCCGCGAAAGCGGGAATCCAGAATTGCCCATGAATAGGTGCACCTGGATTCCCTCCTGCGGGGGGAATGACGGGGGACGGGTTTGTGATCTACGCGATTTCCGCGTTGCCTTTCATTTCAGCTTTCTTGGGCAGCGGCATCCAGCGCGGCCCTTGTGGCCCGTACACCTCAGCCGGTTCCGGGAACACCGCCAGCAGCACCAGATACAGCACCGCCGCCAAGCCCAGCGTCACCGGCAAGCTGACGTCGATGCCGTTGGCCAGATTGCCCAGCGGCCCGACGAATTGCCCCGGCAGGTTGACGAAGCACAAACCGATCAACGCGCTTGGCACCCAGGCGCCCATGCCGCGCCAGTTCCAGCCGTGGGTGAACCAATAGCTGCCACCTTTTTGCCCACGGGTGAACACTTGCAGGTCATCGGCGTGGTAAACGCCACGACGAATGATCAGGCCCAGAATCATGATCACCATCCACGGCGTGGTGCAGGTAATGATCAGCACCGCGAAGGTCGACACGCTTTGCACCAGGTTGGCGGCGAAGCGGCCGATGAAGATAAACGCGATCGACAACACGCCAATCAGCAGCGTCGCCTTGACCCGCGACAGCACGCGCGGGAACACGCTCGACATATCCAGCCCGGTGCCATACAGCGACGTGGTGCCGGTCGACATACCGCCAATCACCGCAATTAGGCACACCGGCAGGAAGAACCAGGTCGGGCATACCGCCAGCAAGCCGCCGACATAGTTGTTCGCGGTGATGTACTCCGGTGCCTTCACCGCCACGATGGTCGCGGTCGCCAGGCCGAACAGGAATGGGATCAGGGTAGCCAGCTGGGCGAACACCACCGCTAGCATGATCCGGCCTTTCGAGGTGTGCTTGGGGATGTAGCGCGCCCAGTCGCCGAGAAAGGCACCGAAGGAAATCGGGTTGCTCATGGCCACCAGCGCGGCGCCGATAAATGCTGCCCAGAAGCCTTCGGTGCCCATGTTCACGCTGCCGGCGTAGGCGCTGTCAAAGGTGCTGGCAAAGGCAAAGATGCCAAGCAGAAACAGCACACTGGCGCTCCATACCGCCACCTTGTTTACCCACAACAGAAAGCGGAAGCCGTAGATGCACACGGTGAGCACGAGGAGGGCAAACAGGCCGTAAGCCAGGCCCAGGGTCAGGTCGGTTTCCGGCAGGCCGATGAGGCGTTTTGCGCCGCCGATCAACGCGTCGCCCGAGCTCCAGACCGACAGCGAAAAGAACGCGATGGCCGTCAGCAGCGACAGAAACGAGCCGACAATTCGCCCGTGCACACCAAAGTGCGCGCCCGACGACACGGCGTTATTGGTGCCATTCAACGCCCCAAACAAGCCCATGGGCGCGAGGATCACCGAGCCCACCAGCACGCCCAGCAAAATAGCCCACACGCCGGCCTGAAACGACAGGCCAAACAGCACGGGGAAACTGCCGAGCACGGCGGTGGCGAAGGTGTTGGCGCCGCCGAAAATCATGCGGAACAGGTCCAGCGGTTTGGCGCTGCGCTCGCTGTCCGGGATCTGTTCGACGCCGAAGGTTTCGATGGTCGTCAGTGTTTTTTCGTTGTTGTTATTCATTTTTATCTCCCCGCAAAGACGCACTAAGCGTCTGCGCCCGTCTTCTATTTTTATGGTTTTGCGTGGTTACGCGTTACTGCGGTACAGCCGACAAATGCTCATGACAGGCCAGCCAGCGGCCCGCTTCTACCTCACGGAAAACAATGGTCTCGCGCTCGTAACTGGTGCTTTCGCTGCCGGCTACGCGCAATTGCGTGCGCACCTCGTGGACGAAAATCGCCACGTCGCCCTGCACGCTGACGAAGGGTTTGCTGGAGGTGCATTCCAGCACCTCGAAGCCATCCGCCAGCCAGTCGGCCCACACGGCTTCGTACGCTGCGCGACTCAACAACGGCGTGGGCCAGGTGTGGAAGACAAAGCTGGCGTCTTCGCTGAACGCGGCGAAGTAGGCCGCCGTGTCGGTGCGGGCGAAGGCGGCGACCAGGCGTTCGGCGGCATTGAGCACTTGCTGTTCTTTTAGCGCGACGGTCATTTGTGGCTGACTCCCGGCAGTACGCAGAGCATTTCGTACAGCAGGTTGGCGCCCAGCAGCGAGGTGTTGCCGGTGGTGTCGTAGGGTGGCGACACTTCAACTACGTCACAACCAATCAGGTCCAGCCCTTGGCAGCCGCGGATGATTTCGATGGCTTGAATCGTGGTCAAGCCGCCGATTTCCGGCGTGCCGGTGCCAGGCGCCCAGGCCGGGTCGATGCCGTCGATATCAAAACTCAGGTACACCGGGCCACCGCCGACTTTCTCGCGCACTTCGGCCATCAGCGGGGTCAGCGACTTGTGCCAGCACTCTTCGGCCTGCACTACACGGAAGCCCTGCTTGCGGCTCCAGTTGAAGTCTTCAGCGGTGTAACCCTGCGCGCGCAAACCGATCTGCACCACACGGTCGCAGTCCAGCAGGCCTTCTTCCACGGCGCGGCGGAAGGTGGTGCCGTGGGCGATTTTCTCGCCAAACATATGGTCGTTCACATCGGCGTGGGCATCGATATGCACCAGGCCAACCTTGCCGTACTTCTTGGTCAGCGCCCGCAGAATCGGCAGGGTGATGGTGTGATCGCCGCCCAGGGTCAGCGGCAGAATGCCGTGGCCGATAATCTTGTCGTACGAAGCTTCGATGATGCGCACGGCATCCAGCAGGTTGAACGTATTGATCGCCACGTCGCCGATGTCGGCCACATTCAACGAATCGAACGGCGCGGCACCGGTGGCCATGTTGTAGGGGCGGATCATCACGGATTCGGCGCGAATCTCGCGCGGGCCGAAGCGGGTGCCGGAACGCAGCGAGGTGCCGATGTCCAGCGGAACGCCGACGAAGGCGGCGTCCAGGGCATTGAGTTCGGCGTCGGTTTGGATATGCGGCAAGCGCATCATGGTGGCGATGCCGCCGAAACGCGGCATTTCGTTACCGCCCAGGGGTTGATGAAGCGTCTTTTCCACGGGGTGGCCTCACGATCTTATGTTTTTAATAGTGGGCGGATTCTGCGCAAGGGGTAGGCGGGAGAAAAATCCGGTGTAGGCAAATACTTAGTTCAGAGATTTCTAAACTAAGTTGGGGTGGGTAAGCTGTCGTTTTGAAACGAAGAGCTTCGCGAGCAAGCTCGCGTGATTAGCCCCCTCGCCCCCTTGGGGGTAGCGGCAGACATCAATGTTTGCCCGGGCCCTCTCCCCCAGCCCCTCTCCCGCAAGCGGGCGAGGGGAGACAAGCTTCGCGAGCAAAGCTCGCGTGATAGCCCCCTCGTCCCCTTGGGGGAGAGGGCTGGGGAGAGGGGGTGGCGGCAGACACCGATGTTTGCCCCGGCCCTCACCCCCGGCCCCTCTCCCGCAAGCGGGAGAGGGGTGAACAGCCTCTGGAGTTTGTTTTGAGCCAAGTCCTTCCCGACCTAAAACTCCTGCGCATCTTCGTCAGCGTGGTCCGCCATCAAGGCTTCGCCGCCGCGCAGCAGGAGCTCAACCTGTCCACGTCGGCCATCAGCACCTACATGAGCCAACTGGAAGGCCAACTGGGCCTGAGCCTGTGCCATCGCGGGCGCGGTGGTTTCAGCCTGACCAGCAAGGGCGAGCTGTTCTTCCAGGAAACCCTGCGCCTGCTCGGCGAGATGGAAGGCTTCGAGCGCTACGCCGCCGCGCTCAAGGGCGAGCTGCGTGGAACCCTCAATTTGGGGGTGATCGACTCCACCGTCAGCGACCGCGCCTTGCCATTCGCCGAGGTCATCGGCACTTACAGCGAAGAACACCCGGCCGTGCATTTGCACCTGTCGGTGCTCAGCCCCTACGAACTTCAGCTTGGCGTGTTGGAAAACCGCCTGGACCTGGCGATCGGTTCCTTTTCCACGCGCATGAACGGCTTGCTCTATCAGGCGCTGTACCGCGAGCAGCACTGGCTGTATTGCAGCGACCGCCATCCGCTGTTCGGCGAGCGGCGCATTCCGCCAGAGTTGATCACTCAGCAGCGCATGGTCGGGCGCAGTTATTGGAGCCAGGCGGAGCTGGCGCGCCACGGTTTCAAGCACAGCGCGGCGACGGTGGAAAGTATGGAGGCGCAGTTGATTCTGGTGCTGTCGGGCGCCTACATCGGCTACCTGCCCGAGCACTATGCGCAAGCCTGGGTCGACCAGAAACGCCTGCGCCCGCTGCTGCCCACCACGTTTGGTTACCAGGCGCCGTTTTCCCTGACCTACCGCCGTGGGCGTTCGCGTGAGCCGCTGTTGCAAACCTTTCGCGATTTACTGAAAACCCAGCTCAGCCAACCGCGCCCGGCCGCTGCGCTACCCACCGCTGCGCTATAAGCACCGCCGTTGCTGGCGTCTAGCCATTGCTGTGCTACACCTAAATCCTTATGGGCATAGGGGTTTTTATGCTCGTCACCACAAGGATGAACCCGATGCGCCAGAACCTGCCTGTTACTCAGCGCGAAAGAACCTTTTCCGAGCATGAGCGCCTGATTTCCACGACGGATTTGCACAGCAAAATCACCTACTGCAACGACGCGTTCGTCGAGCTCAGCGGTTTTACCCGGGAAGAGCTGATCGGCCAGCCACACAATCTGGTGCGCCACCCCGATATGCCGCCGGCGGTGTTCGGCCACATGTGGGACGTGATCAAGCAGGGCAAGCCGTGGATGGGACTGGTGAAGAATCGTTCCAAAAATGGCGATTTCTATTGGGTCAGCGCCTACGTCACGCCGGTGTATGAGAACGGCAAGATCGCCGGTTACGAGTCAGTGCGCTCGTTGCCGACCCGCGAGCAGGTTGCGCGGGCAGACAAACTTTACGCCCGCCTGCGCGCCGGCAAGAGCCCGGTGCCGGCACTGGCCTACTGGACGCAGGACATTGTGAATTCCTGGCCGGTGATTCTGGCCACGCTGATTATTCTTGGCGGGGATCTGTGGCTTAAAGGCTGGGCGAAAACAGCATTGGCCATGGTGGTCATGGCGCTGCTGGCGCTCTGGCTGGTCATCAGCAAACGTCAGGATGTACGCAATACCCTGGCCGATCACCCCAAAGCCTTTACCAGCGAGCTGGTGGCGCTGACCTATTCCGACAACCCCGGCCCGCAGGGGCTGCTCGACCTGGCGATGATCAGCGAAGAGGCGCGTCTGCAAACCGCACTCACGCGCCTGGAAGACGCCGGCATCAGCGTGAAACTGCGCGCGGCGGAGTCATCGAAACTGTCGAACTCCAACGCCGAATTGCTGGAGCAGCAGCGCAGCGAAACCGATCAGTCGGCCACTGCCATCAACCAGATGGCCGCCACCATTCAGGAGGTGGCGCACAACGTCGCCAGCACCGCCAATGCCGCGCAGGAAGCGGATCAGTTGGCGCAGCAGGGACGCGGTCTGGCCAACGACAGTCTGGGCGCCATGAAGCACATGGCGGATGCCGTTACCGAAATCGGCCAGGCGGTGAAGGACCTCGCCGACTCGACACAATCGATTGGCAGCGTCGCCGACGTGATTACCTCCATCGCCGAGCAAACCAACCTGCTGGCCCTCAACGCTGCCATTGAAGCGGCGCGGGCAGGGGAGCAGGGGCGTGGTTTTGCCGTGGTGGCGGACGAGGTGCGTTCGCTGGCCTCGCGCACCCGTGAATCCACCGAGCAGATTCACGCCATCATTGCCTCGCTGCGCAGTGGTGCCGATCGCGCCGTAACCACGGCCAGCAAAGGTGAGGAAATTTCCCGCGAAAGCGTGCACAGCGTCGAAGCCGTTCAGCAGGCGCTGGATGGCATCAGCCAGGCGGTGACGCGCATCACCGGCATGAGCCAGCAGATGGCCACGGCCTCCGAGCAGCAGAGCCATGTAGCCGAAGACATCAGCCAGCAAATCACCCGCATCGCCCAGCTCTCCGACCGCAGCGCCGGGCAGGCGCAGGAAGGCGTGGTCATCAGCCAGGACCTGGAACACATGGCTGAATACCTGCACAGCCTGGCCGAGCGTTTCAACAAATAACCCGGGCAGCCCGATGGCAGCGACTGCCATCGGGTGGCAGACTTCGCGCTCCAGAGGAGTGCCCATGTCCCGCGCGTTATGCCCGCGTTGTCAGCGTCCGCTCAGCCATTGCCTGTGCGCGCTGATTCCCAGCCTCAACAGCCGCACCCGCGTGCTGATTCTGCAGCACCCCAGCGAAGTCAAACACGCCCTGAACACGGCGCGCCTGGCTGCGCTTGGCTTGCGCAATGCCGAGCTGTGCGTGGGCGAGCGGTTTGATCAGTTGCAAGCGCTGCTCAACCCGCCGGGTTATCGCAGCGTTCTGCTATTTCCGGGGGAAGGCGCGACGGTGCTGCACACGCCGGGCGGCGTTGACGTGCCGCTGCAACTGGTGGTGCCGGACGGCACCTGGCGCAAGGCGAGCAAGTTGCTGCATGTGAACCCGCTGCTGGCCGCGCTGCCGAGGGTCTGTTTGCCGGCGGGCGGTGAGTCGCGCTATCGGCTGCGCAAGGCGCCGATGGCGGGGGCGTTGTCGACCATTGAAGCCGTCGTTCAGGCGCTGGAAATTGTCGAGGCGCCGCAACGGTTCGCTGAGTTACTCAAGCCGTTCGAGGCGTTGATTGAGGGGCAGATTGCGGCGATGGGAGAAGACACCTTTCAGCGCAATCATCTATAAAGCATCGCGGCTCATTGTGGAGCGGCTTCCCCGCACGCCGCAGCCCGTAGGCGCTAGCTTGCTAGCGAACCCTGCAAACGCCGGTTGCCGAGGTTTGCAGGGTTCGCCACCAAGGTGGCTCCTACAAAAACGGTCCGCAATGGGCCTGCGGGAGCCGCCATGCTCTTGCGCTTCAAGGTGCATCCCGCAAGGCCAGCGCGTTATCGAGCATCCGATTGGAAAAGCCCCACTCGTTGTCATACCAGGCCAGCACTTTGAGCAGCTTGCCGTTGGTTTTGGTGTGGTTGGCATCGAAGATCGACGACAGCGGGTTGTGGTTGAAGTCGTGCGACACCAGCGGCAGCGTGTTGTAGCCAAGAATGGGCAACTGCTTGCTGGCTTCCAGCATCAGCGTATTGACGGTTTCGGCGCTGGTCTGCTGTTTCAGTTCTACCGTTAAGTCCACCAGCGACACGTTGATAACCGGCACCCGCACCGCCATGCCGGTGAGCTTGCCCGCCAGTTCCGGCAACACCAGGCCGACCGCTTCGGCGGCGCCGGTTTTGGTCGGGATCATCGACTGGGTGGCCGAGCGCGCGCGGTAAGGGTCGCTGTGGTAGACGTCCGACAGGTTCTGGTCGTTGGTGTAGGCGTGAATCGTGGTCATCAGGCCGTTTTCAATGCCCAGCTCGCGGTGCAGCACTTGCGCAATCGGCGCCAGGCAATTGGTGGTGCACGAGGCGCTGGAGATGATCTGGTGCGACTGGCGCAAGGTGTCGTGGTTGACGCCGTAAACGATGGTGGCATCGGCGCCCTTGGCCGGGGCCGAAATAATAACTTTGGCGGCACCGGCCGAGAGGTGCGCGGCCGCTTTGTCGCGGTCGGTGAACAGGCCCGTGCATTCAAAGACGATGTCGATCTGTTGCTCGCGCCATGGCAGCTCGGCGGGGTTGCGGATGGCGGTGACGGCAATGCGGTCGCCGTTCACCAGCAGTGCGTCGGCTTGTGCCTCAACAGTGCCGTCGAAAATGCCGTGCACGCTGTCGTACTTGAACAGGTGGGCGTTGATGGCGCTGTCGCCGAGGTCGTTGATCGCGACTACCTGCAGCTGTTGGCGGTAGTCCTGGGTGTACAGGGCGCGCAGAATGTTGCGGCCGATACGGCCGAAGCCGTTGATTGCGATACGCAGTGTCATGGAATCACCGAATCTTGTCTTTTGTTGTTGGAATTACAAGATTATGCTCGGTAATATATAAATCAAGCCATTTTTACCGACTATATTTTGTTTTATATAAAATTTATGCCTGTTTGGAGCCGATGATATGCATCCTCGTGTCGTAGAAGTTACCGAGCGTTTGATTGCCCGCAGCCGCGCCACGCGTGAGCATTATTTGAAGATGATTCGCGCCGCTGCCGAAGACGGTCCGGCGCGAGCCAAGCACCAGTGCGCCAACTTCGCCCACGGCGTGGCGGGGTGTACCGGCGAAGACAAACAGCGCCTGCGCCTGATGGATTCTGCCAACGTGGCGATCATCTCCGCGTACAACGACATGCTCTCGGCCCACCAGCCATACGAGCACTTCCCCGACCAGATCAAACAGGCTTTGCGCGATATCGGCTCCGTCGGCCAATTTGCCGGCGGTGTGCCGGCCATGTGCGACGGCGTGACCCAAGGCGAGCCGGGCATGGAAATCGGTATCGCCAGCCGTGAAACCATCGCCATGTCCACCGCCGTGGCGCTGTCTCACAATATGTTCGACGCCGCCTTGTGCCTGGGTATCTGCGACAAGATCGTGCCGGGCTTGATGATGGGCGCGCTGCGCTTTGGCCACTTGCCGATTATTTTCGTGCCGGGCGGGCCGATGACCACCGGCTCGTCGAACAAGGAAAAAGCCGAAGTTCGCCAGCGCTACGCCGAAGGCAAAGCCACCCGCGACGAGCTGCTGGAATCGGAAATGAAGGCCTACCACGGCCCCGGCACCTGCACCTTTTATGGCACCGCCAACACCAACCAGCTGCTGATGGAAGTAATGGGCCTGCATCTGCCCGGCGCCTCGTTCGTTAACCCGTACACGCCGCTGCGCGATGCGCTGACCCGCGAAGCGGCGCAGCAGGTCACGCGTCTTACCAGCCAGGCCGGCAACCGCCTGATGATGGGTGAGATGGTCGATGAAAAAGTGTTGGTCAACTCCATCGTTGCGTTGCACGCCACCGGCGGCTCCAGCAACCACACTTTGCACATGCCAGCCATCGCCCGCGCGGCGGGCATCTTGCTGACCTGGCAAGACATGGCCGACCTCTCCGAAGTGGTGCCGACCATGGCCCACGTCTATCCGAACGGAAAATCTGACATCAACCACTTCCAGGCCGCTGGCGGCATGGCGTTCCTTATCCGCGAGCTGCTCGACGGCGGCTTGCTGCATGAAGACGTGCACACCGTGGTCGGCCACGGCCTGCGCCGCTACACCCAGGAACCGTTCCTGCAAGACGGCAAACTGGTATGGCGCGACGGCCCGACCCAGAGCCTCGACGAAAGCATCCTGCGCCCGCTGTCCAACCCGTACTCGCCCGAAGGCGGCTTGCGCGTGATGGAGGGCAACCTTGGTCGTGGCGTGATGAAAGTGTCGGCCGTGGCGCTGGAGCACCAGATTGTCGAAGCGCCGGCGCGGGTGTTTCACGATCAGCAAGAACTGGCCGACGCCTTCCAGGCCGGCGAGCTGGAGCGCGATTTCGTCGCGGTGATGCGCTTCCAGGGGCCGCGCAGCAACGGCATGCCCGAGCTGCACAAAATGACGCCGTACCTGGGCGTGTTGCAGGACCGCGGCTTCAAAGTGGCGCTGGTCACCGATGGCCGGATGTCGGGCGCCTCGGGTAAGATCCCGGCCGCCATTCACGTGTGCCCGGAAGCCTTCGACGGCGGCCCGCTGGCCCGCGTGCGTGACGGCGATATCGTTCGCGTTGACGGCACCAAAGGTGAATTGCGTGTGTTGGTAAACGAAGCGGAACTGGCGCAGCGGGAAAATGCCCAAGGGCTGCCGGTCGCCTTCGGTACCGGCCGTGAATTGTTTGCCTTTATGCGCGCCGCGTTCAGCACCGCCGAACAAGGCGCCAGTGCCTTTACTACCAGTTTGGAAGGATTGAAATGAAGTTAGCCCTGGTCGGCGATATCGGCGGCACCAATGCACGCTTTGCGTTGTGGCGCGATAACCAGCTGGAGTCTGTGCGGGTTCTGGCCACGGCCGATTTTCCCGGCGTCGAGCAAGCCATCATCGCCTACCTCGACGGCCTCGGCCTGGCGCCGGGCGCTGTGCACGCGGTGTGCCTGGCCTGCGCCGGGCCGGTGAGTGGCGATGTGTTTGTGTTTACCAACAACCACTGGCGCCTGAGCCGTTCGGCGTTCTGCCGCGACTTGCAAGTGGACGACCTGCTGCTGATTAACGATTTCTCCGCCATGGCCCTGGGCATGACGCGCCTGGAAGAACACGAGCGCGTGCAAGTGTGCCCCGGCACCGCCGAAGCCGACCGCCCAGCCGTGGTGGTCGGGCCGGGTACCGGTTTGGGTGTGGGCACCTTGATTGGTTCGGCCGCCGAAGGTTGGCAAGCCTTGCCGGGCGAGGGCGGGCATGTCGACCTGCCGATTGGCTCGCCGCGCGAAGCGCAGCTGTGGCAAGAGCTGTATCGCCTGAACGGCCATATTCGCGCCGAAGACGTGTTGAGCGGTGGCGGTTTGCTGCTGTTGTACCGCGCCCTGTGCGCCCTCGACGGCCATGAACAAACCCTGCAATCGCCAGCCGACATCACCGCCGCCGCACTGGCCGGTGACGACGTGGCGGGCCAGGTAATCGACCAGTTTTGCTCGTGGCTTGGCCGCGTTGCCGGCAACAACGTGCTGAGCCTTGGCGGGCGCGGTGGTGTGTACATCGTCGGTGGCATCGTGCCGCGTTTCACCGAGCTATTCTTGCGCAGCGGTTTCGCCCGCTGCTTCGCCGAGAAAGGCCCGATGAGCAAATACATGGTCGACGTGCCGGTATGGCTGGTCACCGCCGAGTACCCAGGTTTGATGGGCGCCGGTGTCGCCCTGCAACAGCTGTTGGAACGCCAGCAATAAACGTCTAGAAAACAAAAACCAGAAAAGGACGGGCCCCTTGAGCCAGACCGGAAAATCCATTCTGTTAGTGGATGACGATCAGGAAATTCGCGAACTGCTGGAAGCCTACCTGAGCCGCGCCGGCTTTCAGGTGCGCACCGTGGGCGACGGCGCAGGCTTTCGCGCAGCGCTTGGCGAGGAGAGCGCCGACCTGCTGATTCTCGACGTCATGCTGCCCGACGAAGACGGCTTCAGCCTGTGCCGCTGGGTGCGCCAACATCCGCGCTTGGCGCAGGTGCCGATCATCATGCTGACCGCCAGTTCCGACGAAGCCGACCGCGTGATTGGCCTGGAATTGGGCGCGGACGACTACCTCGGCAAACCCTTCAGCCCACGCGAGCTGCAAGCGCGCATCAAAGCCTTGCTGCGCCGCGCCCAGTTCGGCCAGGAACGCAGCCGCGTCGAGGTGCTGGCCTTTGATGAATGGCGCCTGGACATGATCAGCCACCGCCTGTTTCACCTCGACGGCGAAGAAGTGTTTCTCTCCGGCGCCGACTTCGCCTTGCTCAAGCTGTTCCTCGACCATCCGCAACAAATTCTCGACCGCGACACCATCGGCAACGCCACCCGTGGCCGCGAGCCGATGCCGCTTGATCGCATCGTCGACATGGCCGTCAGCCGCTTGCGCCAGCGCCTGCGCGACACCGGCAAAGCGCCGCGCCTGATCCGCACCGTGCGGGGTTCCGGCTACCTGCTGGCGGCCAACGTGACGCCGCACAATGCTGCCTAACCCGGCGCCGACGCCACCGAAACCCTGGTATCAGCGCTGGTTCGGCTGGGTGCCGGTGCCGCGCTCCTTGCTCGGGCGCATGTTGCTGCTGACCCTGCTGGCGGTGTTGATGGCGCAGAGCTTGTCGAGCGTTATCTGGCTGTCGCAACTGCGCGCCACGCAGCTTGAAGGCCTGGTGACCAGCGCCCGCAGCCTGGCGCATTCGATGTCCGCTAGCGTCAGTTACTTGCGTTCTTTGCCGCTGGCCTATCGGCCGCTGGTGCTGGATCAGTTGCGCAGCATGGGCGGCACGCGCTTTGTGGTCACCCTCAACGACAAGCCGCTGGACATGCGCGTGCTGCCGCCGACGCCGCGCAAGACGGCGGTGCTCGAATCGGTGCACGACGTGCTGCGCGAAGCCATGGGCAGCGACCCCGACATTCTGGTGACCTTCGTCAGCCCGGACGATTTACGTATCTTCAACGGTGGCCTGAAACTCGACGAACTGCCGCGCTCCTGGGCGCATTACGCGCTGACCCTGGAACCGGTGAAACCGCCGGTGCTGGTCACGCAAATTCAGATGGCGCCGGGCGAGTGGCTGTACATCGCCTCCTTGTTGCCCGAGCCCTACACCAGCCTGGAAGAAGAAGGCCTGCCGGCCCAGCAGGTGTGGTTCATCTTCCTCACCAGCAGCTTTTTGCTGCTGTTTATCGGCGTGCTGGTGCACTGGCAAAGCCGTCCGCTTAAGCGCTTGGCGCGGGCCGCGCGCGACATGTCGCTGGGCGCCGCCGAAGTGCGGCCGGTGGCGGAGGGCGGGGGCAGTGAAGTGGTGGAAGTGGGCCGCGCCTTCAACGCCATGCGCGAACGCATCAGCCGTTACCTGATCGAACGCAGCCAACTGTTCAGCGCCATTTCCCACGACCTGCGCACGCCCATCACGCGCTTGCGCCTGCGCGTGGAATTGCTTGAAGACGAAAAGGTACAAGCCAAGTTCGGCCGCGACCTGGACGACCTGGAAATGTTGGTCAAAGGCGCGTTGCAGTGCGTGAAAGACACCGACATCCACGAAAACATCGAGCCGGTCGACCTCAACCTCGCGCTCGACTGCCTGATCGAGCCGTACCTGCCGCCCCAAGGCAACGGCCGCGTCAGCCTCAACGGTCGGGCGCTGGCCGCCTACGCCGGCAAGCCGCTGGCGCTGCGCCGCTGCATGGGCAACCTGATCGACAACGCCCTCAAGTACGGCAACAAAGCGCACCTGCACATCGAAGACAACGACAGCGCATTCATTCTGCACGTCGATGACGAAGGCCCCGGCGTGCCGGAACAGCGCCTGGAGCAAGTGTTCGAGCCGCACTTTCGCCTGTCTGGCAAACAGCAGGGCTACGGGTTGGGCTTGGGCATCGCGCGCAACATCGCCCACAGTCACGGCGGCGAAGTGACGCTGCAAAACCTGCGCGAAGGCGGCTTGCGCGTGACCTTGTACCTGCCGCGTTTCGCCGACTAATCAGAACTCAGCGACGATCTGCCCGAGCATTTCCATCGCCCGCTCGCTGGCTTCGTCCCACGTGTGGCCGTGGTTCAGGCGCGCGCAATTGCCGAAACTGCGCGTGGCTGAAAAGATCGGCCCCGGCGCCAGGCTGATGCCCTGCGCCAATGCCAGTTGGAACAGCTGCAACGAGTCCACCGCCTGGGGAAATTCGAACCACAGAAAGTAGCCGCCGCTGGGCCGCGTCACCCGCGTTTCGGCCGGAAAGTGCCGGGCCGCAGACGCGAGCATGGCGCT
The DNA here is from genome assembly GCF_979254655.1 of Pseudomonas sp. AC229. Lineage (NCBI taxonomy): Bacteria > Pseudomonadati > Pseudomonadota > Gammaproteobacteria > Pseudomonadales > Pseudomonadaceae > Pseudomonas > Pseudomonas sp. AC229. Next base: position 43,270 of record NZ_CEEDHK010000017.1, read on the forward strand.
CTGCTGCATCTCCAGGGTGTGCCGCAACTTGCGCAAATGGCGGTCGTAGCCGCCGTGTTGCAGGTAATCGGCAATCGCCGCTTGCGCCGGCACGGAGGGGGAAATGGTGGTCATCAGCTTCAACCGGCTGATCTTTTCCGCATAACGGCCGCCCGCCACCCAACCCACGCGATAACCGGGCGCCAGGCTTTTCGAAAACGAGCCGCAGTGCATCACCAGCCCGTCGCGGTCGAAACTCTTCACCGGCTTGGGCGGCTGGGTGCCGTAATACAGCTCGGCATACACATCGTCCTCAATCAGCGGCACCTGATGCTGGTGCAGCAGCTCATACAGTGCGCGCTTTTTCTCATCGCTCATGCTCGCGCCGAGCGGGTTCTGCAAACTGCTCATAAACCAGCACGCCTTGATCGGCAGCTGTGCCAGGCTGTCGGCCAGGGTTTGCAGATCAATGCCCTCGCGCGGGTGCACCGGAATTTCCACCGCCTTGAGCTTCAAGCGTTCCAGCACCTGCAACGTCGCGTAAAACGCCGGAGCCTCGATGGCCACCAGGTCGCCCGGTTGGGTGACGGTTTGCAAACACAGATTCAACGCCTCCATGGCGCCGTTGGTAATGACCAGTTCTTCAAGCCGCAGCATCACCCCGGCCACGCGATAACGCAGGGCGATTTGCCTGCGCAGATCGGGGTTGCCCGAGGTCATGTCAGCGATTACCGCATGGGGCGACAGCGCGCGCAGGCTCTGCGCCATCGAACGCGCTAGGCGCGCGAGGGGAAACAGATCCGGGCTGGGAAACGCCGAGCCGAAGGGCACGGTGTTGGGATCTTTCAGGGAACCGAGCACGGAGAACACCAACTCGCTGACGTCCACCTCCGTGGTGTGCGCCGCACGGGGGCTGATCTGCGCCTCGGGCAGGGGGCGTTTGGCGTGTTCACGCACGAAATAACCGGAACGGGCGCGCGCCTGAATCAGGCCGCGGTCTTCGAGCAGGTAATAGGCCTGAAACACCGTGGAAGGACTGACGCCATACGTGCGGCTGGCGTGGCGCACCGACGGCACTTTTTCCCCGGCAGCGAGCACACCGGAGCGGATTAGTTCGGCGATTTCATCGGCGAATTTTTCGTAGCGTTTCATCGAATCCTGCGCAGGCATGGGCGGGAGGGCAGGAGGGGACTTTACGGGAAGGGGTGGGGGCATGGCGATGGGGTCTGTTTGAAGCGCTTCGTAGGTTGGGTTGAGCCTCGGCGAAGCCCAACGTCACGCGGTGATGGGCATCTCATTAAGCGGACGATCAAAAGCGGTTGAGCCAAAGCTGAAATCAACGGCCCCTCTCCCCAGCCCTCTCCCGCAAGCGGGAGAGGGGGATGAACCCATGCGGTCGCGGCCTTAAGTCACCCCTCGCCCGCTCGCGGGAGAGGGGCTGGGGGGGAGGGGCTTTTTTGCCTCAGCGATTCACCGGCGCCACAAACGTACTCACCCCCGCCACCCGGCTCCCCGGCGCATCCACATCCTTCAACTCAAAATGCACTTTCTCGGAAATGCTCGCCGGCCGTTCCGCCGTCAGCACCACGCTCAGCGGCACGTCGGTTATCTCGCCGGGCGCCAGTTGCAGGGTGGTGTTGCCGCTGAGTTGGTACGGGCCGTCGCCGGTCAGGGCCAGTTGATAGCGGCGGGTTTGTTGGGTTTTGTTGATGACTTTGACGCTGTAGATATTTTCGATCTGCCCGGCGCTGTTTTCGCGGAACAGACCACGGTCGCGGGTGATGTCGAGGGACAGCTGCGGCCGGGCGTCGAGCGCCCAGACAAAGGCGCCGATCATCAGCAGCAACGCAGCGCCGTAGCTGACCAACCGGGGTCGCAGAAAGCGGGTTTTCTCGCCGGTCAATGAGCGCTCGGAGCGGTAGCCGATCAGGCCGCGGGCGTAGCCCATTTTGTCCATCACCGAGTCGCAGGCGTCGATGCATGCGCCGCAGCTGATGCAGTCCAATTGCAGGCCGTCGCGGATGTCGATGCCGGTGGGGCACACCTGGACGCACACGGTGCAGTCGATGCAGTCGCCCAAGCCCACACTTTGCGGCACCACGTCGCGGCGGCGGGCGCCACGGTTTTCGCCACGGGCGGCGTCGTAGCTCACCAGCAGGGTGTCTTTGTCGAACATCACGCTTTGAAAGCGCGAGTACGGGCACATGTGCAGGCAGACTTTCTCGCGCAGCCAGCCGGCGTTCAGGTAGGTGGCGGCGGTGAAGAAGAACAGCCACGTGGCGCTGCCGCTGTCGAGGCTGAAGCTCAGCAGTTCAGCGGTGAGGTCGCGCACCGGCACGAAGTAGCCGATAAAGCCGACCGCCGTTGCCAAACTGATGGCCAACCACAGCCCATGCTTGGCGCTGCGCCGCAGCACTTTGTTGACCGACCACGGCGCGGCGTCGAGTTTGATCCGTTGGCTACGATCACCCTCGGTGACTTTTTCCGCCCACATAAACACCCACGTCCACACGCTTTGCGGGCAGGTGTAGCCGCACCACACGCGCCCGGCAAAGACGGTGATGGCGAACAGGCCAAAGGCGGCGATGATCAGCAGCGCCGACAGCAGAATGAAATCCTGCGGCCAAAAGGTGGCGCCGAAGATGTAAAAGCGCTGGCCGGACAAGTCCCAGAGCACCGCCTGGCGACCGCCCCAGTTCAGCCACGCGGTGCCGAAGAAAATCAGGAACAGCAGCCCCGCGCCGTACAGGCGCAGGTTGCGAAACAGGCCGGTGAAGGCGCGGGTGTGAATCGGCCCGCCGGCTTGCGCCGGGGTCAGCCGCAAGGGCTGGCGCGGGTCAATGGTTTCAAGCAGTTGCGCGGGAATACGGTCGGTCATGGCTGGCCCCATCAGGCTCTTTTTCAGGCGTGGCCATGATGGGGCGGCATCTGCTCCGATAACAGACTCAGGTTTAGCGGAAAAAACCGGATCAGATGGGTTTCGCTCAGCTCAATTCGAGCCAGATCGGTGCGTGGTCGGACGGCTTTTCCATGCCGCGCAGGTCGTAGTCGATGCCGGCGTCTTTGAGGCGACTTTGCAGCGGCGCGCTGGCCAAAATCACGTCGATGCGCAGGCCGCGTTTGGGCTCGTCTTCAAACCCCCGGCTGCGGTAGTCGAACCAACTGAAGCGGTCGTTCACCTCCGGGTGCAGGTGGCGGAAGGAATCCACCAGGCCCCAGCCTTTCAAGGTTTCCAGCCACTCGCGTTCTTCCGGCAGGAAGCTGCATTTGCCGGTTTTCAGCCAGCGCAGGCGGTTCACTTCGCCGATGCCGATGTCGCAGTCTTGCGGGGAAATATTGATGTCGCCCATCACCACCACCGCCTGGTCCGGCGAGAACTGCGTGGTGAGCAGGGTTTGCAAGTCGGCGTAGAAGCGCTGTTTGGCCGGGAATTTGGTGGGGTGGTCGCGGCTCTCGCCTTGGGGGAAATAGCCGTTCATCACGGTGACGGGCTGGCCGTTTTCGTCGGCAAAGGTGCCGTAGATAAAGCGGCGCTGGGCGTCTTCTTCATCGCCAGGGAAGCCTTTGTGCAGCGCCAGCGGCGCCTGACGGGAAAGCAGGGCGACACCGTAATGGCCTTTCTGCCCGTGCCAACTGACGTGATAGCCCAGGGCTTCAATTTCAGCGAAGGGAAATTGCTCGTCCGCCACTTTGGTTTCCTGCAGGCCGATGACGTCGGGCTGGTGTTTTTCGATCAACGCCGCCAACTGGTGAGGGCGGGCGCGCAGGCCGTTGATGTTGAAGGAAACGATCTTCATGGGCGGCAGGTTCTCTTTATGGCGGTCTAGACAGGCAAACAGCAAAGCCTGCGATGCTAGCCCATGCCCGGCGACGGGACCAGCGGCGGCGTGTGGCAGGGCGGCGCCTTGGCTGCTAACGTGAGGTCGGTCTTACGCAATAAACGCCCGATAAAACCAACAATAAAAAACCGCCTGGAGCCCGCGCCGTTCGTGCGTTTGCGCCAAGGCAGGTGAACCGAGGTACCGTGCATGCCTTCGTCTGTTGCCCTTCCCGCTGCCGAGGTGCGTTTACTCGACAGCAGCTTTGTTCGCGAAGCCCGTTCCTTGCTCTATCACGCCTACCGCCACGAGCCGACTTTCGGCTATCTGTTCGAATCCGAACGCCCCGGTTACGACCAACGTGTGCGCGCCACCGTGCGCGAATTGGTGCAGCGGCATTTTCTCGAAGAGCTGCCTGCCATTGGCCTGGTGATCAACGACCGGCTGGTGGCCTTGGCCTTGATCGCGCCGCCACAGCGGCGGCTCGACATCACCGAAAGCTGGGGCTGGCGCCTGCGCATGTTGCTGACCACCGGCCTGCGTTGCACCAAACGTTACCTGCACTACCACGACGCCGTGCTCGCCTGCCTGCCGCCGGGGCAATACCACGTGCTGCCATTGCTGGGCGTGCATCCGGAATTTCAGGGCAAACACTTGGGCGAACAATTGCTCGAAGCCTTGCACGACTGGTGCGCCAGCGACGAAACATCGCTCGGCGTAGTGCTCGACACCGGCAACCCGCGCTACCTGGATTTCTACAAACGCCAAGGTTACGAAGAAATTGGCGAAGTGGCCGTGGGACCGATTCACGAACATGTGTTCTTCCACGCCAACCCCCAGCAGGTCGCCCTCGCCAGCGCTTGAAACGTGCCGCCACCGTGGCGCCCGCCCGCTCTGGAACGGGCGGGCGCCCGTGTTAGCATCGGTGCCCATGACTTTTCACGCATCAATCGGGCTGGCGTTGGCGCTGCTGCTCACGGCCACCACCGCCCTCGCGCAAACCCAGCTGAGCGTGCGCATCAAGCCGGCCAACCCGTCGCTCAAAGCCAACGTCAGCGGCTATGTGGGCGATCTGGGCGAGCGCGACGAAGCGGCCTTGCAGCGCTTCAGCCGCGGCGCCGAAGTGCAGGCACGCAAGGCCGCCGAGGCGTTGGGCTATTACCAGGCAACCATCAGCAGCGAGGTCGACCGCAACGACCGCGGCCCGCGCCTGATCCTGCGCATCGAACCCGGCGAGCCGGTGCACATCCGCAACGTGACGGTGCGCATCGACGGCCCCGCCGCGCAGTTGCCGGCCTTTCGCGTACCGGCCAGCAGCGAGCTGCGCAGTGGCGCGGTGCTCAATCACGGTCACTACGAAGATGCCAAACGGCTGATCCAGAACCAGGCTTCGCGCTACGGCTTTTTCAGCGGCCGTTTCACCTCGCAACGCATGGCCATCGACCCCGTGGCCGGGGTGGCGGATATCGAGCTGATCTACGCCAGCGGCCCGCGCTACTACTTCGGCCCCAGCCAATTCACCGGCGACCAGACCTTCGACGAGCAACTGCTGCAACGCATGGTGCCGTTCAAACCCGGCACCGCCTACGACGCCGACCTGATCGCAAAGCTCTATCAAAACCTGCAAGGCAGTGGCTACTTCGACAGTGTGCGGGTCGATGCCGCGCCGGTTCAGGGCAGCGGCGAGCAGGTGCCGGTGAAGATTGACCTGGTCTCCCGTGAACCGCGCACCGTCGGCATCGGCCTGGGCTTTTCCACCGACGTTGGCCCGCGCGCGCGCTTCAACTGGACGCGCCACTGGGCCAACGCGCAAGGCCACAGCTACGGCACGGAAATGGAGCTGTCCGCGCCGCGGCAAAACATCGGCCTGTGGTACGACATTCCCGGCAACCCGCCGCTCACCGACAAAACCCGCTGGGCCGGCGGCTACCAGTACGAAGAACTGGCCAACACCGATAGCCTCAGCCGCCTGCTCACCGTCGGCCCGGAGTGGCACAGCAAACTCGACAGCGGTTGGCAGCAAGTGCTCTCACTCAAGCTGCAACGCGAGGAATATCGCCTGGGCAGCGACAACGGCCTGAGCACGTTATTGATGCCTGGCGTCAGTTATTCCTACCTGCACAGCGACAACGCCATCGACCCCGCCAACGGCTACCGCTTGCAGTTCGAAGCGTCGGTGGCCAAGGACGGACTGATCTCCGACAGCAATTTGTTGTACGGCACGGTGCTCGCCAAAGGCCTGACCACGCTGTGGGACAAACACCGCTTTCTCGGTCGCCTGCAGTTCGGCGGCAGCGCCACCGACGACTACAAAGCCGTGCCACCGTCGCTGCGGTTTTTTGCCGGCGGCGACCAGAGCGTGCGCGGTTACGACTACCAATCGCTGTCGCCGGAAAACGATCAGGGCGACCGCATCGGCGGCCGCTATCTGGTGGCCGGCAGCGTGGAGTACCAATACGCCTTTGCCGAGCGCTGGCGCTGGGCGACTTTTGTTGACCAAGGCAACGCCTTTCAGAATCTGGAAATACCCACCCTGAAAACCGGCGTCGGCATGGGCGTGCGCTGGATTTCGCCGGTTGGCCCGATCCGCCTCGACCTGGCCCGGGCGCTGGATGACGACGGCGGCTTTCGCCTGCATTTCTCCATGGGGCCGGAGCTGTGAGGGTGGTCAAGCGTGCGGTCTTCGCGCTGCTCGCCGTGGTGCTGAGCGCGGTGCTGGCGCTGGCCGTATTGCTTGGCACCGAGGGCGGCAGTCGTTGGCTGGTCGCGCACCTTCCGGGCGTGCAGGTGGACGCGTTCGAAGGCCGCCTGGGCGGGGCGTGGGGCGCAGCGAGCCTGGTGTGGCAGCAGCCGGGCGATGAGGTGGCGCTGACGGCGGTGAGCGTCGAGTGGTCGCCTTCATGCTTGCTCAGGCTGACCCTGTGCATCGACCACCTGCGCGCCCAGCAACTGACCCTGCAATTTGCCAGCAGCGAGAGCAGCGACGACACGCCGTTGTCGTTACCGGCCCTGAACCTGCCGTTGTCGTTGCAACTGGGCGATATCCAGGTGGGCAGCATCGTTTACAACGGTGGCGAGCAGGCAAGCCAATTGGCACTGGTGGCGCGCTGGAGCGCAAGCGGGCTGCAGATTGAACGCTTGCTGGGCGCCAGCAATGGTGTGGCGCTGGACGTACACGGCACGCTCGACCCCAACGGCCAGTGGCCGCTGAAGCTGGAAGGCAGCGTGCAACTGCCGTCCCCCGATGCGCAGCGCTGGGACCTGGCGGTGAAGGTTGATGGCGAGCTGCAAAACAGCCTCGCTGTGGCCGCCGCCAGCTCCGGCTACTTGACGGCAACGCTCAAGGGCCGCGTGCAGCCCCTGGCCGACGGCCTGCCGGCACAGGCGCAGATCAGCGCTGAGCAATTCTCGGCCCACGCCGATATGCCTGCGCTCAAGGCCATCGAACTGAGCGCGGCGGGCACGCTGAGTGCCGGTTATCAAGTGAACGGCACGGCGGCGCTGGAGGCGCAGAACGGCGATATTCCGCTGACCCTGGCCGGCCTCGTCACCGCCAGCGGTGCCGATATCCAAGCCGTGACGCTGCAAGCGGCGGACAACCAACACATCACCGTCAATGGCCGCCTGGATTGGCAAGACGCCTTTACCGCCGACGCCGAGTTCACCTGGCTGGACTTTCCTTGGCGCCGCCTGTTGCCCGAGGTGGAAGAGCCCGCCGTCACGCTGCACACCTTGGCCGGGCAGGTGCATTTTCAGGGCGGCAACTACCTTGGCCATTTCGCCGCCGAGCTCAACGGCCCGGCCGGCGCGTTCAGCCTGAGCAGCCCGGTGAGTGGCGATTTGAGCCAAGTCCATTTGGTCAGCCTGCAACTGCAAGCCGGGCAGGGCAAAGCCGAAGGGCAGGTGACCCTGGGCTTTGTCGATGGCATTCGCTGGGACAGCCGCTTGCAGCTCAGTCAGCTTGACCCTGCGTATTGGCTGGCCGAACTGCCCGGCACGCTGGGCGGTACGTTGGTCAGCCAGGGCGAGTACCGCGAGCAATTGAAGCTGACTGCCGATCTCGACCTCAACGGCCGCCTGCGCGGGCAACCCGCTGTGCTTCAGGCGCAAGCCGCCGGCGCCGGTGAGCGCTGGAGCGTGGACAAGCTCGACGTCCGCCTGGGCGACAACCGCGTGCAGGGGCAGGGCAGCCTCGATCAGCGCCTGGCCGGCAAACTGACGCTGGCCATGCCGCGCCTCGGTCAACTGTGGCCGCAGCTGGCAGGGCAGTTGAATGGTCAGCTCGACCTCGCCGGCAGTCTGCTAGCGCCCCAGGGCCAGCTCACCTTGCGCGGAACGCAACTGGCCTATCAGCAGCAGAAAATCGCCACGCTCGACCTCGCCGCCGCGCTCGACAGCCAGCAGCGCGGCAAACTGGAACTCACCGCCACGGCCATCAAAAACGGCGACACCGACCTCGGTCGATTGCACCTGACCGGCAGCGGCAACCGCCAGCAGCAACGCATGGCTCTCGACCTCAATGGCGACAAACTCAAGCTGAATCTCGCCGCCGACGGCACCCTGGCGCCGAACCTCGACTGGCGTGGACGCATCGCCAGCGGCCGCGTTGAGAGCGCCGGGCAGGTGTGGCAGTTGCAGCACGCGGCGACGTTGCAGCGCTTGGCCAACGGCCAGTTGAGCCTGGGCGCCAACTGTTGGCTGAGCGGTGCGGCCAGCGTGTGTGGCGATGAGCAACGGCTGATGCCCGAACCGCGTCTGCGCTGGCGCCTGCGCGATTTCCCGATGCAAACCCTGGCGCAGTGGTGGCCGGCGGACTTCGCCTGGCAAGGCCAACTCAACGCGGACCTGTCGCTCGACTTGCCCGCCAGCGGCCCTAACGGCGATGTACGCCTGGACCTGGGCGCCGGCAACTTTCGCGTCCGCGATAACGGTCATTGGCTGGACTTGCCCTACGACCGCTTCCTGCTCACCAGCCAATTGCGCCCGCAACGCATCGACTCGCAGCTGGATTTCCACGGCGCCAAATTGGGCCAGTTGACCCTGCGCGCACAGATCGACCCACGGCCGGTGAGCAAGCCGCTGTCTGGCAGCTTTGAACTGGCGGGCCTCGACCTCAGCGTGGCGCGGCCTTTTGTACCCCTGGTCGAGCGCCTGAACGGGCATCTGAACGGCAGCGGCACGTTGTCTGGCGGCTTGCTGGCGCCGCAAATCAACGGCCGCTTGCTGATCGAAGACGGCGAGGTGGCGGGCAGCGAATTGCCGGTCAGCGTCCAGGGTTTGAAGGCAGAGGCGTTGATCGTCGGCGAGCGCCTGCAACTGACCAGCAACTGGCGCAGCGGCGAAGCAGGCGAGGGCAGCCTAAGCGGGCAACTGACGTGGAACGCAGGCCTGAATATGGACATGCAACTGCGCGGCAGTCGCCTGCCCGTGATCGTGGAACCGTACGCCAACCTGGAAGTGCACCCGGACCTCAACCTGCGCCTGGCCGACGAACGCCTGGCGGTGCAAGGCAAAGTGCGCGTGCCCCGTGGCGCCATCGAGATTCGCCAGTTGCCGCCGTCCACCGTGAAGGTTTCTGACGATGCGCAGGTGGTCGGCGTGCACGACCCCGAAGCGCGGCAAACGCAGGCCATGGCGATGGATATCGACATTGACGTAGGTGCCGCCGAAGGCGAGCCGCCGCTGACCTTCAGCGGCTTTGGCCTGACTGCCGAACTGGGCGGGCGCCTGCACATGGGCGACAACCTCGACACACGCGGCGAGCTGACGCTGAAAAAAGGCCGTTACCGCGCCTACGGCCAGCGCCTGAACCTGCGCCGCGCACGGCTGCTGTTTGCCGGGCCGATTGACCAGCCGTACCTCGACGTCGAGGCGGTGCGCCAGGTCGACAGCGTGACGGCCGGCCTGCGCATCAGCGGCAACGCCGAGCAGCCGACCACGGAAGTGTTTTCCGAACCGGCCATGAGTCAGCAGCAGGCGCTGTCTTATCTGGTACTCGGGCGCCCGGCCGGTACCGGCACCGGCGACAACAACATGCTCGCCGAAGCGGCGCTGGGCCTGGGCTTGATGGGCAGCTCGTCAGTGACCAGTGAAATGGCCCAGCGCCTGGGCATCAGCGACTTCCAGCTCGACACCGGCGGCAGCGGCGCGCGTACCAGCGTGGTGGCCAGCGGCAATTTGTCGGAGCGCTTGAGCCTGCGTTATGGCGTGGGCGTGTTCGAGCCGGCGAGCACCCTGGCGCTGCGCTACGAACTGACCAAACGGGTGTACGTGGAAGCCGCCAGTGGCTTGGCCAGTTCGTTGGATATTTTCTACAAGCGCGATTTCTGACCGGCACGTAAAGCAAAGGCCCCTCACCCCAGCCCTCTCCCGTGAACGGGAGAGGGGGCGAAATGCGATCTACGCCAGCAGGCTAAGCCAGGCCGATGCTAACAACAGCAGCGCCATTACCTGATTGAAGCGGCGCATGCCGGCGTCGGTGCGGCAAAAGCGCGTCACGCCCCGGCCCAACGCCGCCCACACGCCCAGGCAGGGAATAGCGACCAAAAAGAACAGCAAGGCCAGCAGCGCCACGCGGTTGGTTTTGTCCGGTGCATGGGCGGCAAACACCCCAACCACCGCCAGCGCCATCATCCAGGTTTTCGGATTCACCACCTGCAAGCCCGCGGCCGCCGCCATGCTTAGGCGCTTGCCTGGTTGCTGGCGGGCATTGTCCAGGCCCACCGCCGGGCTGCGGAAAATCTGCCAGGCCAGGTAACTCAGCCAGGCGATTCCCGCCCAGGCCATCGCTTGCTGCACAAGTGGATGGCGGGTCAGCGCATCGCCAATGCCCACACCCACCAGCAACACCAACAGGGCCGCACTGGCGCAGGCGGCCAGCACCAACGGCACGGCCGCGAGCAGCCCAAAGCGGGCGCTGTTACTGAGCACCAGCAGGTTGGTGGGGCCGGGCGTTATGGAGGCGACGAGGGCGAAAAGCAGAAAGGGCAGCAAGTCCACGATGGGCTCCAGGCAGATTCAGGAGCCGTAAGGGTTGCAGGCGGGCGAGGTTCAGTCTGGATGATTTGTGCAGCGCTTGCGGTAGTCCGCCGGGGTCAGCCGATACGCCCGACGGAACCAGCGGCCGAGATGGCTTTGGTCAGCAAAACCAAGGGCGCTGGCCACCTGTGCCGGCGTTTCGCCCCGGGCCAGCAGGTGCCGGGCTTTGCTCAGGCGCAACTGAATGAGATAGGCATGGGGCGCCATGCCAAACGCGACTTTGAACGCGCGGCTGAGGCGGAAACGGTCGACACCGCTGATGCGCGCCAGGTCGTCCAGCCCGATGTCGTCGTGCACATGGGCATGTAAATAATCGCGCGCCCGCTGCGCCACCAGCGGCAAGCGCGGGTCGAGGCCTTGCGGCTTGCGCCAATGCAAATGCGCGGTCATTTGCCCGAGCAGATCATCTAGCGCCGTCTGCCGCACGATGCGCAATTCGTTGCCATGCAACGCCTGGAACGCATTCAGCGTGGCCTGGGCCAGCGGCCGGTCGCCGATCAACGTTTGCTCGAACCCCGGCTGGCAATCGCTGGGCGCCTGCTCGAACAGGGCGTGCAGCTCCCGCTCCAGCCACTGCGGGTCGAGATAGAGCATGGAATAGGTGAAGCCTTCCTCCGACGGCGCGGTGCCGTCATGAATCTCGCCGGGCTCGAGCATAAATACCTGGCCGGGCGTGCTGTTGTGGCGCTGCTGGCGGCAACTGAACTGCTGCACTCCTTGCTCGGTGACGCCGATGAGGTAGCTGTCGTGGAAATGCGGGTCATAGGCATGGCCCCGGAAATGCGCGCGGATGGTCTCGATGCCGGTGTCGGCGTCTTGGCTGAGATCGATCCAGTTGCTAGCGGCCATGGTAGGGACCAGACAGGGGACGGGGGTGGGTCAGTATGCCAAGGTCGAAAATGGGCGTCTGAAAGTTTTGTGCAGTGGGTTTGGATGGCGGCAGCGGCCGGAATCGCATCGCGGCTAAAGCCGCTCCCACAGAAATCGCACAACCTGTAGGAACGGCTGGGCGGCATTCCGCTTTAGCCGCGAGATTTTGATCTTGCTCTACCGCTCTTGACCTGGCTTGTGATCTGGTTCGTGATCTTCCGCTCTTGATTTTGATCTACATCGCGAGGTTTAGCGCAGGCCGAGTGGAGTCGTTGCGTAGGGGGTTGAGCGGCCGGGAGCCGCGAAAGGCGTGTCGGGCCAAGGATGGCCCTTATCGCGGGGACGCCTAGTCCGTGCCCCCGGAGTAACGACGGAGCGAGGGAACCCGCAGCGCAGCGGAGGGCCAAGGTAGGAGCTAGACTTTTTGGTTACTTTTGGGTGGTCCGGCAATCCGGCAATGACAAAAGTGACTCGCGCGTAAGGCGCGAAACAAAAACGTTCAGCGCACGCGATAACGAATACCTGCGCGCTAGCGAAAGCAAACTCTTGCGGCTTCAGCCGCCATGCAGTGACACGACGGACACCACCCGTCACCCATCACCGGATGGCCGTCGACGTCGCCGCGTTAAACCACCCCTTCACATAACACGTCGACACCAACGACGTATCACACCGCCCGTTCGTCAACGCCTCACGCAATTTGCCGATGTCCGCCCGCTCCACATAGCGGCGCGCATCGTCCATGTCGTCGGCCTGCCCATAGCCGCCGTTGAGCATTTCGCTCAGGGCTTCCTGTTTGCTCCAGCCTTGAATCACCGTGCGGAACATCGCGCCCATCAGGCCAGTGCGGTCGCTGCCGTGTTTGCAGTGCATCAGCACCGGGCCGCGGGTTTCGGCCAGTTGCAGGGTGTTGAGCACGCGCAGTACGTCGGCGTCGTTTACGCGGTCGGCGTGCAGCGGAATGCTGATCAAGGTGATGCCGCTGTTGCCTAGCCACTGGCGGTCGTCTTCCTTGCTCAGGCTGACTACGGTGCGCACTTGCAGCTGTTCCAGCACCGCCAGGTTTTGCGGCTTGGGCAGGGCGCTGCGGTAGAGGGTGGGGGACATTTCGAAGAGTTTGAAACTGCTGTCGACCGGCCGCGCCCAGGTTTCGCTTTGCGCGGCGTTGAAGACTTCAACCGGCGCGGCCTGGGCGTGGCGGAAATGGACGAGCAGCCCCACGCCCACCAGCGCGATAAACCCCGCAACAGCAACCACCAGACGATAAGACGTGCGCATGAAAGCCCCTCAAGTAAGGGCACTCATGCTAGGAATCGGCCGGTGAAGCGTTTATCAAATCGATGTGAAAAAACGGTGAAAGGCGAGGCGTTTTATTGCGTTCGCGAACCGCCGAAGTAGGCGCAGCCGCGTTCTACTTTGCCGTTGCTGCGCAGCTCGGCGGACAGAAATTGCACGGCGCCGGTGGCGCTGTCGACGCAGCGTTGCGGGGCAACCCACAGTTCTATGCGCAGGCCGTTGGCTTCGCTGGTGAGGTTGAAGCGGCCGTTGGGCAGTTGTTCTTCCAGGTAGGGCAGCGCCAACGGTTCCTGGTTGGGACGCTCCAGCACCATGCCTTTGGCGTTAACGCTTACGCTCCAGTCCGGCTCGTGGCCGCTGGCGCGCAGCATTTGGCGTTTGAAGTTGGGGTCGTCGCAGCCGTGGCCTTCACGTTGCACGCGGTACAGGCGGGTGAGGTTCAGTTGGCCGTCGGTGCCGGCCACCGGGCTGGCGCCGAGGTTGCCGCTAACGTCGGCGAACAAGGTGGCGTCACGGCTGTCGAGCAGGGAGGCGGACTCTTGCAGCAGGCCGGTGTTGCCGCTGTCGCTGATGACGAAGCGGCGCTGTTCCTGGCACGGGCGCAGCAGCAGTTTGCCGTTGCTGACGCTCAGTTCGCCCTGCATGCGGTTGCCGGGCGAGACCGGCGTTTCGTCCTGTTGGTCAAACATGGCGCAACTGGCGAACAGGGGCAGCAGGGCAAACAGCAGAGGGCGTACGGCGCGCATCGGGAGGGTCTCCTGGGAAGTGCGGCCACGTTACCCATGGGTCTGCGTTGGCACAAGAGCGGAGCGCGGATTGAAAAGCATCGAGGCTGAAGCCTCTCCTACAGAAATCTGGGGGCTTCAGCATCGTGGGGCCCGTCACTCACCCGACGGTATAAACCTGCCCGGTTTGCTTGCCCTCGACACTTTTCGAGTAGGCCAGAGAAACGTCCGCTGCCGGCACCGGTTTGAAGCCACGGAAGAACGGGCCGTAGCTGTCCATGGATTCCACCAGCACGTTGGGGCTGACTACGTTCACGCGCAGGCCGCGCGGCAGTTCGATGGCGGCGGCTTTGACGAAGCTGTTGAGTGCGCCGTTAACCATGCTCGCCGAGGCGCCGGCAACGATGGGGTCGTCGCTGAGGATGCCGGAGGTGAAGGTGAATGAACCGCCGTCGTTGATGAATTCGCGGCCGATCAGTAGCAGGTTCACCTGGCCCATCAGCTTGTCGTTCAGGCCGATGGCGAACTGCTCGGCTTGCAGGTCGGCCAGCGCGCCGAAGTGCACCGAACCGGTGGTGCTGACCAGTGCATCGAAGCGGCCGGTTTGTTCGAACAACTGGCGGATGGAGGCGGCGTCGCGGATGTCGACCTGGAAGTCGCCGCTGCTGCGACCGACGCGAATCACTTCATGGCGCTCGGCCAGTTCACGCGCTACGGCTTGGCCAATGGTGCCGCTGGCACCGATCAGGATGATTTTCATGGCACTGCTCCTCGGGGTTGGATGTGGGACGCAGTGTAGGACGGCATTTTGTGAGCGATAATCCGTCTAATTGGAAACCTTTGGTTCTCGCTGGGAAACAATCGCCATGAGTGAAATGGATGATCTAGCCGCCTTCGCCACGTTGGTGGAGGCCGGCAGCTTTACCGCCGCCGCGCTGCGGTTGGGGTGCAGCAAGGGGCAACTGTCCAAGCGCATTGGCTTGCTGGAGCAGGGCTTGGGCATCAGCCTGCTGCACCGCACCACGCGGCGGCTGTCGCTAACGGCGGCGGGGGCGGCGTTGTTGCCGGAAGCGCAGGCGTTGGTGGCGCAAGCGACGCGGGCGCGGCAGACCTTGGCGCGCTTGCAGGAAGAGGCGAGCGGCGTGGTGCGCATTACGGCACCGGTGTCGTTGGGCGATACCTTTTTCGACGCCCTGCAACTGGAGTTCGCCCGCGCCTATCCGCACATTCGCATCGAGCTGGAGCTGAGCAACAGCTACCGCGATCTGGTGGCCGACGGCTTCGATTTGGCCATTCGCAGCGGTGAGCAGAGTGATGATCGCCTGGTGGCGCGGCCGTTGTTGTCGATGCAGGAACTGACCTGCGCAAGCCCGGCTTACCTGGCGGCTCACGGCCAAGTGCGCGAGCCGCAGGCGCTGAGTGAGCAGGTGTGCCTGCTCAACAGCCACTACAGCGGCGCTGAGGAATGGCTGTATCACCGCCAACATGAATTGACCCGCGTGCGCGTGAACGGCCCGTTTGCCAGCAACCACTACAGCTTGCTGAAAAAAGCCTGCCTGGGCGGGGCGGGGATTGCGCGGTTGCCCTCGTACCTGGTGCATCAGGAATTGCTCGACGGCACGCTGGTGTGGCTGCTGCGCGATTACCAGACGCGCATCAGCCCGGTGTTTCTGGTGCATGCCTATCAGCATGGGTTGCCCAAGCGTACGCAGGTGTTGGCGGATTATTTGTTGGCGTGGTTTGAAGAGCGGCGGGGGGAGTTGGATCGGTTGACGACCGTGGCGCCTTAACGTCCCCCCTCACCCCAACCCTCTCCCGCGAGGGGAGAGGGGGCATATCGAGGTGCTCGCAGGATTTCCTCTCCCCTCTACCTCTGGGAGAGGGGCTGGGGGTGAGGGTGGGGTCAAACGCGCTGATCAGCCTTAAGCAGCGTCTCCAGACACTGCTCCTGAATCCCGTAAAACGTTTTGATCCCTTGAATCCGCTCCATCACCGGCGCCGGGTCTACCGATTCGGGGCGTTTCACGGCGAGGATCATTTTGTTTTTGTTGGTGTGTTCCAGCGAGACGAATTCGAACACTTTGGTTTCATAGCCGCAGGCTTCCAGCAGCAGGGCGCGCAGGCTGTCGGTGACCATTTCGGCCTCCTGGCCCAGGTGCACGCCATATTGCAGCATGGGCCGCAGCAGGGCCGGGGTTTGCATTTGTGGGCGGATCTGTTTGTGGCAGCACGGCGAGCACATGATGATCGAGGCGTCGCTGCGAATGCCCAGGTGAATGGCGTAGTCGGTGGCCACGTCGCAGGCGTGCAGGGCGATCATGATGTCGATGGCGGCCGGCGTGTACGTGCGCACGTCGCCGTGTTCGAAGCTCAGGCCCGGTTGCTCCAGACGCGCGGCGGCGTCGTTGCCCAGGCGCACCATGTCTTCACGCAATTCCACACCGGTGACTTTGCCCTGACGGCCGAGGCTGTTGCGCAGGTAGTCGTGCATGGCGAAGGTCAGGTAGCCCTTGCCGGAGCCGAAGTCCACCGCGTGAATCGCCTCGTCGGCGCCGCGTTGTTGCAGCGGCGAGCTGGCCAGGGCGTGGGAAAACACTTCGACGAACTTATTGATCTGCTTCCACTTGCGCGCCATTGCCGGCACCAGTTCGTGCTTGGCGGTGGTCACGCCGAGGTCGGTGAGAAACGGGCGGGTCAGCTCAAGAAAGCGTTTTTTCTCGCGGTCATGGCCGGCCTGGGCGCCTTCGCGTTCCACAGCCTTGCCCACAAACAGCCGGCTTTTGTTTTTCTTGCCGAAGGTCAGTTGCACGTCGTCGGTGAGCGACAGCAGGTGGGCATTTTTGAACGCGGCCGGCAGCAAGTCGGCGATCAAGGCCAGGGCCTCGGCGTGGGGGAAATTCTTGGTAATGTCGCGGGTTTTGTAGGTGTACACGAACGACAAACACGCCTGGCCGCGCACCGTGATCGGACGGATCGCCACCCGTTGCAGCTCGGTTTCGTCGCCCTGGTATTTGCTCAGCAGCACCTTGACCAAGGTGTTCTGCACCAGACTCTTTTCCACGAGGGCGAGAAAATCGCCACGGTCATCGGTGGTGGTGGCGGCGGCGGAAAGTTCGACTGACATGGACGGGCCCGGTCTTCACTGGCTGGCGAGGGGCGGTAATGCTACAGGGTTCGCGCCGTTCTGTGGCGCCGCGCCAGCAGGTGGTCGATGGACAGCACGCCTGGCCCGCGCGCCATCAGCAGCAGCAAAATGGCGGCCCAGGTGCCGTGCACGGGATAGGCGTCGGGGTAGACGAACAGTTGAATCGTCAGGGTCATGCCCAGCAGTGCCAGGGCGGAAAAACGCGTGGCCAGGCCCAGCAGAATCAGCACCGGAAAAACGTGCTCGCTAAACGTGGCGAGGTACGCCGCCGTTTCGGGCGGGATCAACGGCAGCGCGTATTCGCTGCTGAACAGCGGAACGGTCGAATCCGCCAGGTGCGGGTTGTCGTAGACAAAGGTGCCGCTGACCAGGTCCACGGCAAAGCCCTCCACCTTGGTTTGGCCGGATCGCCAGAACACCGCCGCAATGGAAAACCGCGCGATAAAGGCGATCAGGCTGTGGGGAATTTTTTCGAACAAGTCGATTACGCGGCGCAGGCTCATGGGGTTTCTCGGTAAGAAAGCGCGGTGATCGCGCCGTGGGAAATCAGCAGTGCCAGGGCGGCGCCGAGGTCGAAATCCGGCGCGCAGGATTGCGCCGCGTCGGCGAAGGTCTGGCCATTCAGCAGTCGGCCGATAAAGCCGGCGCTGTCGGCGTCGATGCCGATCACCAGCACGTCGAGGTGCTGACGCAGCACCAGGCAGTGTTCGGCGCTGCCAAGGTCAACCTGCTCGATGGCTAACTCGCCCTGGTGCGCGGCCCATAGCGAGCGCACTCCGTAAGCCGACGTCAGCAGGTGAACGGAGGCGTGCAACTGAAACCGCAAATCGCCCAGACGCTCGCTGTCGCCTAGCGCGCCGGCTAGCACCTCATGCGCGACGGGCTCGGCATCAGCCGCGTGGTAAGCCTGCACCCGCAAGGCTTCCAGTCGCGCCATGTCTGCGAGGTACGGCAGCGTGGCGGCAGGCTCGAAGGTTTCTATAAACAACGGAAAGTCGCTGCCGTAGTGCACCAACAGGCACGAGGAAGGCGGATTGGCTTTTACGTACACCGCCGCCATGGCGCGGAAAAACGCCTCGCCGACCAACTGCTGCACAACGGGAAAGGTATCGGTCAGGGCATTGATCAGCGAGCTGAGCACGTTGTTGCGGTACACGGCGAAACGCGCCGCCGGGTCGGAGCCGTTGTAAGTGTGCAGCCCGCTCGGCGTGATGAGCTCGTCGCTCAGCAGGGCGTGCTCGAACTCGGCTTGCACGCTCATCGCGCGGTGCTCCGCGCCAGTACGCGTTCGGCCATGTGCGCTTCGGCTAGCAGGTGGTCCAGCGGCGGCACGTCGTTGTCACGCTCGATCAGCGTCGGCAGCGGGCCGAGGCGCGCGATGAGTTCGGCGTACAGCTGCCACACCGCGTCATCTACCGGCGCGCCGTGGCTGTCGATTAACAGGCGGGCGCCGCTGCTGTCGCGGTCTTCGGCAAAGCCGGCGAGATGAATCTGCTCCACGGCGTGCAACGGCAGCTCGTTGAGATAAGCCTGCACGTCGCGCTGGTGGTTGATACACGAGATGTACAGGTTGTTGACGTCCAGCAGCAGGCCACAGCCGGTGCGTTGCACCACGTCGTGGATAAACGCGGCCTCGCTCAAGCTTGAGGCGGTGAACTCGACGTAGGTGGCTGGGTTTTCCAGGAGCATGCGGCGCTTGAGCACGGTTTGCGTGTGGTCGATGTGTTCGCACACGCGCGCCAGCGTTGGTTCGTCGTAGGCCACGGGCAGCAGATCATTCAGGTACGTGGCGCCGTGGCTGGACCACGCCAGGTGCTCGGAAAACGCCGCAGGGTCGTAGCGTTCCAGCAGCGTGGCGAGGCGTTGCAGGTGGTCGCGATCCAGCGGCTCGGCGCCGCCAATCGACAACCCGACCCCGTGCAGCGACAGCGGGTAATGCTGGCGAATCTGCCCGAGGTAGTGATGAAAAGGGCCGCCGGCGACCATGTAGTTCTCCGCATGAATTTCAAAGAAACCCACGTCGGGCAGGCTGGCGAGAATGGCGTGGTAATGCTGGGACTTCAAACCCAAACCCGCACGTGCGGGCAGGTTTGAAACAGAAGCGAGAGGCGCGCCATGGGAAGCGATAACGGACTGATTCATGACGGCGCGCCCCGCGTACTTAGGCTTTTTCTTTAAACGCTGCCATCTGACCGAAACCGGTCGGCGAGGTTGGGCTGGCGGTTTTTTCGCAGGTGCCGGCCGGTACATGTTTCCACGCGCTGCCTTGGTAATCCTTGGTGGACGTGCCAGCACAAGTGGTGCCCGCGCCTGCTGCGCAATCGTTTTTACCCTTCATGGAAACGCCAAAACATTTTTCGCCTTTGCTGTCATCGGCATGGGCAACCATCGGCGCGGCGGCAATGCTCAATGCGCTGCCCAAGGCCAGAGCGAGGGCGGCGGTATGCAGAGGGCGGTTTTTGTTTTTCATGGATGTGTCTCTCTTCAGTGGGAGGAAACAAGCCGTAGTGGCCTGCTTAGTGAAGTAGAGAAACGAGGCGGGGGGGTGTTACAGGGGGGATTAAATTATTTTCACTAATTCTGAATGGCGGGGATGAAGATCAGAAGCATCGCGAATTTTAGGCGGGAAATGAGCTTGGGCTTTTCGCACGCCGATCCAGATCGAGCGAGCTAGAGCGGGGCAAGGCAAAACAGGTTTTTAAAGCGCAGTTGGCTGTAGCCAATGAGCATTTAAAAACCTGTTTTAACGCAGCCCCGCCGACGCGCAGCCGATCGCTTAGCCACCCAGGTAGGCGTCTCTTACTTTCGGATCGGTTAACAACGACTCACCCGTGCCTTCCATCACCACATGGCCGTTTTCCAGCACATACGCACGGTCAGCAATCTTCAGCGCCTGGTTGGCGTTTTGTTCCACCAGGAACACGGTCACACCGTCTTTGCGCAGCTGTTCGATGATCTGAAAAATCTGCTGGATGATGATCGGCGCCAACCCCAGCGATGGCTCGTCGAGCAGCAGCAGTTGCGGCTTGCTCATCAGCGCACGGCCAATGGCGAGCATTTGCTGTTCGCCGCCAGACATGGTGCCGCCGCGCTGGTTGTAGCGTTCTTTCAGGCGCGGAAACAGGTGCAGCACTTTGTCGAGCTGTTCCTGGTAGTCGCCCTTGTCGGTGAAGAAGCCACCCATGGCCAGGTTTTCTTCAACGGTCAGGCGGGCAAAGATGCGGCGGCCTTCAGGCACCACGGCAATGCTTTTGCGCATGATCTCGCTGGATTCCAGGCCCACCAGTTCTTCGCCTTGGTAGCGAATGCTGCCGCTGGCGGCACGCGGCGAACCGCACAGGGTCATCAGCAGGGTCGACTTGCCGGCGCCGTTGGCGCCGATCAGGGTGACGATCTCGCCTTTGTGCACTTGCACGTTGACGTTATGCAGCGCTTGGATCTTGCCGTAGAAGGTGGAAACGTTGTCGAAATACAGCATGGTTACGCTTCCCCCAAATAGGCTTTGATCACTTCCGGATTGTCGCGAATCTGCTCCGGAGTGCCATCGGCCAGCGGTGTGCCCTGGTTGATCACGACGATGTGGTCGGAAATGCTCATGACCAGTTTCATGTCGTGTTCGATCAGCAGCACCGTGACGTTGTATTCATCGCGCAGCACGCCGATGAGCTGCTTGAGCTCTTCGGTTTCGTTCGGGTTGAGACCGGCCGCCGGCTCGTCGAGCATCAGCAGGCGAGGGCGGGTCATCATGCAGCGGGCAATTTCCAGGCGGCGTTGCTGCCCGTACGCCAGCGTGCCGGCCGGGCGGTTGGCGACCTCGGTGAGGTTGACCTTATCCAGCCAGTGCGCGGCAAACTCCATGGCTTCACGCTCGCTTTTGCGAAACGCAGGAGTCTTGAACAGACCGGCCAGGAAGTTGGTGTTGATGTGCCGGTGCTGGGCAATCAGCAGGTTTTCAATGGCGGTCATGTCTTTGAACAGGCGCACGTTCTGGAACGTACGCACCACGCCCTTGCGGGCGATTTCATGGCCGGCCAGCCCCTGAATGGCTTCACCGTCGAGCAAGATGGTGCCGCTGGTGGGTTTGTAGAAACCGGTCAGGCAGTTGAACACCGTGGTTTTGCCGGCGCCGTTCGGGCCGATCATCGACACCACTTGTTTCTCTTGCACGGTCAGGCCCACACCGTTGACGGCCAGCAGACCGCCGAAGCGCATGCACAGGCCGCTTACTTCAAGAATCGGGCGGCTCATTGCTTCAACTCCAAGTGCGGGCGCTGCATGGGCAAGAAGCCCTGTGGACGCCAAATCATCATGAACACCATCAGGGCACCGAACAGCAGCATCCGGTACTCGCTGAAGTTACGCATCAGTTCGGGCAGCAGGATCATCACGATGGCGGCCAGAATTACCCCCAGCTGCGAGCCCAAGCCACCGAGTACAACGATGGCCAGAATGGTGGCCGACTCCAGGAAGGTGAACGACTCCGGGGTAATCAGGCCTTGGCGCGCGGCAAAGAAGCTGCCGGCGAAACCGGCGAAGCAGGCGCCGAGGGTGAAAGCCGAGAGTTTGATCACGGTCGGGTTCATGCCCAAGGCGCGGCAGGCGATTTCGTCTTCACGCAGCGCTTCCCACGCACGGCCGATGGGCATGCGCAGCAGGCGGTTGATGACGAACAGCGCGACCAACACCAGCAGCAAGGCCACCAGGTACAGGAAGATCACTTTGTAGATCGAGTTGTAGGCGATGCCGAAGTATTCGTGGAAGGTTTGCAGGCCTTCCGCCGCCTTGCGCTCGAAGCTCAGGCCGAACAGGGTCGGTTTGTCGATGTTGCTGATGCCGTTCGGGCCGCCAGTCAGCTCGGTGAGGTTACGCAGCAGAATGCGGATGATCTCGCCGAAACCCAACGTGACGATGGCCAGGTAATCGCCGCGCAGACGCAGCACCGGGAAACCCAACAGGAAGCCGAACAGCGCCGCCATCAGGCCGGCAATCGGCAGGCACAGCCAGAAACCGAAGCCGTAGTAGTGCGAAAGCAGGGCGTAGCTGTAGGCGCCGACGGCGTAGAAGCCGACGTAACCCAGGTCGAGCAGGCCCGCCAGGCCGACCACGATGTTCAGGCCGAGGCCGAGCATGACGTAGATGAGGATCAGCGTGGCGATGTCCACCGCGCCGCGCGAGCCGAAGAACGGCCACACCAGCGCCACCACCACCAGGGCCAGCACGAACCAGCGTTGGGTCGAGGGCAGGGTCAGGAAGTTGGTGGCCGACGACGGCACGCCCGGCACTTTCGGCACGGCGTCCCAGGCATTGCCCAACTGGCTGCGGAACAACTGCCAGAAGAACATGCCGATGGCGCAGGCGAAGATGGTCCACAGCACCGGCGCGCTGGCGCCGTGCACTTCCAGCTTGATGCCGACGATATTCAGCTTCAGGCCCAGAATCGGGTAGGCCACGGCCAGCACCAGCAGGGCGCTGAAAAACGCCGTCTTGAGCTGTTTGGCTTTAATAGAACTGGTCATACCTTTTCAACCTCCGGGCGACCGAGAATGCCGGTCGGGCGGAACAACAGCACCAGCACCAACAGGCTGAACGCCACCACGTCTTTGTATTGGTCGCCGAAAATGTCGGCACCGAACGCTTCGGCCACACCCAACACCAGACCGCCGAGCATGGCGCCCGGAATGCTGCCGATGCCGCCGAGTACCGCGGCGGTAAAGGCCTTGATGCCGGCGAGGAAGCCCAGGTTCGGGTTGATCACGCCGTACTGCATGCCCAATAACACCGCCGCAACGGCCGCCAGGGTGGCGCCGATGACGAAGGTCAGGGCAATGATGTTGTTGGTGTTGATGCCCAACAGGTTGGCCATCTTGATGTCCTCGGCGCAGGCGCGGCAGGCGCGGCCCAGGCGGGAGCGGGAGATGAACACCGTGAGGCCGGCCATCACCAGGAACGTGACGACGAAGATCAGCACCTGCATATAGGAGATGACCACACCGTTCATGGTGCTCTCGCCAAATACGAAGTTGCCGGGGATCAGGTTTGGAATCGCTTTGTCTTTCGAGTTCTGCGCGAGCAAGACCTCGTTCTGCAGAAATATCGACATACCGATTGCCGAAATCAGCGGGATCAAACGGTTGCTGCCGCGCAGCGGTCGGTACGCGACCCGTTCAATGCTGTAGCCGTAGGCGCTGGCGACAATGATGGTGGCTGCGAACGCCGCGATCAGGATGATCGGCAGGCTGTCCAGGCCCATCATGGTCAGGCCGGCGATCACCAGAAAGGCGATGTAGGAACCGATCATGTACACCTCACCGTGGGCGAAGTTGATCATGCCGATAATGCCGTACACCATCGTGTAACCGATGGCGATCAGGGCGTACGTGCTGCCAATGGTCAAGCCATTAACCAGCTGCTGTAAGAAATGGTAGATGTCAGGCATCAGAACTCTCCTGAAAACTTACAAAACCTGTTGCGCGACTCGATAGCTCTGTCAGGTCGAG
Organism: Pseudomonas sp. AC229; assembly: GCF_979254655.1. Lineage (NCBI taxonomy): Bacteria > Pseudomonadati > Pseudomonadota > Gammaproteobacteria > Pseudomonadales > Pseudomonadaceae > Pseudomonas > Pseudomonas sp. AC229. The sequence goes on from NZ_CEEDHK010000017.1 coordinate 66,638, forward strand.
ATGTTCCCTGCAGGCCGGTTACGGCTGCATCCACTCGGTGTGGGCACAGTTAGCTGGGGTTCCAGCCAAGCGGTGTGGTCAATCGCTTCCATCACGAAGCACGCCTTGTGCTTCGCCCCGTGCGGGGTCGGCTCGCGCCGCTCAGACCTGCCAGTGGCGGTCTGCCTTGCTATTTAGCTGGGGATTGGGGTTTTGAAGCTTTCGCGTGGGTGGCGCTCATTCGCTTGTGGCTGAGCGTGGACCCGTTTACCTCTTAAAACAAAGCCCACTGCGTGTGCAGTGGGCTTCGGGTTGCGGCTTGTTACTTACTTGGCTTCTGTTTTGGTGCCGTCAGCGTGCCAGTCATAGACCACGAAGCTGAAGTCTTTCAGATCGCCTTTGGCGTCGAAGCTCAGGTCGCCAGTCGGGGTGTTGAAGGTGTTGGCGCGCAGGGCGGCCGCTACCTTGGCGGTGTCGGTGTCGCCGGCTTTCTTGATGCCTTCGGCAATCACTTGTACCGCTGCATAAGCCGGGAACACGAAAGGACCGCTCGGGTCTTCTTTCTTGGCTTTGAACGCTTCAACCAGGGCCTGGTTTTTCGGGTCTTGGTCGAACGACTTCGGCAGGGTAACCAGCAAGCCTTCGGAAGCCGGGCCAGCGATGGCCGACAGCTCTTTGTTACCCACGCCTTCTGGGCCCATGTAGCGAACTTTCAGGCCTTTCTCAGCCGACTGACGCAGCAGCAGGCCGAGTTCTGGGTGGTAGCCGCCGTAGTAAACGAAGTCGACGTTGGCTTGTTTCAGCTTGGAGATCATGGCCGAGAAGTCTTTGTCGCCGGCATTGATGCCTTCGAACAACGCGACTTTCACGCCTTTGGCTTCCAGGGTTTGCTTAACGGCGGTGGCGATGCCTTCACCGTATTGCTGCTTGTCGTGGATGACCGCAACGGTTTTCGGCTTGATGTGGTCAGCAATGAAGTTGCCGGCGGTTGGGCCTTGCAGGCTGTCCAGACCGATGGTGCGGAACACCAGCTGATAACCACGGGCGGTGATTTCCGGGCTGGTCGAGGCCGCGGTAATCATCAGAATGCCTTCGTCTTCGTAAATGTCCGAAGCCGGCTGAGTGGAGCTGGAGCACAGGTGGCCAACCACGAATTTCACTTCGTCGTTAACGATTTTGTTGGCCACGGCCACGGCTTGTTTCGGGTCGCAAGCGTCGTCGTACACCACGCCTTCGAGCTGCTGGCCGTTTACGCCGCCAGCCTTGTTGATTTGTTCGATAGCCATTTTGGCACCGATGAACTGCATCTCGCCGTATTGAGCGACCGCGCCGGTAACCGGGCCAGCCAGGCCGATTTTGATGGTGTCAGCTGCTAGTGAATAGCTGGCGACGCCGGCCATAGCCATGGCTGCAAACAGTTGCTTAGTAGCCTTGTTCATAGTGCTCCACTCTTATGTTTTTTCGTTTTTTTGTAAGACCCGATCACGCGTACTGCGCGCCCGGTTCATGCCCTGTTGGCCTAAGCTGCGGCGCCAGGCGAAATCCCCGGCCCTAAGTCCCTTTGAATACGAGGGCCCTGGCAACTTTAACGGCGGAGTTTAGAGTGCCGATTTGTGCCTTGAAAAGCGGCGACTGATGCTGTCTGTAGGCAATGTCGCTAAATCGAAATAAATGTATAGAAAAACGGCGTGTCGTCGCTGCTGGGCAGAGCGTCAGGCCGATCTTGTTCCGCCGGCAAACGCCGCTATCATTGCCGCCCGGCGGCTTGGCCGCCATTTACATCTTGTCGAACAAAAGAGCCCCTAATGACCGACGCCATTGACCCGCTTTACGCCAAGTTGCTAGGCGAAACCGCCCCGATCACCTGGCAGGAACTGCAACCCTTCTTCGCCCGTGGCGCCTTGCTGTGGGTGGCGCCGGGCAGTGACTTGATCGAAGTGGCCATGGGCTTTGCGCAAGACAACGGCGCCCAGGTGGCGCAATGGTTGGCCGGTGGCGTGGTGAGTAAGGTGGAAGCAGAGGTGGCGCAGGATCTGCTCGACCGTGACCCGACGCTGTGGGCTGTGGTGGTGGCGCCTTGGGTGTTGGTTCAGGAGCGGGGGTAGAGCGATCACAACGATCAACGGCCCCTCTCCCCCAGCCCCTCTCCCGCAAGCGGGCGAGGGGTGACGACTGCCAGCGACGCCACTCGCTCGGCCCCCTCTCCCGCTTGCGGGAGAGGGCTGGGGAGAGGGGCGTGCAAGCGGTGATCGAGAATGCCGTTCGCAGGGTTCGCCACCAAGGTGGCTCCTACAAAAACGCAAAAAAAAGCCGCTCAATCGAGCGGCTTCTTCACACCAACGTTCTTACTCTTCGATGGCACCCATGGCCGTGGTGTTGAAACCACCGTCCACGTAGGTGATTTCACCGCTGATGCCCGACGCCAGGTCGGAGCACAGGAAGGCGCCGACGTTGCCGACTTCTTCGATGGTCACGTTGCGGCGCAGTGGCGTTTGCGCTTCGTTGGCGGCGAGCATTTTGCGGAAGCTTTTGATGCCGGACGCCGCCAGGGTGCGAATCGGGCCAGCCGAAATGCAGTTTACGCGGGTGCCTTCCGGGCCAAGGCTGCCGGCCAGATAACGCACGCCCGCTTCCAGGCTGGCTTTGGCCATGCCCATCACGTTGTAGTTGGGCATGGTGCGCTCGGCGCCCAGGTACGAAAGCGTCAGCAGACTGCCGTTGCGGCCTTTCATCATTTCGCGACCAGCTTTGGCCAGGGCCACGAAGCTGTAGGCGCTGATGTCGTGGGCGATGCGGAAACCGTCACGGGTGGTCACTTCGGTGAAGTCGCCGTTCAGTTGGTCGCCAGGGGCGAAACCGACGGAGTGAACGATCACGTCCAGGCCGTCCCACTTTTTGCCCAGCTCAACGAACACGTTGGCGATTTCTTCGTCGCTGGCCACGTCGCACGGGAAGCACAGGTCGGCGTTCGAGCCCCAGCCGGCGGCGAATTCTTCCACGCGGCCTTTGAGCTTTTCGTTCTGGTAGGTGAAGGCGAGTTCAGCACCCTCGCGATGCATGGCGGCAGCAATGCCGGATGCGATGGACAGCTTGCTGGCGACACCGACGATCAGTACGCGCTTACCGGCGAGAAAACCCATGGTGTTATTCCTCTTCCTGCTTTCAAGGATTAATCGGCAGTGGCTGGGACCAGGAAAGCGGCCTCCAGCAACTGCTGCGTATATACGTGTTGCGGGGCGGCGAAGATGGCTTCGGCTGGCCCCTGTTCCACCACCCGACCTTGCTTGACCACCATCAAGTGGTGACTCAGCGCCTTGACCACCGCCAGGTCATGGCTGATGAACAAGTAGGTCAGGTTGTACTTGCGCTGCAGCGATCGCAGTAATTCCACCACCTGACGCTGCACGGTACGGTCCAGTGCCGAGGTGGGTTCATCCAGCAGAATCAACGCCGGCTTGAGCACAAGTGCCCGGGCGATGGCGATTCGCTGCCGTTGCCCACCGGAGAACTCGTGGGGGTAGCGATGCCGGGTTTCCGGATCCAGACCTACCTCCAGGAGTGCATCGATTATTGCCTGCTCCTGTTCTTCTTCACTGCCCATCTTATGAATGCGCAGCCCTTCACCAATGATCTGACACACCGACATCCGCGGGCTCAGGCTGCCAAACGGGTCCTGAAACACCACCTGCATCTGCCGCCGCAAGGGCCGCACTTGATGCTGGGTCAGGCCGTGCATGTCCTGGCCTTGAAAGCGGATGACGCCCTTGCTGCCAATCAGCCGCAAAATCGCCAACCCGAGGGTAGATTTGCCGGAACCGCTTTCACCCACAATGCCCAGGGTTTGGCCCTGGGGCAGGCTGAAGTTGATGCCGTCCACCGCTTTCACATGATCGACCGTATGGCGCAGCACGCCTTTCTTGATCGGAAACCACACCCGCAGGTCTTCGACTTCGAGCACTGGCTTGCCGGCTGCGTTGGCCACCGGCGAACCGCTGGGCTCGGCTCCGAGCAATTCCTGGGTGTAGGGATGCTGCGGATTGTCGAACAGTTCATCGCATGAAGCCTGTTCGACGATCACTCCGCGCTGCATGACACATACCCGGTGCGCAATTCGTTTCACCAGGTTCAAATCGTGGGTAATCAGCAGCAGCGCCATGCCCAGGCGGGCCTGCAAATCTTTGAGCAGTTCGAGAATTTTCAGCTGCACGGTGACGTCCAGCGCCGTGGTCGGCTCGTCGGCGATCAGCAGCTCCGGCTCGTTGGCCAGCGCCATGGCGATCATCACCCGCTGGCGTTGCCCGCCGGACAATTCGTGGGGCAGCGCTTTGAGGCGTTTGTGCGGCTCGGGAATGCCCACCAGTTCGAGCAATTCCAGGGTGCGCTTGGTCGCGGCTTTGCCGGTCAGGCCTTTGTGCAGGGCCAGCACTTCGTTGATTTGCTTTTCGATGTTGTGCAACGGGTTCAGCGAGGTCATCGGCTCTTGGAAAATCATGGCAATGCGGTTGCCACGGATGTGCCGGAGTTTCTTTTCGTTGACGGTCAGCAGGTCGTGCCCGGCATAGCGAATGCTGCCGGCCGGGTGGCGCGCGAGCGGGTAGGGCAGCAGGCGCAGAATGGAGTGCGCCGTCACCGATTTGCCCGAGCCGCTTTCGCCAACCAGCGCCAAGGTTTCGCCACGGCGAATATCAAAGTTCAAGCCTTGGATCACGCACTGACGGCTCGCGCCTGAGGTGAATTCCACGGCCAGGTCGCGCACTTCAATGAGATTTTCCGGCGCGGTGTTTGGCGGCGTTTTAGGGGTCTGGCCCATGTTATTTCCTCGGGTCGAAGGCATCGCGAGCAGCCTCGCCGATAAACACCAACAGGGTCAGCATCAGGCCCAGCACGGCAAAGGCGCTGATGCCAAGCCACGGCGCCTGGGTGTTGGATTTACCCTGCGCCACCAGTTCACCCAGCGACGGCGAGCCGGCCGGCAGGCCGAAGCCGAGAAAGTCCAGCGCGGTCAGCGTACCGATGGCGCCAGTGAGAATGAACGGCATAAACGTCATGGTGGAAATCATCGCGTTGGGCAGAATGTGGCGGAACATGATGCCGCCGTTTTCCATGCCCAGCGCCCGCGCGGCGCGCACGTATTCCAGGTTACGGCCACGCAGGAACTCGGCGCGCACCACGTCCACCAGGGTCATCCACGAGAACAGCAGCATGATGCCCAGCAGCCACCAGAAGTTGGGCTGCACAAAGCTGGCAAGAATGATCAGCAGATACAGCACCGGCAGCCCCGACCACACTTCCAGAAAACGCTGGCCGAGCAGGTCGACCCAACCGCCATAGAAGCCTTGCAACGCGCCGGTGATCACGCCGATCACCGAGCTGAAAATGGTCAGCGTCAGGGCGAACAACACGGAAATACGGAAGCCGTAAATCACCCGCGCCAGCACGTCGCGGCCCTGGTCATCGGTGCCCAGCAGGTTGTCCGCTGAGGGCGGCGCGGGGGCCGGCACTTTCAGGTCGTAGTTGATGGTGGAGTAGCTGAACGGAATCGGTGGCCACAGCGTCCAGCCGCCTTTTTCGGCGATCAGTTCGCGGATGTACGGGCTCTTGTAGTTCGCTTCCAGCGGAAATTCGCCGCCAAACGTGGTTTCCGGATAGCGCTTGAATACCGGGAAATACCAGCCGCCGTCGTAATGCACCACCAGCGGTTTGTCGTTGGCGATTAGCTCGGCGCCCAGGCTTGCCACGAACAGCACAAGAAACAGCCACAGCGACCACCAGCCGCGCTTGTGCGCTTTCAGGCGTTCGAAGCGGCGACGGTTGAGGGGTGACATTTTCAATGCAGTGCCCATGCTCAACCCTCCCGATTCGCGAAGTCGATGCGCGGATCGACCAAGGTGTAAGTGATGTCGCCGATCAACTTCACCACCAGGCCTAGCAAGGTGAAGATAAACAGCGTGCCGAAGACGATGGGGTAGTCGCGGTTGATCGCCGCCTCAAAACTCATCAAGCCCAGGCCGTCGAGGGAGAAGATCACTTCGATCATCAGCGAGCCCGTGAAAAAGATGCTGATAAAGGCGGCAGGAAAGCCGGCGATGATCAGCAGCATGGCGTTGCGAAATACATGGCCGTACAGAATCGCGTTGTTGGTCAGGCCCTTGGCCCGCGCGGTGACCACGTACTGTTTGTTGATCTCGTCGAGAAAGCTGTTTTTGGTCAGGAAGGTGAGGGTGGCGAAGTTACCGATCACCAGCGCCATGACCGGCAGCACCAAGTGCCAGAAGTAGTCGAGAATTTTCCCGCCCATGCTCATCTGGTCGAAGTTATTCGACGTCAGCCCGCGCAGGGGAAACCAGTCGTAATAGCTGCCGCCGGCAAACAGCACGATCAGCAGAATGGCAAACAGAAACGCCGGAATCGCATAGCCGACGATGATCGCCGAGCTGGTCCACACGTCAAAGGTGCTGCCGTTGCGCATGGCTTTGGCGATGCCCAGCGGAATGGACACCAAGTACATGATCAGTGTGCTCCATAACCCGAGGGAAATGGACACCGGCATTTTCTCCACGATCAGGTCGACCACCTTGGCGTCGCGGAAGAAGCTGTTGCCGAAATCGAGCTGCGCATAGCTTTTGAGCATCAGCCAGAAACGCTCCGGCGCTGATTTGTCGAAGCCGTACATTTTCTCGATTTCTTTCACCAGCTCCGGGTCCAAACCTTGCGCGCCCCGGTAGTTGGAGCCGGCCACCGACACTTCGGCGCCGCCGCCGGAGATGCGGCTGGTGGCACCTTCGAAGCCTTCCAGCTTGGCGATCATCTGCTCTACCGGCCCGCCCGGTGCGGCTTGGATGATGATGAAGTTGAGCAGCAAGATGCCCAGCAACGTCGGAATAATCAGCAGCAGGCGCCGCAGAATGTAGGCAAGCATTTATTGGGAATCCTGTGGGGCCGCTTCGGGCGGCGCGGCATCGGTGGTGGCCGGCGCTGCCGCTGGGGAGGTGCCCTCGGCGGTCTCGCGGGTTTGCCACCAGGTCATCAGGCCAAAATCATATTTCGGCGTGATGGCGGGCCGGCCGAATTTGTTCCAGCGGGCGATGCGCCAGGTGTCGATATAGTAGTTGGGAATCACATAGTTGCCCCACAGCAGCACGCGGTCGAGGGCGCGTGCGTGCGTGATCAGGCTTTGGCGCGAGTCGGAGCGAATCAGGCCGTCGACCAACTCGTCGATGGCCGGGTCGCGCAGGCCGATGAAGTTGCGGCTGCCGGGGCTGTCGGCGCTGCTGGAATGCCAATACTCGCGCTGTTCGTTGCCCGGCGAGTTGGACTGGCCCCAGGTGGCGTTGGTCATGTCGAAATCACGCGAGCGCAGGCGGTTGACGAACTGTGAGGCGTCGACACGGCGGATCTGCATGTCGATGCCCAACTCGGCCAGGTTGCGCATAAACGGCAGCAGAATGCGCTCCATGTTCAGTTGGTACAGCATGAACTCGAAGGCCAGCGGCTTGCCGTCGGGGCCGACCATTTTGTCGTTTTCAATCTTGTAGCCGGCATCCAACAGCAGCTTGTAGGCCTTGCGCTTTTGCTCGCGAATCATGCCGTCGCCCGACGACACGGGCGGGCGGAACACCTCGGTGAACACTTGGTCGGGCACTTTGCCGCGCAGCGGTTCGAGCAGTTTCAGCTCGGCCGCATCGGGCAGCTCGTGGGCGGCCATGTCGGAGTTTTCGAAGTAGCTGCTGTTGCGCTTGTAGGAGCTGAAGAACAACTGCTTGTTCGACCATTCGAAATCGAACAACAAGCTGATGGCTTCGCGAACGCGCGGGTCCTGGAATTTCGGCCGGCGGATGTTGAAAGCAAACGACTGCATGCCCACCGAGTTGTGGTTGGGCAGGGCTTCTTTAACGATGCGGCCATCGCGCAGGGCCGGGCAGTCATAGCCGGTGGCCCAGTCTTTGGCGGAGTACTCAAGGTTGAAGTCGAATTGGCCGGCCTTGAACGCCTCCAGCGCTACCGACATGTCGCGGTAGTAGTCGATCTGCACGGTGTCGAAGTTGTAGTAGCCGCGCGTTACGGGCAGGTCTTTGGCCCACCAGTTGGGGTTGCGTTCGTAGCGGATGCTGCTGCCCGGCGATACCTGGGTAATGCGATACGGGCCGCTGCCCAGCGGCACTTCCAGGTTGGCTTTGTTGAAGTCACGGGTCGCCCACCAATGTTTCGGCAGAATTTGCAGTTGGCCGATGATCAACGGCAGCTCGCGGTTGCCGGCGTGCTTGAAGTTAAAGCGCACGGTCAGCGGCGTTTCGGCCACCACGGTGTCGACGTCCGCGTAGTAGTTGCGGTACATCGGGTCGCCGTTTTTCAGCAGGGTGTTGAAGGTGAAAATCACGTCGTCTGCGGTGACGGGCGTGCCGTCGTTAAAGCGCGCCTTCGGGTTGATAAAGAAGCGCACGTAACTGTCGTCGGCGGCCTTCTCGATTTTCTCGGCGATCAACCCGTACTCGGTGAACGGCTCGTCGGGGGAATGGTAGGTGAGGCTGTCGTAGAGCAAGCCCAGTTGATCGGCCGATACGCCTTTGGGAATGAACGGGTTGAGGCTGTCGAAGCCGCCGTTGCCGGCAAGGCGCAGGGTGCCGCCTTTGGGGGCGTCGGGGTTTACGTAGTCGAAGTGTTTGAAGTTGGCGGGGTATTTGGGTGCTTCGTCGTACAGGGTAATGGCATGTTGCGGCGCCGCTGCGGCTGTCAGGCATAGACCGGCGAGCAGAGCGCCGCTGCCAACGCGCAGCACGGTGCGCAAAAACAAAGTCATAAAGCCTTCTCCGTGGGCTTCAGCCACCAGGCGCGCAACCCGAGGGTGTAAGGCGGCGTGGTGACGGAGGCGAACCGGTTGCGGTACGCCAGGCGGTGGTAGTTGAGGTACCAGTTGGGAATCATGTAGTGCTGCGACAGCAGCACGCGGTCCAGGGCGCGGGTGGCGGCCACCTGTTCATCGCGGGTTTGGGCTGCCAGCAGGCTTTCGAGCAAGCTGTCGACCACCGGGCTGCGAACGCCCGCGTAGTTTTTGCTGCCTTTGACGCTGGCCTGGCTGGAGTGAAAGTACTGCCATTGTTCGAGGCCGGGACTGAGGTTTTGCTGCAGCGTCATCAGAATCATGTCGAAGTCGAATTGGTCCAGCCGCTGTTTATATTGCGCCCGGTCGACGGTGCGCAAGTTTGCCTGTACGCCAATGCTGGCGAGGTTTTCCACATACGGCTGGAGAATGCGCTCAAGGTTGGGGTTGACCAGCAGCAGCTCGAAGCGCAGCGGTTCGCCCTTGGCATTTTGCAGACGCTGGCCGTTGAGCTTCCAGCCGGCGTCGGCCAGTAGACCCAGCGCGCGCCTGAGGGTTTCCCGCGGAATGCCGCCGCCCTGGGTTTTCGGCACCGCGAACGGTTCGGTAAACAAGCGGGCGGGCAATTGCTCGCGGAACGGTGACAGCAGCAGCCACTCGCGGCCTTCGGGCTTACCGGTAGCGCTGAACTCGCTGTTGGGGAAATAGCTGCTGGCGCGGGTGTAGGAATCGTTGAAGAGGGTGCGATTGGTCCACTCGAAATCGAGCATCAGGCCCATGGCTTCACGCACCTTTTCATCGGCAAAGGTCGTGCGCCGGCTGTTCATGAACAGCCCCTGGGTCTGCGTGGGAATTTGATGGGGAATTTGCGCGCGGATCACGTCACCGCGTTTAACGGCCGGGAAGCGGTAACCGTTGGCCCAGTTTTTAGCCTGATGCTCGATATAAAAATCGAATTCGCCGGCCTTGAAGGCTTCGAAGGCAACATCGCTGTCACGGTAGAACTCGACCTCCATGCGGTCGAAGTTGTACTTGCCACGGTTCACCGGCAAATCAGCGCCCCACCAGTCTTTTACGCGCTCGAACACCAGGCTGCGGCCAGGCGTGATCTCGGTGATTCGGTACGGGCCGCTGGTTACCGGGGCGTCGAAGGTGGTGGCTTTGAAGTCGCGGTCTTTCCAGTAATGCTGCGGCAAAATAGGCAGCTCGCCGAGGCGCAGAATCAACAGTGGGTTGCCGGCGCGCTTGAGCACGAAGCGAATGCGGTGGCGATTGAGGATATCGACCCGCGCCACTTCCTGCAGGTTGGTGCGGTATTGCGGATGACCTTGCTTGAGCAGCGTGCGGTAGGAAAACGCCACGTCGAAGGCGGTGACCGGTTTGCCGTCGTTGAAGCGCGCTTCAGGGCGCAAGTTGAACACCACCCAGCTGCGGTCCTCGGGGTATTCCACCGACTTGGCAATCAACCCATAACTGGACGCCGGCTCATCGCCGGAAGGGTCGTACTGGCCGGTGCCGGCCATCAGCGGTTCGTTTAATTCGCCAATGCCATATTGGGCAAAGTTGGGAGTAGACGAAGGGCTGCTACCTTTAAATGTATAAGGGTTTAGAGTGTCGAAGGTGCCAAATGCCATCACTCGAATCGTGCCGCCTTTGGGCGCGTCTGGGTTAACCCAATCGAAGTGAGTGAAACTGGCGGGATATTTGAGTGTGCCGAATTGCGCATACCCATGGCTTTCGCTGATGGAGGCGAAAGCGGGAACGCACAGAGCCAGACTCAAGAGTAGCGAAAGGAGGCAACGCATCAGGCTAGGTGGTCCGTTCCGTAGCGGCATTGAGCTTCGTGGCCGTACAGTAACAGCTTGTATCCGCTGGAAAAAGAGAAAGCCCAGAGGCCGGTTTCAGAGGCTAATGGCGACAATGAAAGAATGTTCCGCGAGGTTTTCATCTTGGCAACACGCACCCATGGATTGCAGTCATGGATCGATCGTTTGAATCAAGCCGAGTTACCGGCATTGGCCGCCGTAGTGCAGGACTTGCACCGCCTGGCCCAGGCAGAAAAATCGTCGGTGCAGCAATTGGCCGATGTGTTGCTGCGCGACGCGTCGTTAACCTCCAAAGTGCTGCGCGTCGGCAATAGCGTTTACTACAACCCCGCCCAGGAACAGATTCGGACCATTTCGCGCGCCATTGTGCTGATTGGTTTCGACAACGTGCGGTTGATTGGTTTGTCTGTCAGCCTGATTGACGGCTTGCTGGGGCGCGCTTCCAGCGAGCAACTGCACGAACTGCTGGCCCGCTCGTTTCACGCCGCCGTGCAAGCCCGCAACATGGCCGGTTACGTGCTGACCAAGCACCAGGAAGAAGTGTTTATTGCCGCGTTGCTCTACCACCTCGGCGCACTGGCGTTCTGGGGCTGCGGCGGTGAGCAAGCCGATGAATTGGGCGCCGCCTTGGCGCGTCCGGGCGTCAACGAAGACGAAGTAGTGCGCGAAGTGCTGGGCACCAGTTTTCGGCAATTGACCCAAGGCCTGGTGAAAAGCTGGAACCTCGGCGAAATTGCCAGCCTGGCGCACAACACCAGCAACCATAACGACCCCGCCGCGTTCGCCGTGCACCTGGGCGCGCGCATCAGCGAAGCGGCGCTGGAAGGCTGGGATTCGCCGGAAATGGAAGGCCTCATCGAGCAGATGGCGAACTTTATCGGCGTGACGCCGCAAGAAGCGCTGCAACAAGTGCTCGACAGTGCCGACGAAGCGGTAAAAGTGGCGGCGACGTTTGGCGCCAGTTCCTTGTGCCGGCTGATTCCCTCCACCGACCCGGAGCTAATCCGCACCCAACAGGAACAGCGCAAGGCGCGGCTGCTGCAACCCAACCTGCTGATCTTGCAACAGGCGCTGCAAGACCTCGGCATGATGGTCTCCAAACGCGCCGACGTGGGCCTGATTCTCGATACACTGTTCAAAGGCCTGCACCAAGGCGCTGGCCTGGAACGCGTGATGCTGGCGGTATTGGCCGACGAGCAGACACGCTTTAAAGCCAAGCGCGCGGTGGGCGAAAAGACTGAACGCTGGCTCAGCGACTTCGTCTTGCCCGCCGAACAGGCCGAACAGCCGCACATTTTCAGCTACGTGCTGCGTCACCGCGAAGCGCTGTGGATGGGCGTGCCGGCCAGCTACAACCTCAACGAACTGGTCACCCAACCGATTCGCCAATGGCTCGGCCAAGGCATGTTCTTCATCGCCCCGTTGCTGGCCGGCAATCGGCAAATCGGCGTGCTCTACGCCGACAGCCGCATATCCGGTCGGGCGCTGAAGCATGAACAGTTTGTGGCGTTTCAGCGCTTCACCCAGTTGACCGGGCGGTGTCTGGAGGCGTTGACCAAGAAGTGAGGTTTGCGCCGTGGGGTCGAATGTAGAACGTTCGCGAACCCACGCCGATCAAGATCGAGCGAGCTAGAAGAGGCAAGGCAAAAAAAGACTTTGAAGCGCAGTGGGCTGTTGCCCATGAGCATTCAAAGTCTTTTTTTAACGCAGCCACGCCGACGCGCAGCCGATCGGTTAGTTACGAAAGGAAACCGCCGTCGACGTTGAGCGCCACACCCGTGGTGTAGCTGGAAGCATCGCTAGCCAAATACAAAACAGTGCCCGCCATCTCGCTCGGATCTGCCACTCGCTTGAGCGGAATCTGTTGCAGCGCGGTATTCAAAATGGCGTCGTTCTTAACCAGCGCCGAGGCGAATTTGGTGTCGGTCAGGCCCGGCAGCAGGGCGTTGCAGCGAATGCCGAATTGCGCGCATTCCTTGGCGAACACTTTGGTCATGTTGATCACGGCGGCCTTGGTCACCGAGTAGATGCCCTGGAACACGCCCGGCGATACGCCGTTGATCGAGGCCACGTTGATGATGCTGCCTTTGCCTTTTTCACGCATCAGCTTGCCGGCTTCGATGGACATGAAGAAGTAGCCGCGAATGTTCACGTCCACGGTTTTCTGGAAGGCCGACAGGTCGGTGTCCAGCACGTTGCAGAACTGCGGGTTGGTGGCGGCGTTGTTGACCAGAATGTCCAGTTGGCCGAACTGCTCGCGAATCTGGGCGAACACGTTCTGAATCTGTTCCATCTCGCCAATGTGGCAGGCGATGGCGGTGGCTTTGCCGCCGTCGGCAATGATGGCGTCGGCCACGGCCTGGCAGCCTTCGATTTTGCGGCTCGAAACGATCACGTGCGCGCCTTGCTGGGCCAGCAATTTGGCGATGGACTCACCGATGCCGCGGCTGGCGCCGGACACGAAAGCGACTTTGCCGTCGAGGTCGAACAGAGTGGTCTTGGACATGGGGTTCCCCTGATTGCGGGTTTTTATAAGCGTCGGGTTAGCGACGACCAGGTGGCTGAACCCGCCGCCAGCCGAGAGCCGGGCGGCGGGTTGCGCATGATTACAGCGTGGACTTGTTGATGACCTGCAGGCTCGCTTGCTCCAGCAGCTTGTTCAGTTGAATGAACGAGGCGAAGCGTTTGTCCTGGGTTTGGCCATGGAAGTAGCGGTAGTAAATCTGCTGCACGATGCCGGCTAGACGGAACAGGCCATAGGTGTAGTAGAAGTCGAGGTTCTTCACTTCAACGCCGGCGCGCTCGCCGTAGTAATCGGCGAATTCCTGGCGGGTAAACATGCCCGGCGCATGGCTCGGTTGGCGACGCATCATTTGCATCGGCGCCGGGTCGGCTGCATCGATCCAGTAGGCGAGGGTGTTGCCCAGGTCCATCAGCGGGTCGCCGATGGTGGTCAGTTCCCAGTCCAGCACGCCGATGATTTGCGTCGGGTTGCTGGGGTCGAGAATCACGTTGTCCAGGCGGTAGTCGTTGTGCACGATCGCCGGCTTGTGGTGGTCGGCGGGCATCTTCTCGCGCAGCCAGGCTTTGGCCACGTCCCAGGTCGGCGCGTCGGGGGTCATGGCTTTTTCGTAACGGTCGGTCCAGCCGCCAATCTGCCGCTCTACGTAGCCTTCCGGTTTGCCCAGATCGCCGAGGCCGCAGGCGTTGTAGTCGACGTTGTGCAGTTCGACGAACTTGTCGACGAAGTTCTTGCACAGCTCGCGGGTTTGCTCGGGGCTGAAATTCAGCTCAGGCGGCATGTCGGTGCGCAGGATGATGCCGTTGACGCGTTCCATCACGTAGAACTCGGCGCCGATCACGCTCTCATCGGTGCAGTGCACGTAGGCTTTCGGGCAGTACGGGAAGCCGTCGTTGAGCTGGTTGAGAATGCGGAATTCGCGGCCCATGTCGTGGGCCGATTTGGCTTTGTGGCCAAACGGCGGACGGCGCAGCACAAATTCCTGATTCGGGTATTCGAGCAAGTAGGTGAGGTTCGAGGCGCCGCCGGGGAATTGGCTGATTACCGGCGTGCCAGTCAGACCTGGAATGTGCGCCTTCAAGTACGGGTCGATAACGGCGGCGTCGAGTTCTTCGCCATTACGGATTCGGGTGGACTGGTCGGTAAGCGCCATACTTATCCCTTCTACTTATAATGAGGGCCTTAGATTATTGGCTAATCTAATGCCGTGCCGCAGGCCTCACAAGCCGCGCGGGCCCTTATTGGTGAGCGTGTTTTTGCATAATCATCCGGCCTGATTGCCGGCTACAACCCACGCCACAGACAGCGCGCAGACGAAAAAAAACCGGAGTCCAAAGACTCCGGTTTGTCATCTAGCGTAGACGCTAAATCGCCTTAAACCGGGAACAGTTCGCCCAGTTTCATGGCCAGCATCATGTCGCCTTCAGCGCGCAGTTTGCCGCCCATGAACGCCTGCATGCCGTCGGTTTCACCGGAGGTGATGCCGGCCAGGGTTTCGGTGTTCATGATCAGGGTGACGTTGGCGTTCGGCGCGGTGCCTTCGGTCAGGTCGCAGGTGCCGTCTTTCACGGTCAGGTAGAAGTCTTCGCCGTCTTCGATTTTGAAACCGAATACCAGGTCCAGGCCGGCAGCAGCGGAAGCGTTGAATTTGGACTGCATGGTTTTTGCGATGTCAGCAACTGTGGTCATGATTCGATCCTTTATAGTTTTCTTGGGTTACGCGCGGCCTTGCGGGCCACAGTAGTCCGGAACTCAGCGGAAAGTGATGAGTTCCGGCGCCTTCAACAGCTCTAAATGCGCGTGACTGTTGAAGGAAGCCAGTGCCACCTCGCGACCGCGGAACTTGAAGCGGTTGAGCGAGGTGTTGACGATTTGCCAGTTCAGCTCGAAAGCTTGCGCTGCCGGTATTGCAGTAATGAGATGCAGCATGGCGGTAATGGTGCCGCCTGATGTGAATACGGCGACGCTGTCTTTGCTCGACGCACGTTCGAGAATCCGCGCCAGACCGCCTTCCACTTGTTCAACGAATTCCTTCCAACTTTGCAGGCCCGGTTTGGGATGGTCGCCGGAAATCCAGCGGCCGATCAGCAGGGCGAACAGGCGCTGAAACTCGCCACGGTTTTGTGCCGCGTTGCGCAGGGTTTCAAGGGCGTGGGGTTCTTCGGGAAGCAGGTCGGGGAGCAGCGCGCGAATCACGGCGTCGGCGTCGAACTCGTTGAAGGCTTCATCGGTTTCCAGCTCTGGCGTGGCAATGCCAGCGGCCTGAAGTTGGGCGAGGGCCGATTTGCCGGTGTGCTGCTGACGCAGAAGACTGCCGGCCAGGCAACGATCGAAGCGGACGTCGAGCTGCGCCAGGTGCCGGCCGAGAATTTCGGCTTGCTGCACACCGCGCTCGGACAGCACGTCGTAATCGTCGGCGCCAAAGGAAGCCTGGCCATGGCGAATCATATAAATGCTGCCCACGTGAGCGTCATCCCGCTACGGTGAAAGTTTCGCGAGGGTATGAGGATAGGGTGGGCCTGTCAACGAAAAAACATACGCTTGTTTGAATCGCTATCACAGCGCTCTATGGCGTAAGCGAGACGCACGAACCGGTAACAAACGGCCGCTTTGCGCGGCTGGTCGGGCCAGGGTTGCGTCGGTATGCTTGAGCCCGTACTCGCCGCCCGATGCCGGGCGCTTATCAGGTTTATCGAGGAAAAACGCGTGGAGTTTCTAGCCGATTACGCTGGCTTTCTGGCCAAGACGTTCACCGTGGTGGTGGCCATTGTGGTGGTGCTGCTGACCATCGCCGCGCTGCGTGGAAAAGGCCGTAAACGTAGCGGGCAATTGGAGGTCCATAAACTTAACGACTTCTATAAAGCGCTGCACGAGCGTCTGCAAGGCTCGATCGTGAGCAAGGACCAACTGAAGGTTCTGCACAAGGCTCAGGCCAAGGCCGACAAACTGGCGAAGAAAAACCCCGAGGCGAAACCGCGTGTTTACGTGCTGGATTTCGATGGCGACATCAAAGCCTCCGCCACCGACGCGCTGCGCCACGAAGTGACCGCATTGCTTACTCTGGCCACAGCCAAAGACGAAGTGGTGCTGCGCCTGGAGAGCGGCGGCGGAATGGTCCACAGTTATGGTCTGGCATCGTCGCAACTGGCGCGCATCCGTCAGGCCGGCGTGCCGCTGACGGTATGCGTAGACAAAGTCGCCGCTAGCGGCGGCTACATGATGGCGTGCATCGGCGAGAAAATTATCTCCGCGCCGTTCGCCATTCTGGGTTCGATTGGCGTGGTGGCGCAGTTGCCCAACGTGCACCGCTTGCTGAAGAAACACGACGTTGATTTTGAAGTGCTCACCGCTGGCGAATACAAACGCACGCTGACGGTATTTGGCGAGAACACCGAGAAGGGTCGCGAGAAATTCCAGCAAGACCTGGAAATTACCCACGAGCTGTTCAAAGACTTCGTCGCCAGCTACCGCCCGCAGTTGCAGATGGACGAAATCGCCACGGGCGAGGTTTGGCTGGGCCAGGCCGCGCTGGGCAAAAAACTGGTGGATGAGCTGATGACCAGCGATGAATACATCGCCACCAAAGCGAAAACCGCCGACGTGTACCACTTGCATTACGCGCACAAGAAAAGCCTGCCGGAGCGGGTCGGTCTGGCAGCGAGCCTGTCGGTTGACCGCCTGTTGTTGACTTGGCTGAGCCGCTTGCAACAGCAACGCTTCTGGTAACTCACCGGTCCGGCACCGCGTCGCGCGTTCAATAACAAGAGCTAACGCAGGAGAGCGATATGAGTAAGTTCAACGCACTACAAGTCAGTGAAGTGGCTGGCGTGTTCGAGCCGCAGGTGATTGAGCGAGACACCGCGGACCTTCCAGCCGGCGAGTTGCTGATTCGTGTGCATTACTCGTCGCTCAACTACAAAGACGCGCTGTCGGCCAGCGGCAACCGTGGCGTCACCCGTAACTTCCCGCACACGCCGGGCATCGACGCCGCTGGCGTGGTGGAGGAATCCAGCGTTGGCGAGTTTTCCGTTGGCGATGAAGTGATCGTCACCGGCTACGACCTGGGCATGAACACCGCCGGCGGCTTCGGCCAGTACATTCGCATTCCAGCGGCGTGGGCGATCAAGCGTCCGCAGGGTTTGTCGCTGCGTGAATCCATGGTGCTCGGCACTGCTGGCCTGACCGCCGCGCTGTGCGTCGACAAACTCGAACAAGCCGGCCTGCGCCCGGACAGCGGCACGGTGCTGGTCACCGGCGCTACGGGCGGCGTCGGCAGCATTGCCGTGGTGCTGCTCAAGCGCTTGGGCTACACCGTGGCGGCATCCACCGGTAAAGCGGAGCAGGCGGCGTTTCTGCAAGGCTTGGGCGCTAGCCAGATTGTCAGCCGGGAAGACCTGCAAGCCGGCGCCGACAAAGCCATGCTCAAAGAGCAATGGGCCGGCGCGGTGGATACCGTGGGCGGCGACATCCTTTTCAACGTAGTCAAAGCCCTGCAATACGGCGGCAGCGTCGCCTGCTGCGGTTTGACCGCTGGCGTTGGCTTCAAGGGCAGCGTAATGCCGTTCATTCTGCGCGGCGTGAACCTGCTGGGCGTCGATTCGGTCGAGCTGCCGATGGTGGTCAAAGCCTCAATGTGGGATCGCCTGTCGCTGCAGTGGAAACTCGACCTCGAACCGCTGGTGGAAGAGGTGAACCTGCAGCAGTTGCCCGCCGCTTTGCAGCGCATTCTGGCCGGGAAAATGGTCGGTCGCGTGCTGCTCAATCTCGGCTAAGCGCCACTCTGGGAGGCGAGTGCAACGCTCGCTTCCCGCTACACCGCCGTACCTAAGCGTCCGATTGCCGGGCTACACTCCAGGCTCATCCCCATAACAAGGAAAACAACCGATGAGTCTGCCGTTCTGGTGTGTGTTCATTACCGCGTTACTGATTTACGTGGCCAAGGTTCCGGTGGCCCGCGAGATGAAAAAAGATGGCGGTTACGACAATCACCATCCCCGCGCCCAGCAAGCGCGCCTGACCGGCTTCGGCGCCCGTGCGTACGCTGCCCACCAAAACACTTTCGAAGCCTTCATGCTGTTCGCCGCCGCCGTGCTGATGGCGCACGGTACGCAAACCATGGGCTTTTTTGTCGACACCCTGGCGGTGATCTTCGTGGTAGCCCGCGTGCTGTATCTGTTTTTGTACTGGGGGGATTTGCACTGGCAACGGTCGCTGGTGTGGATCGTTGGCCTGGTGTGCACGCTGTTGATCATGCTCAGCCCTACATTGCGATAAGGCTGGGTGGCGCGTTGATCAGCGGTCGGTGAGGTAAAGCGTGAGGGTCTGGCCCGGAGTGAGGTCGTGACTGGTCTTCGGGTTCCAGGTTTTGAGGTTTTGCATTTCGACGTTGAAGCGCTTGGCGATCATGTACATCGAATCGCCTTTCTTCACCTTGTAATAGGTGACCGTCTCGCGACCCTGCGCCGGGCTGTTCTTGGCGATGCTGCGGATCACTTGCTGGGTGCCTTGTAGCGCCAGGGTCTGCCCTGGTTTTACCGCGTTGTTTGGCAGGTTGTTCCAGCGGCGCAGGTCGCCGACGTCCAGCTTGTTGGCCTTGGCGATCTGCCAGAGGTTGTCGCCGTTCTTCACCTTGTAGCTTTTGAGCTTGACGCTGGTGGTGGTGCTGCTGGCCACGGCGGTCGGCTTGCTGGAGGGGAAGGGCGAGGGCAACGGCGCCGAGCCGGCGGTCAGCGGAATGGTCAGGGTCTGGCCGACGCTGAGTTTGTTGCCGGACAGGTCATTGGCTTCTTTCAATTCTGCTGACGAGAGCTGATAGCGGCTGGCGATGCCATGCAGGCTGTCGCCTTTGCGCACGCGGTATTCCTGAAACTCGGTGATGTCGCTCGGCTGAATTTGCGCCAGCGAGGTGGTCAGGCGTTCGGCTTTTTGGGTCGGCACTAAAAGGTGCGAAGGGCCGCCACGGGTGATGTTGCGTTTGAAGGCCGGGTTTAGCTGGATCAACTCATCTTTATCGATATCGGCCATGGCGGCGACGCGGCTGAGGTCCATCGGCTTGTCGATTTCCACCACTTCGAAGTAGGGCTCGTTGGCGATGGGGTCGAGGTTGATGCCATACGCCGCTGGCGCATTCACCAGTTGCGACAGGGCCAGCAGCTTGGGCACGTAGTCCTGGGTTTCCTTGGGCAGCGGCAGGTTCCAGTAGTCGGTCGGCAAGCCCAGGCGCTGGTTGCGCTCGATGGCGCGGCTCACGGTGCCCTCGCCCGCGTTGTAGGCGGCCAGGGCCAGCAGCCAGTCGCCGTTGAACATTTCATGCAGGCGCGACAGGTATTCGATGGCGGCGTTGGTCGAAGCCGTAATGTCGCGGCGGCCGTCGTACCAAGTGGTCTGCTGCAAATTGAAGTTGCGCCCGGTGGAGGGGATGAACTGCCACAGGCCAACCGCGTCGCTGCGCGACAGGGCGAAGGGGTTGTACGAGCTTTCGATCACCGGCAGCAGCGCCAGCTCAAGCGGCATGTCGTGGGCTTCGAGGCGCTCGACCACGTAATGGATATACAAGCTGCCGCGACCGCTGGCGCTTTCCAGGTACGAGGGTTTGCTGGCGAACCACAGGCGCTGTTGTTCGATGCGCGGATTGATGCCGATTTCATCTTGCAGCTTGAAGCCGGCACGCATGCGGTCCCACATGTCTTGGGGCTTGTCGGTGCCGGGGGTGTCGGTCATCCATTCCGGCGGCTGGGTGCGGCTGGTCAGGGTGACGGGGCTGGAAGTGCCGGGAGTGTGACCGCCGCTGCTTTGGCAGCCCGCCAGAATGGCCGCGAAGACAACCGGGAGCGCACGAGCCAGACGGGCCAATGTGTCGAATTTCCGGGACTTCTGGGCGATTGACGGCATTGGCGGCGGGTGTGATCCAGGCAAAAAGATCGGGCGATTCTAGGAACGCCGCCTAATGTGGTCAAGTTTTAACCGGCCGCCCTGTTAGGCAGCAATGGACTTAAAACTGGTCTTTCCAGGCCCGCAGGCGAGCAAACACCTCGCTAGGCTTGCGTTGAGCCGCGCCGTCCCGTTCGTCGATTTTTGCGACCACGTTCGCAACCTCGGCGCGCAAAAACGGATTCGTTGCCCGTTCCAGTGCCAGGTTCGACGGCAAGCTGATCTGCCCGTGCTCGCGCCACGCCGTCACTTGCGCCAGGCGTGCACTGATCTGGGCGTTCTGTGGCTCAACGGCCTGGGCGAAGCGCAAATTGCTAAGGGTGTATTCGTGGGTGCAGTAAATAGCCGTGTCGTCGGGCAGCGCGGCCAGGCGGCCCAGGGAGCTGAACATTTGCTCTGGCGTACCCTCGAATAAGCGCCCGCAGCCGCCGGCGAACAGGGTGTCGCCACAGAACAGCAGCGGCACGCTGGCTTCGGTCGGCGCACTGGCCGCGTAGTAGGCAATGTGGCCGAGGGTGTGGCCGGGCACGGTAAAAATGCGCAGGTTGAGGCCGAGCACTTCAATCTGATCGCCGTCGTCGAGCGCCACGTCGCGGCCGGGAATATTTTCCTGCGAGGGGCCATAGACCTTCGCCCCGGTGGCGGTTTTCAATTGCTCCACGCCGCCGACGTGGTCGAAATGGTGATGGGTCACCAGAATGTCGCTCAACTGCCAACCGGGATTGGCCTTCAACCAGGCCAGCACCGGGGCAGCATCGCCGGGATCGACCACCGCGCAGCGCTGCGTGGCAGTGTCTTGTAACAACCAGAGGTAGTTGTCGTTGAAAGCGGGTAGGGCATCGATCTGTATCATGGCGCGGTCGCTAAGCTGACGGTGACGACGCATCTTATTGGTTTTTCGCGCGGTCTGGTGCTGTGCCCGCAATGCGGTGCCCATGAAGTGAGGAACGGTTATGACTGACAAGGCCTTCGCCCAAGCTGACCCCGAATGGCTCGAGCTGATCAGCGCCGCGCGCGGCTGGCTCGACGGCCCGCTGGGGCAAATGATGCTCGGCGAAGAACGGCGCTTGCTGGAAGACGAACTGGCGCGGTTCTTTGGCGGCTACCTGGTGCATTACGGCCCACACGCCGACAAACCGTCCGGCGCCAAACAGATTCAACGCTGCGTTCACGTCGGCGCGCCATTGCCAGGCGCCGAGATTGTTTGCGAAGAACAAGCCTGGCCGCTCACCGAATCTGCCGCCGACGTGCTGGTGCTGCAACACGGCCTGGACTTCTGCCTTTCGCCCCACGGTCTGCTGCGCGAAGCCGCCCGCAGCGTGCGACCGGGCGGGCACCTGATCATCATCGGCATCAACCCTTGGAGCACCTGGGGCCTGCGTCACGTGTTCGCCCGCGACGCCCTTGGCGATGCCCGTTGCATCGCCCCCAACCGGGTCACCGACTGGCTGCGCCTGCTGGGTTTCGCGCTGGAGAAACGCCGCTTCGGGTGCTATCGTCCGCCGCTTGCCTCGCCAGCCTGGCAATCGCGCCTCAGCCGTCTTGAGCAGTGGGGCGGGGCCTGGCAAATGCCGGGAGCAGGCTTCTATCTATTAGTGGCGCGCAAGCTGGTTATCGGCTTGCGCCCCTTGCGTCAGGCACAGCGAGCGCCGATGGGCAAGCTGATGCCCATGCCGGTGGCCAAAGTCAGCCGGCGTGATTCAAAACCGTGACACACAAGCAGCAGGATTCATGAGCGAACAGATCGAAATCTTCACCGACGGCGCCTGCAAAGGTAACCCTGGCCCTGGCGGCTGGGGCGCGTTGCTGGTGTTCAAAGGCGTGGAAAAGGAACTGTGGGGCGGCGAAGCCAACACCACCAACAACCGCATGGAACTCACCGCCGCCATTCGCGGCCTGGAAGAGCTCAAACGCCCATGCGAAGTGCTGCTGGTCACCGACTCCGAATATGTAATGAAAGGCATGAAAGAGTGGTTGGTGAACTGGAAAAAGCGCGGCTGGAAAACCGCCGCCAAGCAGCCGGTTAAGAATGCCGACCTCTGGCAGGCGCTGGACGAACAGGTCAACCGCCACACCGTGACCTGGAAGTGGGTGCGCGGCCACACCGGCCACCCCGGCAACGAGCGGGCCGACCAGTTGGCCAACCGCGGCGTCGATGAAGTACGAGGAATCAAACATGCGTAGCGTAGTACTGGATACCGAAACCACCGGTATGCCGGTAACCGATGGCCACCGGGTTATCGAAATCGGTTGTGTTGAACTGATCGGCCGCCGCCTCACCGGCCGGCATTTCCACGTGTACCTGCAGCCCGATCGCCAAAGCGACGAAGGCGCCATCGCGGTTCACGGTATTACTGACGAATTCCTCGCCGACAAACCGCGCTTCAAGGAAGTGGCCGACGAGTTCTTCGAGTTCATCAAAGACGCGCAACTGATCATCCACAACGCCGCGTTCGACATCGGCTTTATCAACAACGAATTTGCCCTGCTGGGCCAGGACGACCGCGCCGACATCACCGAGCACTGCAGCGTGCTCGACACCCTGATGATGGCCCGGGAACGTCACCCGGGGCAGCGCAACAACCTCGACGCCCTGTGCAAACGCTACGGCGTCGACAACTCCGGCCGCGAACTGCACGGCGCCTTGCTCGACGCCGAGATTCTTGCCGACGTTTATCTGAGCATGACTGGCGGCCAGACCAGCCTGTCGCTGGCCGGCAACGCCTCCGACGGCAACGGCGGCAATGGTGGCGCCAACCAGGCCAGCGAGATTCGCCGCTTGCCGGCCGACCGCCCGCGTACCCGTGTGATTCGCGCCAACGAAGAAGAACTGGCCGCTCATGCCGTGCGCATGGGGCTGCTGGAAAAAGCCTCTGGTGCGCTGCCGCTGTGGGTGCAAATGGATGCGCCGGCAGTGGAAGCCGAGCCCGCCGAAACCGCATAAGGTTTTTGTAGGAGCGACCTTGGTCGCGAACCCTGGAAACTACTTTCTAAAAAAAGTTTGCAGGGTTCGCTAGCAAGCTAGCTCCTACGGTTCGCACCTTTCTTCAAAAATTCTCGATGCGCCCCCCATCCCCGCTGTGGGAGCGGCTTTAGCCGCGATGCTTTTTGCCCACATTCACCTGCGCTATTTCCTGCTGAATTATCCGCGTGCGACGTTTTCGTACAGCCCCCGACGCAGGGGGTTACGCGCGTTCTGTCGAGTCTCTACCCTGAGGGCTGCACGGGCCCGGCCCGGTAACTCTTCAGGCGATAACAGCATGTATAAAGACCTCAAGTTTCCCGTTCTCATCGTGCACCGCGATATCAAGGCCGATACCGTGGCCGGCGACCGTGTGCGGGAAATTGCCCGTGAGCTGGAGTTGGAAGGCTTCACCATCATTTCCACCGCCAGCTCTACCGAAGGGCGCATCGTGGCCTCCACGCACCACGGCCTGGCCTGCATTCTGGTGGCCGCTGAAGGGGCAGGGGAAAACCAGCGTTTGCTGCACGATGTGATCGAGCTGATCCGCGCCGCTCGGGTGCGTGCGCCGCAGTTGCCGATTTTCGCCTTGGGTGAGCAGGTGACCATCGAGAACGCGCCGGTCGAGGCCATGGCCGATCTCAATCATCTGCGCGGTTTGCTTTATCTGTTCGAAGACACCGTGCCGTTCCTGGCGCGCCAGGTGGCCCGCGCCGCACGTATTTATCTGGATGGTTTGCTGCCGCCGTTTTTCAAAGCACTGGTGCAGCACACCGCCGAGTCCAACTATTCCTGGCACACGCCCGGCCATGGCGGCGGCGTGGCATATCGCAAGAGTCCGGTGGGCCAGGCGTTTCACCAGTTTTTCGGCGAGAACACCTTGCGCTCGGACCTCTCGGTATCGGTGCCGGAGCTCGGTTCGTTGCTCGACCACACCGGCCCGCTGGCCGAAGCTGAAGCCCGCGCGGCACGCAATTTTGGCGCCGACCACACCTACTTCGTCATCAACGGCACCTCGACGGCGAACAAGATCGTCTGGCACTCGATGGTCGGCCGCGACGACCTGGTGCTGGTTGACCGCAACTGCCACAAGTCGATTCTGCATTCGATCATCATGACCGGCGCCATCCCGCTGTACCTGAGCCCGGAGCGTAACGAGCTGGGCATCATCGGCCCGATCCCGCTGAGCGAGTTCAGCCGCGAATCGATCCAGGCCAAGATCGACGCCAGCCCGCTCGCCCGTGGCCGCGAGCCGAAGGTGAAGCTGATGGTGGTGACCAACTCCACCTACGACGGCCTGTGCTACAACGCCGAGCTGATCAAGCAAACCGTTGGCGACAGCGTGGAAGTGCTGCACTTCGACGAAGCCTGGTACGCCTATGCCGCCTTCCACGAGTTCTACGCCGGCCGTTACGGCATGGGCACCTCGCGCACCGAAGACGGGCCGCTGGTGTTCACCACCCATTCCACCCACAAATTGCTCGCCGCGTTCAGCCAGGCGTCGATGATTCAT
Source organism: Pseudomonas sp. AC229 (assembly GCF_979254655.1). Classification (NCBI taxonomy): domain Bacteria; kingdom Pseudomonadati; phylum Pseudomonadota; class Gammaproteobacteria; order Pseudomonadales; family Pseudomonadaceae; genus Pseudomonas; species Pseudomonas sp. AC229. The sequence goes on from NZ_CEEDHK010000017.1 coordinate 91,187, forward strand.
GTGCAGGACGGCGGCGCTCGCCAGCTCGACCGCGACCGTTTCAACGAAGCGTTCATGATGCACATCTCCACCTCGCCGCAGTACGGCATCATCGCCTCCCTGGACGTTGCCTCGGCGATGATGGAAGGCCCGGCAGGGCGCTCGCTGATTCAGGAAACCTTCGACGAAGCGCTGAGCTTCCGCCGCGCCCTGGCCAACCTGCGGCAGAACCTGAGCGCCGACGATTGGTGGTTCAGCATCTGGCAGCCGACCCTAGCGGACGGCGCCGAGCAGCTGACCACGGCTGATTGGGTGCTGCAGCCACAGGCGGATTGGCATGGCTTTGGCGATGTGGCCGATGACTATGTGCTGCTTGATCCGATCAAAGTCACGCTGGTCACGCCCGGCCTCACCGCCGGCGGCGCGCTCAGCGAGCGAGGCATCCCAGCGGCGGTGGTGAGTAAATTCCTTTGGGAACGCGGGCTGGTGGTTGAGAAGACCGGTCTGTATTCCTTCCTGGTGCTGTTCTCCATGGGCATTACCAAGGGCAAATGGAGCACCTTGCTCACCGAGTTGCTGGAATTCAAACGCAGCTACGACGCCAACGTGCGCTTGATTAATTGCCTGCCTTCGATCGTGCGCGAAGACACCCGCTATCAGCACATGGGGCTGCGCGATTTGTGCGATGCGTTGCACACCTGTTATCGCGATAACGCCACGCCCAAAGCGCTGAAACGCATGTACACCGTGCTTCCGGAGCTGGCGATCAAACCTGCCGATGCCTACAACCATCTGGTGCGCGGCGAAGTGGAAGCGGTGCCGATCGATCAGTTGCAAGGGCGTATCGCGGCGGTGATGTTGGTGCCGTATCCGCCTGGCATTCCGCTGATCATGCCGGGCGAGCGCTTCACCGAAGCGACTCGCTCCATCATCGATTACCTGGCTTTCGCCCGCACCTTCGACCGCAGCTTCCCCGGCTTCGATACCGACGTGCATGGCTTGCAGCACCAAGACAGCCCGCAAGGGCGCTGCTATACGGTTGACTGCATCAAGGAATAAAGGGTCTCGCGGGATGCACGCAGGATCAAGCGCAACAAACGCGGCAAGGCGTATGGGGTTCTGGACCTGCTTGGCGCTGGTAGTGCTTGGGAGTGTTTCTGCCGCCCTCGAACCTCGCCGTTTCTGGTACAAACCCGAGGCGTTCAGGCCCGGCGCCAGTGGCGCAACCGCGTGCACGGTGTCGCCACGTTATAGGCGTGGCGCGTTATGCGCCGGTGGCTATGGGCCGGCTTGGGTCGGTGATCCATTCGCTCCAAGACCCTGCATACAGCGGCGCCAGCGGATAACCGGCGAGGCTCAGGGCGAAGAGGTTATGGCAGGCCGTTACGCCCGAGCCGCAGTACGCCACCACGCCGTCAGCGGGACGATTGCCCAGTTGCGCGGCAAAGCGGGCGCGCAGTTGCTCGGTCGGCAGGAAACGCCCGTCGCTGCCCAGGTTGTCGGTGAACACCGCGCATTGCGCGCCGGGAATATGCCCGGCCACCGGATCAATAGGCTCCACTTCCCCACGAAAGCGCGGCAGGGCGCGGGCGTCCAGCAAGGTCAATTGCGGCTCGCTCAGGCGCTGCTGCACCTGCTCAGCGTTCAGCACCAACTTGGCGTCGGCGTGGCCGGTGAACGTGCCGGCGCTGCGCTCGGGCACGGCGTGGTCCAGCGGCAAACCCGCCTCGCGCCATGCCTTTAAACCGCCATCAAGCAAAAACACCTTGTCGCGCTTGCCCAGCCAAACCAGCAGCCACCAAGCATGGGCGGCAAAGGCGCCGGGGCCGTCGTCGTAAAGGATCACTTCGCTGTCATTGTTCAGGCCCCAGGCACGCAGGCGTTCGATCAGCTGCTGTGGGTCGGGCAGGGGATGGCGGCCGGTGACGCCTTTGACGATCTTGCCCGACAAGTCGCGTTCCAGATCAGCAAACACCGCACCGGGAATGTGGCCTTCGGCATAACTGCGTTGGCCATAGGCGAGGTCATCGAGGGCGAAGCGGCAATCGAGCAGCAAACGCTCAGGGCCGGCAGGACGGCTGACGAGTTCGGAAGCAGAGATCAGTTGCGCGAGGGACATGATGGGCACCTGAGAACAAATCGGGGCGCTCATCATAAACGCGTTTAGCCAGAGCGGGCCGTTTCCAGGCCCGGCCAATCGCGGCTAAAGCCGCTCCCACAAATCGCACAACCTGTAGGAGCGGCTTCAGCCGCGATGCTTTTGATGCGAAGCGCATCGCGGCTGCGGCCGTTTCGGTAGGAAGCTTGTCTTAATCGATTTTCAACTTACCAATCCGGTCGTTATCCAGGCTGCCGAAGTACAGGAAGCCACCCACCGGTTTCACCGACGTCACCATGCGCAAGTTGCTGCCGCTGGTGTCGTGCAGGCTGCGGGTGATTTTGCCTTGCTCGTCCACGGCAATCGCCAGGCCGTACTTGGCCGGTTTCGGCCACAGGGCGCGCGGCAGTTTGGCCATTTGTGCTTTCAAAAATGGCTGGCCTTGGAGGAAGTCGGCGTCGGTTTTGCGTGGGGTTGGCAGGGCGACCCAGAAGGTGCCGGCGCGGTCGCCTTGCAGGTTGTCCGGCATGCCCGGCAGGTTGTCGATAAACACGTCATGGGTCCCGGCTTTCGGGCCTTTGAGCCAGAGGCGGCTGATGCGGTAGCGGTAGGTTTCGTTGACCAGCACGAAATCTTCCTTCGCCGACAGCGCCACGCCGTTGGCGAAGTACAGGTCTTTGAGCAGCACCTCGGTGGTTTTGCTCACCGGGTCATAACGCAGCAGGCGGCCATAGGGGCGGCCTTCGAGCAGGTCGAGCAGGTAGTCCGGCTGTTCGAATTTGCTCGAAGCATCGGAGAAGTAAATGCGCCCGTCGCTGGCGATGTCGACATCGTCGGTGAAGCGGAATGGCACGCCGCCGGCTTCGGTCGTTAGCACGGTGATCTGCCCTTGCGGGTCGATACTGAGCAGGCCTTTGTAGGCATCGGCGACGATCAGGTTGCCCTTGGCGTCGAAGTCCATGCCCAGCGGCCGGCCTTTGGTTTCGGCGAAAGTTTCGACCGAGCCGTCGGCTTTGATGCGAATGACCTTACCGTCATGGGTGCCGCCATACACGCGGCCTTCGGCGTCGACGGCGGTGTCTTCAGGGCCGTGAACCTGGCCTTTGGCGAGCAGTTCGGCTTTCATCAATGCGTCGTTGGGTTCCAGCACACCGGTCATGGCCGGCTCGTGCGGCGGGGTCCAGGCCAGCGGGTCGATGGGGCTGGGTTTGATCAGCAGGTACACCACCACAATCACCAGCAGCAGGGCCACCAGGCCCAGAAACTTTTTCATGACATATCCTTGTTCTGATTATTGTCGGACAAAACGCCCGCAGCATAGGAGCGCCGCTACTGCAGGGCAAGCCGTGAATCACCGCTCGAATCACCGGCCATAGCCGGGCTCGATATATACTGCGCGGCAAATTTAAGGAGAGGCATGTGGCCATCGAAATCAATTGGATCCGCGATGACGCCAACTTGGCGCAGTTATGTGCCCAATGGCGACGTCTGCCCTATGTGGCCCTCGACACCGAATTCATGCGGGTCGACACCTTTTATCCCATCGCCGGCCTGCTGCAGGTGTGCGACGGCAGCCAGGTTTTTCTGATTGACCCGCTGCTAATCCAGAACTGGGATGCCTTTGCCGAGCTGCTGTCCGACCCGGCCGTGCTCAAAGTGCTACACGCCTGCAGCGAAGATCTTGAGGTTTTTTCCCGCCTCACCGGCACCTTGCCGCTGCCACTGTTCGACACCCAGATTGCCGCCGCTTACTTGAATATCGGCTTCTCCATGGGCTACTCGCGGCTGGTGCAGAGCGTGTTGGACATCGACCTGCCCAAAGGCGAAACCCGCTCCGACTGGTTGCAGCGGCCGCTTTCCGAGACGCAAATCAGCTACGCCGCCGAGGACGTATTGCACCTGGCCGAAGTGTTCCAGGCCTTGCGCGCGCGGTTGGCCCCGGACAAGTTCGACTGGGTGCTGGAAGACGGTGAAGAAATGGTCAGCAACCTGCGCCGCGAAATCGACCCCAACGAGGTGTACCGCGACGCTAAGCTCGGCTGGAAACTGCCGCCGGCCAAGCTCGCCGTGCTGCGCGAACTCTATGCCTGGCGTGAGCAGCAGGCACGCTTGCGCAATCTGCCGCGTAACCGGGTGATCCGCGAGAACTCGCTGTGGCCCATGGCGCGCACCCAGCCCGACAATCTTGTGGCGCTGGCGCGCATCGAAGATATGCATCCGAAAACCGTGCGCCAGGACGGCGAATTTCTGCTCGGTCTGATCAAACAAGCCGCCGCCAAACCCGCCGAGCAATGGCCAGAGCCGCTGCCCGAGCCGCTGCCGGTCGAAGCGGCGGCCTTGCTGAAAACCTTGCGTGCGGTCGGCCAGCGTGAAGCCGAGCGCCTGGATATCGCGCCGGAAATCATGCTGCGCAAAAAAGTACTCGAGGCGCTGCTTAAAAGCGGTTACCCCAACGGTCCCTACCAACTGCCCGACTCTCTGCGCGGTTGGCGACGTGAATTGATGGGCCAGGAGCTGCTCGACAGCCTGGCGGCCCATACCCAGGAACAACAGGCATGAAACAGATTTGCTCGATTTACCGCAGCCCGAAGAAAAACGAAATGTACCTGTATGTGCTTAAGGCCGATGCCTTGAAGAAGGTGCCAGAGTCGTTGTTGGTGGCCTTTGGGCCGCCCAAGCATGCGTTTGATTTGGTGTTGAGTCCGGAGCGGCAGCTGGCGCGCGAGGATATTATTAAGGTGTTGGAGAACCTTGAGGGGCAGGGGTATCACTTGCAGATGCCGCCCGCGGAGGACGAGTACATTCAACATCTACCAGAAGAACTCTTGCGCCGAAACGACCCGGTGTAACCGGGCGACCTCCTGGGCGTCGGCCAGGCGGCGTTGCGTCCTCACGCTAAATGCTCACGTACTTAAGTACGCTGCGCTTTATCGTTCCGGGGCGCCTTGCCTGGCGCTAGCCCAGGAGGTCGGAAGTGGCCCTAAAAGCAAAGCAGAGCAGAGCAGAGCAGGGCGAGGCGAAAGTCGTTGTGGTGTTTCCATTTTTCTTTTTTGAGGTGTCGCCACCTAGCGTGGCTTCGCCGTGGTTGAAGGTTTTGTAGTCTCATGCGCGTTTTAGTTGCTGAACATGATCACGCTTTGTATGCGCAGTTGCTGCGCGGGGCTCAACCGGATCTGGAGCTGGTGGCCAGTGATGATCCCTCTGAGTTGGCGCGCTTGGCGCCTGCGTGCGAGGTGTGGTTGGGGGAGCCGGGGTTGCTGGCGTCGGTGTTGCGTAAGGGGCATGTGCCGCAGTGGTTTCAGTCGACGTGGGCGGGCATTACGCCGCTGTTGGCGAAGGATTTGCCGACGAGTTATCGGCTGACCCGCGCGGTGGGAATTTTCGGGCAGGTGATGGCCGAGTATGTGCTGACTTATATGTTGGCTCACGAGCGCGAGGTGTTGGCACGCCTGGCCGCTCAGGTGGAGCGGCGGTGGGACAACCACGCGCCGCGCAGCCTGGCGGGGCGGCGGGTGCTGATTGTCGGCACGGGTGATATCGGCCTGAGCGTGGCGCAGTTTTTGGCGCCGTTTGGGGTGGAGTTGTATGGCGTGGCAAGTTCGGCCCGCGAGTTGGCGCCGTTCAAGGAAGTGGCGGCGATGGATCAGTTGCCACGTTTGGTTGGGCAGGCCGATTACGTGATCAATCTGTTGCCGGACACGCCGAGCACTCACGATATTTACAACGCGGCGCTGTTCGCTCAGTTCGTGCCGACGGCGTTGTTTATCAACGCCGGGCGCGGAGTGGCGGTGGTCGATGCGGACCTGGTGGCGGCACTGCGCGACGGGCATCTGGCCGGCGCCATCATTGACGTGTGCCGCCAGGAGCCGCTGCCGGCGCGCCATCCGTTCTGGACCGCGTTCGGCCTGTTGCTCACCGGCCACAGTTCGGCACCCACACAGCCGCCGTTGATGGCGCAGCTGTTTCTGGACAACCTGCAACGCTTGCAAAAGGGCGAACCGTTGCGCGGCGAAGTGGACTTTTCCAAGGGTTATTAAGAGTGGTTCGCAGGCCCGTCAAACGGCCTGCAACCGTTTGGCAATGCGGCCTTGGCCGGTGCCGAGGCAGGCGCTAGACTGCCGGCCTTTTCACCAGCCCGTACCTCGCCATGGCCGCTAAAGTCGAACCTTTCTGGAAACGCAAAACCCTCGACCAGCTCGACCAGGACGAGTGGGAATCGCTGTGCGACGGTTGCGGCCTGTGCTGCCTGCAAAAGCTCGAAGACGAAGAAGACGGCAGCGTTTACTACACGCGCATCGCCTGCAAATTGCTCGACCTGAAAACCTGCCGCTGCAGCAATTACCCCAAACGTCGCGACTTCGTGCCTGACTGCATCCAGCTCACGCCCGGCCAGGCCAGTGAATTCCAGTGGCTGCCGCCGACCTGCGGCTATCGTCTGGTAGCCGAGGGCAAAGACTTGGAAAGCTGGCACCCATTGGTGTGCGGCGACCCGGAAATGGTCCACAACGCTGGCATTTCTCAGGTCGGCGCGATGCTCAGTGAGACGGCCGTCCCGGAAGATGACTGGGAAGACTATATGATCTTCCGCTCGGGCTGAGCCGGGATCGCGGTTCCAGTCCGCCCTGCATTCATCTCGGTGAATCAAACAACCGAGGCCCGGTCATAGGGACGTACCGCGCCGCATCAACAAGGAACTGTCTGCAATGCCCAGCCTTCGCCACGCGTTTATTTGCGCCGCTTTGCTTCTCGCCAGCAGTCCGCTCTGGGCGGTGGAGAAAGTCGACCTTGATTACACCGTGCGCCTCCTGCCCGACAGCGACCAGGCCGAAGTACGCCTGACCCTGGCCAAAGGCGAGGCAGTGCGCAGCCTGAGTTTCAACCTGGGAAAAAAGGGCTACTTCAGCGACTTCACCACCGACGGCACCTGGCAATCAGGCGCGGCGCAACCGGGCGAGCAGCAGCAAGGCGTCTGGCAGCCGGGCAAAGGTAAAACCAGCCTCAGCTACCGCGTGCGCATCAGCCATCCGCGCCCAGCGGCCGACGGCAAAGCCACTCGCTACGACGCGCGCATGACCGCCGACTGGGCCTTGCTGCGCGGCGATGATTTGGTGCCCAGCGCGCGCCTGGACCAGCACGACGGCATCGAGCTGGTATCGCGCCTGCAATTTGAATTGCCCAAAGGCTGGAAAAGTGTCGAAACCGGTTGGCCACGCGTGGGTAAAAACCGCTTCCGCATCGACAACCCTTCGCGTCTGTTCGACCGCCCGACGGGCTGGATGCTGGCCGGCAAAATCGGCACCCGGCGCACCACCTTGGGCGAAACCGAAGTGACCGTCGCCGCGCCAGTGGGCTCGGGCGTGCGGCGCATGGACGTGCTGACGATGTTGACCTTCGTGTGGCCGCAGGTGCAGGCCGTATTCCCGCGCGACCCGGCCAAGCTGCTGGTGGTGGGCGCGGGCGACCCGATGTGGCGGGGCGGTTTGTCGGCGTCCAACTCACTGTTCATGCATGCCGACCGGCCATTGGTCAGTGAGAACGGCACCAGTTCGCTGGTGCATGAACTGGTGCACGTGTTCAGCCGCATCCGCGACACCGACAACAGCGACTGGATCAGCGAAGGCCTGGCTGAGTACTACGCCATCGAACTGCTGCACCGCGCCGGCGGCATGACCACCGAGCGTTACAAAGCCGTGAACGCCAACCTCAAACAATGGAGCCGCAAAGTGGTGAGCCTGCGCGGCAACAGCGTCAGCGGCAAAACCACGGCCCGCGCCGTGCTCCTGCTGCAAGACCTCGACCGCGAAATCCGCAAAGCCACCGGCAACAAACGCTCGCTCGATGATGTAAGCCGCGGGTTGATGCGCATGGATGGGGTGAGCACCAAGGATTTTGTCGGCGTTGCCGAAGATGTAATGGGTGGGGCGTCGAAGGTGTTGGATACGCCGTTGTTGAAGCAGGCTGATTAAAGAGCGTATCGCGACAGTTTGGATGTATTGCTCTAGGGCCGCGAAGTTTGGTCAACCGGCACCGTCATTCCCGCGCAGGCGGGAATCCATAAACTCAAACAGCCCTCGATGAAAACTGCCAACGCTGGTATATAAACGACTTTATCTGGCCGGGCCAATGGTTCTGCGAGATCGATTATTCTGAAAGAGAGTCGGCGATTTCGAATATGTTAACTTCAAGACCCTTATCTTTTACTACACGTTCAAACTGCTTGCGCAGGCTTTTTGGTATGAATTCATATTCCTCTCTGGTCTTTCGGTCAAAGCTTCCTTGAAGGCCGACATAAAGGTCCAGTGCTTCGACGAGAGATTTCACGTCCTCTGGGAAGATGTTTTCGGAGCGAAATAAATTTAGAACTTCGACGTGTTTACGTATAACAGTGTTTTCTTCTAGATAAACGCATTCTGATAACCTATTCCGTTTTTCGCGGAGTATCATTATTTGCGCCTGTCGTCGATTCAGAAAATTTATATCTGAAGCCTGTAATTGTGGTTTTTCCTTTTCAATGTTTTCGCACTCTACGGATTTCGAATTGTAGTCCGCGAAGGCCTTGCGAAGGGGGAACATGTGTTTGTCTTTTAATTCGAACTCATCGTCCTGATTGGAAGCTCTCGCACTCATCGCTAGGGCGGCCAGGAATAATGCTAAGAGCATGGTTTTAATGCGCATCTTGTACGCACTTCCAGAAATCTCTCTCTTGACGAGTTATATCACCCAATAATATGAGATGGGCCGTTGCAAGCCTAACCCTATCTTTGACTATTTTCGATACGCTGGCCACCGACTGCGAATATGTTTCGAAATCGAATTGCGATATCGAATAAGCGGAAGATAGTGGGTTATTTTTGACAAATAGTTGGATTATCACGCCGCCCGACATGGATATGCTCAGGAAACTGCCATTCCTATAAATTCCCTCGATCTGTTCAAGTGTTTTTTGCTGTCTCGGCCGAAATTTATGTCTTTGATACTGTAGAACATTTAGTAACTCCCTCTGGCCTTTATTGACAGAGGGGCAAGTTACAGTTGTCCGGGGTTTGAGAAAGTAGGACCGCAAGCGTTGCGCTGTGGCCCGTTTTCTATATTTATTAGGATATTTCGGCGTGACAGTGGCTTTACCGTGCCAACAGCATTTTCAAGACTGAAACGACTTTCCGAAGAGAGGTCCGGACTTGGTATTCAGCCCTTTCGCCATGCGGTCATACAGCACCACATTCACCGTCGCCGCCAAATTCATGCAGCCATTGGTGGGGATGTAAATCACCTCTTCGCACCAAGCCAAGACCTCTTTGCTCAGCGAGCCATCTTCGGGGCCGAAGATGTAAATGGCGCGATCGGGGTGGGTGTATTCGGTCAGCGGTTTGGCGCCTTCCACCAGCTCCACTGCCACCGGGGTGCAGCCCAGCGGAATGATGCTTTGCAGGTCTTCAATGCCGATCAACGGGATGTCCTGGTGGACCATCTTGGTGTCGGTAGCAAATTCCTGCGCACGGGCGTAGCGCTTGCCGGTGTAGAACACCGAGTTCACGCCGTAGCAGCCAGCGGCGCGCATGACGGCGCCGACGTTGTCCGGGGATTTTGGGTTGAACAACCCGATACAGCTGTAGCGACGATTAGCCACAAAACGCTCTCTTATTCTTTGCTTTTCAACAGCGCAGCCAGGTCGGCAAAGGCTTTGTGGGTGACTTTCGGCCCGGTTGGACTGGCCGTTGACCCTTCGCTGAAGTACTGCTGGTCGGTATAGCGCGAGTGTTCGTTGTCGTGACAGAACAGGCACAGCAGCTCCCAGTTGGAACCGTCTTGCGGGTTGTTGTCGTGGTTGTGGTCGCGGTGGTGCACGGTCAGTTCGCTCAGGCGTTTGCCTTCGAACTCGCGTTGGCAGCGGCCGCAAATGTGTGGGTACATCTTCAGGGCTTTGGCCCGATAACCTTCTTCACGGCTGCGCTGGGCTTCGGCGATCAGCCGGTCGGTTTTAAGCGTGGCCGCCGATTTTTCAGTGCTCATGGGATGTCCTGTTCAGTCCAGGGTTGAGAGTGCGGTAATGGTGACCCCGGCGCGCGGGCTTCTCAAGGGCTTCAGCGTTTTTCCGCGATCCAGATGGTGTGGCGTGTGCCTTTGTTGCCGTGGGCATACACCTGCACTTCTTTCACCGAGAAACCGGCCTTGGCCACGCGCTCGGAAAACTTGCGGTCGGCGCTGGCCGACCACACCGCCAGAATGCCTTTGGGCCGCAGCGCGCGGTGGCAGCTGCCCAAGCCGGCGGCGGAGTAAAGCCAGCTGTTGCCTTTTTGCGTCAGGCCTTCGGGGCCGTTGTCGACGTCGAGCATGATGGCGTCGAAGCCTGCCGGTTCGCCTTGCAGTACATGGGCGACGTCGGCCAGGCGGATTTCTGCGCGCGGGTCGTCAATCGGCATGCCGGCTTTCAAACCGAGCGGGCCGCGGTTCCACTCGATCACGCCGGGCACCAGTTCGGCCACCACCACCTGCGCTGTGGCGCCCAGGTTTTTCAGCGCGGCGGCGAGGGTGAAGCCCATGCCCAGCCCGCCGATCAGCACGCGCGGCGCGGGGCGATGGGCGACTTGCTTGCATGGGATTTCGGCGAGCGCATCTTCGGAACCGTGCATGCGCGTGTTCATCAACTGGCCGCCGTCGCCACCCTGAATTTTGATCACGAAATCTTCGCCGTACTCGAACAGGCACAGCGCGCCGCCGTTTTCGGGAATGGGGGCGGTGTCGAGCAGAACGAAGCGTTTCATTGAGGGTGAGCCTTATGCGGGGCGCGTAGTCTAACGTCCACGTCACGGTTACGGAGGTGCGTTATGCAACTGTTTAGATTGATGGTGCTGGGGGCGGGCGTTATGGCCGCCGCCGCAACGATGGCTGCCACGCCGGGTTCACCTGGCACCGCCACGCCTAATCCTTATCAGACCATCCAGCCGCGCAACGTGCCGATGCCGGCGCCCGCCGCCCGGCCAAACACGCCAGATGCCTATAACCCTCGCGTGCCGCCGCCTGCCAACACAGTGAACCCACGTGACAACGGGCTGCCGCAAATGCAGCAGGCGCCGAGTACGCCAAAGGTGAAGCCGGCGGAGCCGGTGAAGCCAAGGGTTGAGGAATAACAGCTCTGTGGCACCGTAGGAGCTCTTGCTAGCGAACCCTGCAAACGCCGGTTGTCGAGGGTTGCAGGGTTCGCGACCAAGGTCGCTCCTACAGAGCGCGTTCAGGAGCGAGTCACCCCGCCAGCCCCAACACCTTCAGCAAAAACGCATATTCCAACGCCACGTCCTTGATGCCCTGATAGCGTCCGCTCATGCCGCCGTGACCGGCGCCGAGGTCGGTTTTCAGCAGCAGCAGGTTGTCGTCGGTCTTGTGCGCACGCAGCTTGGCCACCCATTTAGCGGCTTCCCAGTACTGCACGCGGCTGTCGTTGTAGCCGGCCACGGCGAGCAGCGCAGGGTAGGCCTGAGCGCTGACGTTCTCGTACGGCGCGTAGCCCTTGATGCGCTCGAATACTTCGGGTTCGTTCGGGTCGCCCCATTCGTCGTATTCGGTGATGGTCAGCGGCAGGTCGGGGTTCTGCATGGTGTTCAGCACATCCACGAATGGCACTTCGGCGATGGCGGCGGCGAACAGGTCGGGACGTTGGTTGAGCACCGCGCCAATCAGCAAACCGCCGGCGCTGCCGCCGCTGATAGCCAGTTGGCTGCGGGTGGTGTAGCCCTCGGCGAGCACATGCTCGGCGCAGGCAATGAAGTCGCTGAAGGTATTGGCCTTGTGCTCGAGCTTGCCGGCGCGATACCAGGCTTCGCCCAGTTCGCCGCCGCCACGAATGTGGGCGATGGCGAAGACGAAACCACGGTCCAGCAAGCTCAACCGGGCGTGGGAAAACCAGGGATCCAGGCTGGAGCCATAGGCGCCGTAGCCATACAGATAGAACGGCGCCGGTTTGCCCAGTACGTCGCGGCGTGCCACCAGGCTGATGGGGATTTTCGTGCCGTCGCTGGCCGTGGCCCACAGGCGCTGGCTCACGTACACATCGGCATCGAACACGCCTTCAACCGGTGTTTCTTTCAGCACGATTTGCTCGCCACTCACCAAATGCAGTTGGCGCACTTGGGCCGGACGGTTGAGCGCTTCATAACGCAGGCGGATAACGTCGCTGTCGAATTCCAGGCTGTCTTGCACGTGCAGGCTGTACGCCGCGTCGGGTAATCGCACGCGCGCCGGTGTTTGCCCCAGGCCGTGCACTTCCAGAATCGGCAAACCCCCTTCGCGCAGGCTGAGCACCAGGGCGCCGGCGTTGAGAGTGATGTCTTCGAGCATCACGGCCGGGTTGTGGGCGATCAGTTCTTGCCAGTCCACACGCGCTGGCACGCCGGCGGTGGCGGCGTGGTACAGGGCGAAGTTGATGCCGGTCTGGTTGCTGCGAATGACCCAGCCCCATTTGCCGGCGTCGGCACCGTGCACCAGGCGGCCATGGTCGGCGAAGTATTCATGGCCTTCTTCACGCGGTGCCAGGCAGGTAAACGTGCCGTGCGGCGTGTCGGCGTCCAGCGCCCAGGTTTCGCAGGTGGTTTTGCTGTTGAGCAGCACGAATAACTGGCGCTCGGAGCTGCTGCGGTAGCAGTTGACGAAAAAACGGCCGTCGGGTTCTTCGAACACGCGCTCGGCGCCTTCGGTGCCCAAGGTGTAGCGGTTCAGGCGGTGAGGGCGGTGGGTGTCGTCCAGTTCGCCGAAGAACAGCGTCTGGCTGTCGTTGGCCCAGGTCATGCTGCCGTCGCAGTCGTCGAAGGGCAGGGCGGTGATGGCGCCACTGGCCAATTCTTTTACGAACAGCTGGTAAATCTCGTCGCCGCTGGTGTCCAGGCTGTAGGCGAGGCGCGCGTAGTCGGGGCTGACGCTGAAGGCGCCCAGGGACAGGAAACCGCCGTTGGCCAGTTCGTTTGGGTCGAGCAACAGTTGCTCGCTGGCTTCGTCCACGGTGTTGCTGCCATCGGCCGGGCGGGCGCAGCGGTAGTGGCGCGGGTATTCGTCGCCGGCCGTGGTGCGGGTGTAATAGAGGTGCGGGCCCCAGGGCGAGGGCAGGGACAGATCGGTCTCACGGATACGCCCTTTGATTTCGGCGAACAGCTGCTCGCGCAACTCGGCTTGCTCGGCCAGTTGTGCATCGAGGTACGCGTTCTCGGCGTTGAGGTAGTCGAGCACTTCTGAGCTGTCGCGGTTTTCCAGCCAGTGGTACGGATCGTTGCCGTTTTCGACGCGGGCGATAGGGGCTTGCGGCATACCAAAACTCCAGAGCAAAGGCGGCCGACGTCAGACGCGCCGGGCAGGAGAAAAGCCGCTATCATAAGCGCCCCTTCGCCAGCATCGCCACGAACCGCATGAACGAACACGATTACGTCCTCGCCTGGGGCCTGTATGCCATTGCTGCTCTGGGTTGTCTGCTGGTGAGCTTCCTGATGACCGGCTGGATGTGGCGCTACCTGCGCGAGCCGCTGCGGTTGGTCATCGCGGTGCTGCTATTCACGCCCACCGTTGTCGACCCTGGCAAAGAATTGTATGCCCCGGCCGTGGCGGTGACCGCGCTCGATTTGCTGTTCAAAGTGGGCAGCAACATGTGGACCGCCGTTTCCGATTTGGCCATGTACGGCATGATCGCCGTGGTCATTTATGTGCTGTTCGTGCTGATTCGTTGGCCCATCGAGCGGGCGTGGAACAAGCGCAAAGCCGCCAAGGCCGCGCCCGCTCCGGTTGAAGAAGATGAGCCGACCCTTCGTGAGCTGATGGAGCGCGAGCCACAAGGCCAGCCTTATATCCGTCCCGCCGCCGACAGCCGCACCCAGCCCGCCAGTGGCAGTGGCGGCCGTCGTGAGCGCATCGAACCGCGTCTGTAAGTCCCTGCCCAATCCAGCTGTCCGGAAGAGTTGAGCCATGTGTGAATTGTTGGGCATGAGTGCCAACGTACCGACCGACATCGTGTTCAGTTTTACCGGCCTGATGCAGCGCGGTGGCGGCACCGGCCCGCACCGCGACGGCTGGGGCATCGCCTTCTATGAAGGACGCGGCTTGCGCCTGTTTCAGGACCCACAAGCCAGCGTCGATTCGGAAGTCGCCAAGCTGGTGCAGCGCTACCCAATCAAAAGTGAAACCGTGATAGGCCATATCCGCCAGGCCAACGTCGGCAGGGTTTGTCTGGCCAATACACACCCGTTCGTGCGGGAACTGTGGGGCCGCAACTGGTGTTTCGCCCATAATGGGCAACTGGCCGACTTCGCCCCGGCGCCGAGTTTTTATTGGCCGGTCGGCGACACGGACAGCGAAGCCGCCTTTTGCGACTTGCTGAACCAGATTCGCAGCTCATTCCCGCAGCCGGTATCCGTGGAAATGCTCTTGCCGACCCTGGTGCGCGCCTGTACGGCTTACCGCACCAAGGGCGTGTTCAACTGTCTGTTGAGCGACGGTGACTGGTTGTTCGCTTATTGCTCGACCAAGCTGGCGCAAATCACCCGCCGCTCGCCATTCGGCCCGGCGCGGTTGAAGGATGTGGATGTGATCGTCGACTTCCAGGCCGAGACTACGCCGAACGATGTGGTCACCGTGCTGGCCACTGAACCACTCACCGAAAACGAAAGCTGGACCTTGTACCAACCGGGCGAATGGAGCCTGTGGCGCCGCGGCGAATGCATCGCCAGCGGGCGCAGCTAAGCCGGGCGGGGACCTTCAGGGAGCATTAAGGAGCGGGCATGTTCAGAAGTTATCTACGTTTGGTGCTGTTTGCCGTCGGCTTGCTGGTCGGCGTGCAGATTCCGGGCTTTATCAACGACTACAGCCAGCGCATCGAAGCGCACTGGAAAGAGTCGGAGCAGAGCCTCAGCGGCTTTCGCCAGACCGCCAATCAATTCTTCAACGGCGACCTCGACGCCCTGGTCGCCCACTACCGCGCCAGCAACGACCCGGTGTTCGCCAGCGACGCCAATAGCCTGACCAACCTGCTGGTGCGCTCGCGCTTGCTGGACCGCGAATGGCAAGCCATGACCGGGCCGTGGTACGTGCGGGTGTGGCATGTGGCGTTCAATCCCAACCCTGAATTGTTCAAGGAAACCTACGAGGGTTATCGCTATCAGGTGCTACTGGCGCCGGAAGCGATTGGCTGGGGAATCTTCTGCGCGTTCCTGCTGGCGTTCTTGATCGAGCTATTGGTGCTCGGCGCAGGGTGGACGTTGGGCGTGAACCGCACCCACAAGGTTACCCAGCACGAACAGCGCCCCTGGCGATAAAGCAATTTCTGTAGGAGCGGCTTTAGCCGCGATGCTTTCTAGATCAACAGCATCGCGGCTAAAGCCGCTCCCGCAAAAGAAAACGGGCCCTTTCGAGGCCCGTTTTTTTATTTCGACAAGAACTTCATCCCGTCTTCCAGCCCGCGAAGGCTCAAGGGATACATATGGTCTTCCAGCAGCTCGCGAACGATGTTGGTGGAAGCCGTGTAGTTCCAGGTGTCTTTCGGGTACGGGTTGATCCAGATGAGCTTTTTGTATTTCTCGCGAAAGCGCTGCATCCACACGTAGCCCGGCTCTTCGTTCCAGTGCTCGACGCTGCCGCCGGCCTGGGTAATTTCGTAGGGCGCCATGGCCGCGTCGCCGACAAATACCACTTTGTAATCGGCGCCGTATTTGTGCAGCAGGTCTTGAGTGGAAAAACGCTCCGAGGTGCGGCGCAGGTTGTTCTTCCACACCGATTCGTACACGAAGTTGTGAAAGTAGAAATACTCCAAGTGCTTGAACTCGGTTTTGCACGCCGAGAACAACTCTTCACAGACCTTCACGTGGGCGTCCATCGAGCCGCCGATGTCGAACAAAATCAGCAGCTTCACCGCATTACGCCGTTCCGGGCGCATCTGAATATTCAGCAAGCCGCCATCGCGGGCGGTGAAGTCGATGGTGCCGTCCAGATCCAGCTCATCCTGCGCGCCCTGGCGGGCAAACTTGCGCAGGCGACGCAGGGCCACCTTGATGTTGCGGGTGCCGAGCTCCACCTGGTCGTCGAGGTTTTTGTACTCGCGCTGGTCCCAGACTTTTACCGCCTTGCCCTGACGTTTGCCGGCATCGCCAACGCGAATGCCTTCAGGGTTGAAACCACCTGAACCGAACGGGCTGGTGCCGCCGGTGCCGATCCACTTATTGCCACCTTCGTGGCGTTCTTTCTGTTCTTCGAGGCGTTTTTTGAACTCCTCGATCAGCTTGTCCAGGCCGCCGAGCGACTCGATCTTGGCCCGCTCTTCATCGGTCAGCGAACGCTCGAATTCCTTGCGCAGCCACTCATCGGGGATCAACGCCTCGATGTGCTGGTTAAGGTTTTCCAGGCCCTTGAAATAGGCGCCGAAGGCACGATCGAACTTGTCGAAATGGCGCTCGTCTTTGACCAGAATCGTGCGCGACAGGAAATAGAACTCTTCCATGTCAGCGAACGTCACGTTGTGCTTCAACGCATTGATCAAATCCAGCAGCTCACGCACCGAGACCGGAACCTTGGCGGCGCGCATTTCGTTGAATAGGTTGAGCAGCATGGCTGCGTCTCCGTTGGAGTTGCGTTCCTGCACCAATCTGTCCCCTCGCCCCTTGGGGAGAGGGTTAGGGAGAGGGGGCAGGCGACAGGGTGTCACCTGCTAAGACCCTCTCCCCCAGCCCCTCTCCCGCAAGCGGGCAGAGGGGAGCACAGCAATTGACTTTGTTACCGGCCAGCGCGGCGGCTCATGAAGGCCAGGCGCTCTAGCAACTGCACATCTTGCTCGTTCTTCACTAACGCCCCGGCCAACGGCGGAATCGCCTTGGTCGGATCGCGTTCGCGCAATACCGCTTCGCCGATGTTGTCGGCCATCAGCAGCTTCAGCCAGTCGACCAGTTCGGAGGTCGAAGGCTTCTTCTTCAGGCCCGGCACTTTGCGCACGTCGAAGAACACGTCCAGCGCTTCGGCCACCAGGTCTTTCTTGATGTTGGGGTAGTGCACGTCAACGATCTGCTGCAGCGTGGCGCGATCGGGGAAGGCGATGTAGTGGAAGAAGCAGCGGCGCAGGAAGGCGTCGGGCAGCTCTTTTTCGTTGTTCGAGGTAATGATGATGATCGGGCGCTTCTTGGCCTTGATCGTCTCGTTGGTCTCGTAAACGTAGAACTCCATCTTGTCGAGTTCTTGCAGCAGGTCGTTGGGGAATTCGATGTCGGCTTTGTCGATTTCGTCGATCAGCAGAATCACGCGTTCATCGCTTTCGAACGCTTCCCAGAGCTTGCCCTTCTTGATGTAGTTGCGCACGTCGTGAACTTTGTCGCTGTCCAGCTGCGAGTCGCGCAGACGGCTTACCGCGTCGTACTCGTACAAGCCTTGGTGGGCCTTGGTGGTGGACTTCACGTGCCAGGTGATCAGCTTGGCGCCGAACGAGGCGGCCAGTTGCTCGGCCAACATGGTTTTACCGGTGCCCGGCTCACCCTTGACCAGCAGCGGGCGCTCCAGGGTGATGGCAGCGTTGACTGCCAATTTAAGGTCGTCGGTTGCGACGTAAGCCTGGGTGCCTTCGAACTTCATCGGAAAATCCTCAAACGGATAGCAGCAAGTTCCTATGGAACCTGGCGGTTTCAGTAGATGTAGAGGTCGACTATAGCGCGGCCGTCCCACGGCTGTGAACGCGGACGCAGTATTCAGTCACTGAATGGGCAGTCACACCGACGAAGGTGTTAGTAACCGCCCATTAGTCAGGGCTGCGCTTAGTCCTCTGTCGGCTTGCCTCGCTCATACCGGGCGTTGAACGCCTGTACGAAGCCATTGCGCAGAATCGCCAAAAACGCCTGAAAGGCGCTGATGTCCTGCTGGTGCACGTTGCCGCTGAGCTCCACGCGGGTGGCGAATTGGTCTTTCTGCTGATTCTTCAGCACGGTTTCGCCGCCGCCCACCAAGGCCTCCCAGATCGAGCGGAAGAAGCCTTTGTCTTTCTCCTCAACGTCTTGCTGCCAGTTGAAAACATCGACATCGCGCAGCAGCGGTTTGATATAGCCACTGAGCTGGGCTTTCTTGGCGTTGGCTTCGATCACCAGATCGCCGTGGCCGGCGTTAAAGTCGAATTTGCCGTAAGCGCTGGAGAAGTCGTTGAGTTTGCGCAGTTCAATGTCGCGGGCGCGCAGGCGGAATTGGAAGTCTTCGAAGTTCTCGTAGGGGTCGAACACGATGGTGCATTCCAGCGGCGCATGCCCCAGCAACAGCGCCTTGCCTTCGAAGTGCGCGACGCGCTCGCCGTTTTTGTCAGCCACGTTGGTGAGGTTGTAGAGGCTGGCGTTGACCTCGGTGGCCTGCATATCTACCGGCGGGGTCGAGGTGAAGTTGTGGAAGCCCAGCTTGCCGTCGATTACACGCACCTCGTTGAGGGTGATGGGCAGCAATTTCTCTAGCTGCTCGCGCCAGTTCACACCTTTACCGGTCTGCGTCGCTTCTTCGTTTTTGCCGCCATCGACGAAGTTCAGGGTCGGCGCAATAAACATGACCTCAGCCACCACCGCGTGGTCATACCAGAGGGAGTGCCAACTGACGGCGATGTCGATTTGCGGCGCTTCGAGCAGCGGAACCGGCACGTTGCCGTCTTCCTTATGAATGTTCAGGCCATTGATTTGATAGGCGCCGCGCCACCACGCCAGGTCTACGTCGGTGATGTGCCCCTGGTATTCGCCCATGTCGGCGAGCTTGCCGTTGAGGTAGTCGCGCACCACGTAAGGCAGGGTGAAGTGCAGAACCAGCACCAGGACAATCAGTCCAATCAGGGTCCAGAGTGGCCAGCTGTAGCGTCTTTTCATGGGGTTGACTCCGATTTGCTGGCGGTTTGGCATCGCTCAAACGGCGTGCATGGCTCGCCCGGCAATCTCGTTTGAAGTACTAGCTAGACTGTCCCCAGGCCGCTCGGGTTCGGATTTTTTCCGGCTGGACGCCCGCCCGTTGGCGGGCATAGGCTGTTTTTCTTTCGCATCGATCAAGGATTAGAGGATATGAGCCGTATCTACGCAGACAACGCCCAGTCCATCGGCAATACGCCGCTGGTATTCATCAACCGCCTGGGCCCCAAGGGCGTCACCATTCTGGCCAAGATTGAGGGGCGCAACCCCGCGTATTCGGTGAAATGCCGCATCGGCGCCAACATGGTCTGGGACGCCGAAGAGCGCGGCGTGCTCAAGCCCGGCATGACTATTGTGGAACCGACCTCGGGCAACACCGGCATCGGCCTGGCGTTTGTCGCCGCGTCACGGGGTTACAAGTTGATGCTGACCATGCCGGCGTCCATGAGCCTGGAGCGGCGCAAGGTGTTGAAGGCGCTCGGCGCCGAGCTGGTGCTGACAGAAGCGGCGAAAGGGATGAAAGGCGCGATTGAAAAAGCGTCGGAAATCGCTGCCTCCGATACCAGCAAATACTTTATGCCCCAGCAGTTCGAGAACCCGGCCAACCCGGCGATTCACGAGAAAACCACCGGCCCGGAAATCTGGAACGACACCGAAGGCGCTATCGACGTGCTGGTGTCGGGCGTCGGCACTGGCGGCACCATCACCGGTGTGTCGCGCTATATCAAAAACACCTGCGGCAAACCGATTCTCTCGGTGGCGGTGGAACCCAGCAGTTCGCCAGTGATTACCCAGGAACTCGGCGGCCACGAGTTGCGCCCGGCACCACACAAAATTCAAGGGATTGGCGCCGGCTTTGTGCCGAAAAACCTCGACCTGAGCATGGTCGACCGCGTGGAAACCGTCGGCGATGACGAAGCCAAAGCCATGGCGCTGCGGCTGATGCGCGAAGAAGGCATTTTGTGCGGCATTTCTTGCGGGGCGGCCATGGCAGCAGCGGTTCGCCTGGCTGAGCGCCCGGAAATGCAGAGCAAAACCATCGTCGTGATTCTTCCCGACTCCGGCGAGCGTTACCTCACCAGCATGTTGTTCAGCGACATGTTCGACGAGCAGGAACTCGTCCAATAAACCGGCGTTGGTTGGGCTGAGCGCCAGGCTCGGCCCAACCCAACCCACCGCTTACAAGGTGTGTTGCCATGTTGCAGTCTGTCTCCCCGAAAAACGACATCACCCCCGAAACCAGCGCCACCCCGGAACCTCCCAAGCCCACCTCGGCGGGCATTTTCTCGCCGTTTGCGGTGCGCGCTTTTCGCATCATCTGGATCGCCAACCTGTTCGCCAACCTCGGCACCTGGGCGCAGTCAGTAGCGGCCGCCTGGGTGGTCACCGAAGCCCACGCCAGCGCGCCGATGGTGGCGATGATCCAAGTGGCGTCGGCGTTGCCGCTGGTGGTGCTGTCGATTGTGTCGGGGGTGCTGGCGGATAACCACGACCGGCGCAAAATCATGCTTATCGGCCTGACCTTCGAGCTGAGCGGCGCCACGTTTTTAACCGTCATCGCTTTCGCCGGGCTGCTCGATCCGCTGCTGCTGATTGTCTCGATTTTGTGGATCAGCCTCGGCGGCGCCATCACCATTCCGGCCTGGCAAGCGGCGGTGAACGAGCAGGTGCCACCGACCATGGTGGGCAACGCGGTGCTGCTCAACAGCGTGAACTACAACGTGGCGCGTGCCGTGGGCCCGGCGCTCGGGGGGCTTTTGCTGAGCGTCACGGGCTCGGCCTGGGTTTTTCTCTTCAACTGCTTGTGCTACCTGGGCTTGATCGCGGCCATTTGGCAATGGCGGCGTCATGTGCCGGCACGGCAGTTTCCGCCTGAGCACATCGGTGAGGGCGTGATCGCGGCGCTGCGCTTCACCCAGCATTCAAGCGTGACGCGTTTGGTGATGCTGCGCTCATTCAGCTTTGGTATGTCGGCCAGCTCAATCTGGGCGCTGCTGCCGATTCTGGCGCACCGCAACCCCGAGGGTGACGCGTCGGTGTACGGCTACATGTTGGGGGCGCTGGGCATCGGTGCGATTGTCGGCAGTACGCTGGTCAATCGCGCTCGGCAACTGGTGGGCAGCAGCCGTTTGATCAGTTTTGCCGGCTTGTTGCTGGCGGTCATCGTGTTGCTGCTGGGCAGCGTCGATACCTTGTGGGTGCTGTATCCGGCGCTGTTGGTGGGCGGCGCCTGCTGGATTGCGGCGGTGGCCACGTACAATTCGGCGGTGCAAATTCTGGTGCCGGACTGGGTCAAAGCCCGCGCCCTGGCGCTGTACCAGACCGCGCTGTATGGCGGCCTGGCGTTGGGCTCGTTCTTGTGGGGGCACCTGGCGCAGACCATGGGGGTGCAGGGCGCGTTGCTGGCGGCCGGCTGCTTGATGCTGGCTTCGGCGCTGCTGCTGTACCAGTCGCGCTTGCCCGAGCTGGACGCCAGCAACATCGCCCATGCGCCCGCTACCTTGCCCGGCCAGCCGACGTTTGTGTTCAACCCGGAGCGCGGCTCGGTGCTGGTGAGCATCGAATACCGCATCCCCACCGAGCGCACCCGCGAGTTTGTCAAAGCCGTGCAAGGCTTGCGCAGCCTGCGCTTGCGTAACGGCGCCGAGCGTTGGGCGATGTACCGCGACGTCAGCGATCAGGAGGTGTGGCAGGAAGTGCTGGTGGTCGATAACTGGCTGCAACACTTGCGCATGCTCGACCGCCTGACGCTTTTCGATAAAACCCTGATCGACAACGTGGTGCTGCTGCACAGCGGTGATGAGCCGCCACGGGTGCGGCACGGCGTGAGCTATGAGTCGGGCAACTACGACAGCGTGCCGTGACGCGTGTGCTCAGGACGTTTTGGCGACTTTCGCCACTGGCGTCGGTTTCACTACTAGCCAGAGAGCCAAGCCGATCAGCACGCCGCCGTATAAATAGGCCCACGACAGCGGCTCGCCCAGTAGCAACACGCCCCACAACACGCCGAACGGCGGCACGGCGAAGGTAACGGTAGAAGCTTTGATCGGGCCGATGTCGGTGATCAGGCGGAAATACAGGACGTAGGCGAACGCCGTACACACCAGCCCCAGCCCGGCGAGGGATAACCACACGGTGGCGCCGCCCCAACTGGCCGGCGGTTGCTCGACCACCGCATAGCCAAACAGCGGCAATAGAAACAGCGTGGCGCCAAACATGCTGCCGCACGCGGTGACGCGGTTATCCAGGGGCACGCCGCCCAGCCATTTGCGCGTTAGAAAACCGGCGAAGCCATAGCACGTTGTTGCCACCAGGCAGGCGAGCGCCCCCCACAGCAACTGCGCATCAAAGGCCACCGGGCCGGTGCGGGTGAGCAAACCGACGCCGAGCAACCCCAGCACCACGCCCAGCGACTTGGTCGGCGTTGGCGGCTCGGCGAAAAACAGCATGCCGATGAGCACACCCATGAGCGGTGTGGTGGCGTTGAAAATAGAGGAGTAGCCAGCGGGCAAAACCATAGCGGCCAGGCAATACATGGTCGCCGGCAAGCCGGAGTTGATAACGCCCAACACCAGCAAGTGGCGTATTTTGCCGTGGAAGTTCCACTGCACACGCATGACCCAGAGAATCACGATCAAACCGACCGCCGCGAGCGCGACGCGAAAGAACGCGCTGGGCAGGGGGCCGAGCACTGGCACAATTACCCGCATGAACAGAAAGCTGGCGCCCCAAATGGCAGCCAAACTCAGCAGGCGAACGTAATCGGCAAGTCTCACAACTGTCTCCAGCCTCGGATAAAGAGGCGAGAGTGTTGCCGCTGGTTCGGCGAATGGCAATCCGATTGTTGCGCTTGAATATGCCTACGCAGGGAAGTAAGACATGCACACTTCCTACACAAGAATTAGCGCCATTACCCAATCGGAACGATTGCTTCAGGGCGTAGGGTCGGGCTCGGCAACGTCAAGACCCGCTTCTTCTTCCATGTGGGAAGGCAGCATGACCATCAGCTCATGCATGTCCACCATCAAGTAGCGACCGATGCGGCGGGTGGGCAGCACGCCTTGATCTACAAGGCGCTCAATGTGCGCTTGGCGCTTGGTTAAACCAGCGGCCTCGCAAAAACGCTGAACGCTCAAATAACGAGGGCATTCCCGGAACCATGCCTGGGTGAGCTGTATTTCTTTCATAGGGCTTCCTGCACCATCGCGACCTGTCAACGCACTGACAGGTTTGGTTTCCTTAATCTCTGCTCCGCATTCTATTACTAAAGGTTAGGTGTTTAATCCGGTTTGTACCTAACTGGTAGTAAAGATCGGAAATACGGTATCTCGACAGGAAGTACAGATGAACAATCAACGTTTTCTCTTCACCGCTGGCCAACGACTGCGCGGTTTGCGCGAGTTGATGGGCTTGAGCCGCCCAGCGTTTGAGAAATTGACGGGTATCGACAGGAAGCGCCTGGAAAATATTGAAAGCGGTCAGCAACGCATGCACGACATTGATTTTGAGAAAGTCTGCAGCCTTTACCCCGAATTCTCACGCTGGATCACATACGGCGGTCCGGTGGATGGCGAAGTGGAATTGAAGGTGGCGGATTCCGGGCAACTGAACGCGGTGTACCTGGTGCAGCGCAACCCGGCGCTGCTGGAAAATCTCGGGCTGACGCTGGAAGACTGGACCGATCGCCACCAACCGCAGTTGCAGCTGATCAGTGAAAGTGAGGCGCTGCAAGAGCGCCAGTCTGCACTTGAGGCGGAGCAGGGGAGCGACGTGGACGAAAAAGCGGCAGCGACCGACCCCGATAACGCTCAGCGCTGAGTGATCGTCTTCGCCAACTGACACAAATACGCCACCACATCCGGCGCGCCGGCCAGGCGCAAGCCTTCGCCCAAGGCGGTGGCTTCGGCGGAATGCTTGGGCAGCAACAAGAACTCTGGCGCGCCGGGAGTACGCAGCATGGCCAGCCGCGCGTAGGGCACGCCTTTGTCGAGCAACAACCCCATGAATTGCGGATCGCTCCAGGCCTGCACGGGCATGGCCAGCATGTGATAACCGGCCTGCAGGGCATGCAGCCCGGCTTCGTTGATGCGGTAGCGGGTCAGCTCGGCGGGCAAGGCCACGTCCAATCCCCGCAAACGTGCATAGGCAATGGCGCTGGCAAAGGCCTCATGGTGGTGCTCGCCGGCCCAATACACGCGATTGCCTACCCAGTCGGCCTGGCGCAGCACGATGCGCTCGCCGGCCAGAAAACGCGGAAGTGCGGTGCTGATAACTCTGACGAAATCTTTGTAGCTAATGATGCGTATGCCTTTACACGCCTCGCTGCTGGCGTACTGCTCGAAGCTGGCGAAGGGTGGGGCGCTGAGGTCGCTGCCGCACAGGCCGTCGATCAAGCGCAGGTCAAAGGCGTTGAGCTGCTGAGTGTCGTGCTCGACCACTTTGATCAGCATGGCGTGAGCCTCGGCTTTGTCTTCCTGCACCGGGCCGGAGAGCGCGTTACGCGGCAGGTCGACCAAGCGTTGCAGCGGTGCGCCGTTTTGCCACCAGATTTGCTCGCTGGGCTGCGGCAATACCTGAAACGGCAAACGCAGTTCGCTGGCACGTTGCAAGATATGCCGCGGCCCACGGCCACTCAAACCCAGGCGCTGCGCCAGGGCTGAAATGCGTTCGGTAAGGGAGGCGGGATGCTCGCTGGGACTCATGGCCAAATGCTAGTTCCTGGGTCATGCAAGCCAGTGTGGCAGACGATGTGCAAATGTGCCGGAGCAATTGTCCAACCATTCATAACGGTCGTGCAGCCGGGCATGCCCAGCCAGCGGCCATGCGCCTGCGACCCATTGGTGGTCTGTGGCAGTATTGCGGGAATCATTTGCGAGGTAGCCTCCATGCCAAGCCTGGAGTTGGATATTGCCCTATCTGTCGAACGTTTGCGCGCGGTCTATCAGGGGCAGGCCAACCGAATCCTGTTACGTAGCCGCGATGGTCGGCGTGTCAGCCTGCCGGCGCACCACTTGCGGCCTTTTCTGACCCACGACGGCGTCTACGGTTCATTCGAGCTGGAGTTTAACAGCGCCGGCGAGCTTGTCGCCCTGCGGCGTCTTACAGCAACGCGCTAGCGCCTCGCCGTGCAGCGCCGGGCAGGGCTATAATCGCCGACCTTTTTTCTCGAGCGAAGCCCGCCCATGTATACCCTGGCCCGCGACCTGCTTTTCAAACTCTCTGCAGAAACCTCTCACGAGTTGTCGATCGACATGATCGGCGCCGGCGGCCGCCTGGGCTTGAATGGCGTGTTCTGCAAACAGCCGGCGCGCGTGCCGGTGCGGGTGATGGGCCTGGATTTCCCCAACCCTGTCGGCCTCGCGGCCGGGCTGGACAAGAACGGCGACGCCATCGATGGCTTCGCCCAGTTGGGGTTCGGCTTTGTGGAAATCGGCACCGTGACGCCGCGCCCGCAGCCGGGCAATCCCAAGCCCCGCCTTTTCCGCCTGCCGCAAGCCGAAGCCATCATCAACCGCATGGGTTTTAACAACCACGGCGTGGACCATTTGCTGGCGCGGGTTCAGGCGGCGAAATTCAAAGGCGTGCTGGGCATCAACATTGGCAAGAACTTCGACACGCCGGTCGAGCGCGCCGTCGATGATTACTTGCTGTGCCTGGATAAGGTCTACGCCCACGCCAGCTACGTGACCGTCAACGTCAGCTCGCCCAACACCCCGGGCCTGCGCAGCCTGCAATTCGGCGACTCGCTTAAACAACTGCTTGAAGCACTGCGTCAACGCCAGGAAGACCTGGCCCAAGTGCACGGCAAGCGCGTGCCGCTGGCGATCAAGATTGCCCCGGACATGAGCGATGAAGAAATCGTCGAAGTGGCCAACGCCTTGGTGCAGGCCGGAATGGATGCTGTCATCGCCACCAACACCACCTTGAGCCGCGACGGCGTGCAAGGCCTGGAGCACGGTGACGAGGCGGGCGGGTTGTCCGGGGCGCCGGTGCGTGAGAAGAGCACCTACACCGTTCGTGCACTGGCCGCTGAATTGGGCGGACGTTTGCCTATCATCGCGGCGGGCGGCATTACCGAGGGCAAGCACGCTGCCGAGAAAATCGAGGCGGGCGCGAGCCTGGTGCAAATTTATTCGGGCTTTATCTACAAGGGGCCCGCGTTGATCCGCGAAGCGGTGGATGCCATCGGGGCGATGCCCAAGGCCAAATAACCCAAAGGCGAAAAAACGCAGCCAATAAAAAGGCCTCCTTAAAGGAGGCCCTGGGCTCTCGCCCGCCGTCCGGATGGGACGTGCATGGTTAAGCGGAGAGTAAATAAGTAGTCGGAGTTTCCCTGTTTAACCGACTGCGTTGAGTTCATTAAGCCTATGGATACCGGCGGTGCCGATCAGTCCGTCCCAATTGTCACCGCGACCTTCTCGCCAGCCGTTGATCCAGGCTTGGCGCACGGACGGAAGAGTAAATGGACACAATTCACGAGATTTGCCATGGACGCCAAATTGATAGCCGCGCAAAAAAGCTCTTTCTAAAGGATCACGCTTAAGTCTTCTCATAGGGTGTTGCCCTCACTTGTTGACTGTTATGTCCTGGTTCGCCTCTTGGCGAGGCCTGGCAGAAAGCCTCTGCCAGTGGAGCCCGCTGCCGGCGTTACGGTCTCCTCCCAACGCCGTTGCGACGTTGGGCTGAGTTGATTTCTATCGAATGCGGCCGGTGCTGGGAATGATCGTTTTGTCATAAGCACGTAACGTTTGTCGTGGTGCGGCCATAAGCAAACCGTTACGGTACGGCCTGCGCCAACGGGGCCGGGGCTGGAGCTGGAAATAACGGCGATTGGCCAGTGCGATCTTTTCGCACTTGCGATGTTCATCGATTCCGACGAAGGGTCTCGAATATGTTTTTTTGCGGTGTCCGTCGCCTTTTGTTGTTGTCGGATACCGCCGCCAAACCTGCAAGCAGGCGCGGCAAAGGGGTTGCGTCTAGGCTGCTTTCACACGGGCTGGCCTGGCAGCTTGAGCCGTAAGGCTCACCAAGCGCTTCATTTCGATGCGCGGGACCGGCGGGTAGAACCCCGGTTTTTAACCGGGCACGCAGCTCACCTGCGCGCCATTACGCTTAGGCACTGGAATACACATGTCGGATCGTTTCGAACTTTTTCTTACTTGCCCCAAGGGCTTGGAAGGCTTGCTTGCTGAGGAAGCCACCGCGCTGGGGTTGGAAGAAACCCGTGAGCACACCTCGGCGATCCGCGGCTTCGCGCAGATGGAAACGGCCTATCGCCTGTGCCTCTGGTCGCGCCTGGCCAACCGCGTGTTGCTGGTGCTCAAGCGCTTTCCCATGGCCAATGCCGATGACCTCTATGACGGCGTGCTGGACGTCGACTGGGCTGAACACCTGGACGCGGCCGGCAGCCTGGCTGTCGAGTTCAGCGGCAATGGCTCGGGTATCGACAACACCCACTTCGGCGCCCTGAAAGTCAAAGACGCCATCGTCGACAAACTGCGCACCAGCACGGGCGAGCGCCCGTCCATCGACAAACTCAACCCGGACCTGCGCATTCACCTGCGCCTGGACCGTGGCGAAGCCATTCTCTCGCTCGACCTCTCTGGCCACAGCCTGCACCAGCGCGGCTACCGCCTGCAGCAAGGCGCCGCGCCGTTGAAAGAAAACCTCGCCGCCGCTGTGCTGATTCGCGCCGGCTGGCCGCGCATTGCAGCGGCTGGGGGCGCGCTGGCGGACCCGATGTGTGGCGTCGGCACTTTCCTGGTCGAAGCGGCGATGATCGCTGCCGATATCGCGCCGAACCTCAAGCGTGAGCGCTGGGGCTTTACCGCCTGGCTCGGCCACGTGCCGGCACTGTGGAAGAAGCTGCATGCCGAGGCGCAGCAGCGTGCTGACGAAGGCCTGGCGAAACAGCCGTCGTGGATTCGCGGTTACGAGGCCGACCCTCGACTGATTCAACCCGCGCGCAACAACATCGAGCGCGCCGGCCTTTCCAACTGGATCAAGGTGTACCAGGGCGAAGTGGCCACCTTCGAGCCGCGTCCGGACCACAACCAGACCGGTCTCGTGGTGTGCAACCCGCCGTACGGCGAGCGCTTGGGCGACGAAGCCAGCTTGCTTTACCTCTACCAAAACCTCGGTGAACGCCTGCGCCAGGCGTGTATGAACTGGGAAGCGGCGGTGTTTACCGGCGCGCCAGATCTGGGCAAGCGCATGGGCATTCGTAGCCACAAGCAATACGCCTTCTGGAACGGCGCACTGCCGTGCAAGCTGCTGCTGATCAAGGTGCAACCCGAGCAGTTCGTTACCGGCGAGCGCCGCACCCCTGAGCAGCGCGAGCGCGAGCGTGAGCAAGCGGCCCAGGGGCATGAAGTCGAGGCGCCGGCCAGCGCGCCAGTCGAGCAGGCGCGCCTGAGCGAAGGCGGGCAGATGTTTGCCAACCGATTGCAGAAAAACCTGAAAACCCTGGGCAAATGGGCGCGCCGTGAGGGCGTGGATTGCTACCGTGTTTATGACGCGGACATGCCTGAATACGCCCTGGCTATCGATCTGTACCACGACTGGGTGCACGTTCAGGAATACGCGCCGCCCCGCACCATCGACGCCGACAAGGCCCAGGGGCGGCTGTTCGATGCCCTGGCGGCCATCCCGCAGGCGCTCGGTATCGATAAATCGAAGGTGGTGATCAAGCGTCGCGAGCGTCAGAGCGGCACCAAACAGTACGAGCGCCAAGCCAGCCAAGGCACCTTTACCGAGGTCAGCGAAGGCGGCGTGAAGTTGCTGGTCAACCTCACCGATTACCTCGACACCGGCCTGTTCCTCGATCACCGTCCGCTGCGCCTGCGCATTCAGCGTGAAGCGGCCGGCAAGCGTTTCCTAAACCTGTTCTGCTACACCGCCACGGCGTCTGTGCACGCGGCCAAAGGCGGCGCGCGCACGACCACCAGCGTCGACCTGTCGAAAACCTACCTGGACTGGGCGCGCCGCAACCTGTCGCTGAACGGCTTCTCGGACAAGAACCGTTTGGAGCAGGGCGATGTGATGAACTGGTTGGCCGCAGATCGCGAGGAATACGACCTGATCTTTATTGACCCGCCGACCTTCTCTAACTCCAAGCGCATGGAAGGCGTGTTCGACGTGCAGCGCGACCACGTGCAGTTGCTGGACCTGGCCATGGCGCGGTTGGCGGCCGGTGGCGTGCTGTATTTCTCCAACAACTTCCGTAAATTCCAGCTCGATGAAGGACTGGCGGCGCGGTATCAGGTGGAAGAAATTACCGCCAGCACGCTCGATCCGGACTTCGCCCGCAACGCGAAAATCCACCGCGCGTGGCGCTTGATGGCGAAATAACTGATCTGACGCGCACAAAAAAGCCGCTCAATTGAGCGGCTTTTTTGTGCGCGCTTACTGCGCGTCGAACGCTTGGCCGTTCACGCCTTGGCTGTCTGGCCCCATCAGGTACAGGTACACCGGCATGATCTCGGCGGGCAGCGGATTGTTCATCGGGTTTTCGCCGGGGTAGGCGTGGGCGCGCATGTCGGTGCGGGTGGCGCCCGGGTTGATGCTGTTGGCGCGCACATTGGTGATGTCGGCCACTTCGTCCGCCAGCGTTTGCATCAGGCCTTCGGTGGCAAATTTCGAGACGCCATAGGCGCCCCAATAGGCCCGGCCTTTGCGTCCTACGCTGCTGGAAGTGAAGATCACCGACGCATCGGCAGACAGTTTCAGCAGCGGCAGCAAGGTGCTGGTGAGCATAAACATGGCGTTCACATTCACCTGCATCACGCGCATGAAATTGTCGCCCGACAGCTGCTCCAGCGGCGTGCGCGGGCCAACGATGGAGGCGTTATGCAGCACGCCGTCGATGTGGCCAAATTCGTTTTCGATCATCACCGCCAGTTCGTCGTACTGGTGCGCCAATGCCGTTTCCAGATTGAACGGAATGACCACCGGTTGCGGGTGCCCGGCCGCTTCGATCTCGTCGTACACGGCGCTCAGGTTGGCTTCGGTCTTGCCCAGCAGCAGAACGGTGGCGCCATGGGCGGCGTAGGTTTTCGCAGCGGCGGCACCGATTCCACGGCCGGCGCCAGTCACGAGAATGGTACGGCCCTTGAGCAAGTCGGGGCGGGCGGAATAGTCGAACATCAGCAGTCTCTCTAGGAATAAGCCGGGCGGGCGCTGGGAAGCGGCCGACCGGGAATCAAACGGTCAGCAGCTGCACAGCGCCCGATCCAGCACGGCGCGCAGTTCCGACGGGTGATCAACCACCACGTCGGCGCCCCAATGGCGGGGGTTGTCGTCGGGGTGGATATAGCCGTAGGTCACGGCTGCGGTTTTGGTGCCGGCGGAGCGGCCCGATTCGATGTCCCGCAAGTCGTCGCCGATATACAGCACGCTTGCCGGGTCCAGGCCAAGCCGCGAGCAGGCCAGCAGCAGCGGCTCGGGGTCGGGCTTGCTGTGGGTGACGTGGTCCGGGCAGATGAGGATGGCCGAGCGTTCGGCCAGCCCCAGCTGTTCCATGATCGGCGCCGCGTAGCGCACCGGCTTATTGGTGACCACGCCCCAGATCAGCTTGGCGTGTTCGATGTCGGCCAGCAGCTCGGCGATGCCGTCGAACGGCTTCGTCAACACGGCGCAGTGGTCCTGATAGCGCTCCAGGAACTCCAGGCGCAGGGCTTCGAACTGCTCGGACATGGGGTCGACGTCAAAGGCGCGCAGCACCATGGCGCGGGCGCCGCCGGAGACGTGGTCGCGAATCAGCTTGTCTTCCATCGGCGGCAGGCCGCGCGCGGCGCGCATGGCTTGGGCGATGGCAATGAAGTCTGGCGCGCTGTCGAGCAGCGTGCCGTCCATATCGAAAAGAACCGCTTGCAGGCGCATCAGGCCCCCTTCACGGTCTGGATCATGTAGTTGACGTCTACGTCGTTGGCCAGCTTGTAGTGCTTGGTCAGCGGGTTGTAGGTCAAGCCGATGATGTCTTTGACTTCCAGGCCGGCGGAGCGGCTCCACGCGCCGAGTTCGGACGGGCGGATGAATTTCTTGAAATCGTGGGTACCGCGCGGCAGCAGGCGCATCAGGTATTCGGCGCCGACGATGGCGAACAGGTACGCCTTGGGGTTGCGGTTAATAGTGGAGAAAAATACCTGGCCGCCGGGTTTGACCATGGCGTAGCAGGCGCGAATCACCGAGGCCGGATCGGGCACGTGTTCGAGCATTTCCAGGCAAGTGACCACGTCGAACTGCTCGGGCATTTCGTCCGCCAGGGCTTCGGCGGTGCACTGGCGATACTCCACCTGTACGCCGGATTCCAACTGGTGCAAGCGCGCCACCGCGAGCGGCGCTTCGCCCATGTCGATGCCGGTGACGGTGGCGCCGCGCTGAGCCATGGCTTCGCTGAGGATGCCGCCGCCGCAGCCGACGTCGAGCACTTTCTTGCCGGCCAGGTTGACCCGTTCATCAATCCAGTTCACCCGCAGCGGATTGATGTCGTGCAGCGGCTTGAACTCGCTTTCGCGGTCCCACCAGCGGTGGGCGAGGGCGGAAAATTTGGCGATTTCGGCGTGGTCGACGTTGCTCATACAGGTTTCCTCAAATCGAATTCGGTGGCGGCCAGCAAGTGCGTGGTCACTTCAAGGGCGCGCGGCTGGTGGCGATCTTCTGGCCCCAGGCGCGGGCGCTGGCGTGCAGTTTGTCTTCGTCCATGCGG
Source organism: Pseudomonas sp. AC229 (assembly GCF_979254655.1). Taxonomy (NCBI): domain Bacteria; kingdom Pseudomonadati; phylum Pseudomonadota; class Gammaproteobacteria; order Pseudomonadales; family Pseudomonadaceae; genus Pseudomonas; species Pseudomonas sp. AC229. Next base: position 122,844 of record NZ_CEEDHK010000017.1, read on the forward strand.
GTCAGGCGGCGGTTGTCGAGCAACTGCTTACCGCCGACCCAGACATGCTTGACGCTGTTGCGGTTGCTGGCATAGATCAATTGAGAGACCGGATCGTACACCGGTTGTTGCGCTAATTCGGTGAGGTCAAATGCCACGATGTCGGCGGCCTTGCCGATTTCCAGCGAGCCTATTTCGGTTTCCAGGCCCAGCGCGCGGGCGCCGTTCAAGGTGGCCATGCGCAGGGCCCGGTGTACGTCCAGGGCGGTGGCAGAACCGGCCACGGCTTTGGCCAGCATGGCGGCGGTGCGGGTTTCGCCGAGCAGGTCGAGGTCGTTGTTGCTGGCCGCGCCGTCGGTGCCGATGGCCACGTTCACGCCCGCTTGCCACAAGCGCTCGACCGGGCAAAAGCCGCTGGCCAGCTTCAGATTCGACTCGGGGCAATGAATGACGCTGGCGTTGCTTTCGACCAGCAATTGCAGGTCGTCGTCATTTACCTGAGTCATGTGCACGGCTTGAAAACGCGGGCCGAGCAGGTCGAGCCGGGCCAGGCGGGCCATCGGGCGCTCGCCATGCTGCTCCAGGCTTTGCTGCACCTCAAAGGCGGTTTCCTGCACATGCATATGAATGCCAGCATCCAGCTCCTCGGCGAGCATGCGGATGTTTTCCAATTTGTCGTCGCTGACGGTGTACGGCGCGTGCGGGCCGAACGCCACCTTGATGCGCGGGTGCAGGCGCAGGTCGTCGAACAGGTTCAGCCCTTTGCGCAGGGCCTCGTCGGCGTCACGGGCGCCGGGGATTGGGAAGTTCAGCACCGGAATGGTGATCTGCGCGCGAATGCCGCTGGTGTGCACCAGCTCGCTGGCGACTTCCGGGAAAAAGTACATGTCGGAGAAGCAGGTGATGCCGCCCTGCAACTGTTCGGCGATTGCCAATTCGGTGCCGTCGCGAATAAAGCTTTCATCCACCCATTTGGCTTCGGCCGGCCAGATGTGGTCTTGCAGCCAGTTCATCAGCGCTTTGTCGTCGGCCATGCCCCGGAACAGGCTCATCGCCGCGTGGCCGTGGGCGTTTACCAGCCCCGGGCTCAGCAACATGCCTGGCAGTTCGCGCACCTCGGTAGCGGGATGGCGCAAGGCCTCCTGGCGTGGGGCGATCAAGGCGATGCGGCCGTCGCGAATACCCAAACCGTGCTCCTGCAACACCACGCCGGCAGGCTCGACGGGCACCAGCCAGGTTGGCAGGAGCAGCAGGTCGAGCGGGGCGGCGGTGTTGGGCATGGCGGTATCCAAAGGCTATAACGATGGGCGTGTAGCAGTAGGCTTTCGACAGTATCGCCTACGTCTACGTAGGAAGTTGACTACGTCCGGCTCGGAACGCCGGCCTGGACGGGTTTTCGCGCCGACGAAGTATACCCGAGCGCCCAGGTGTGGGGCTCGCTATAATCCGCGGCTTTTCGCTTCTGAGTACGAGGATGGTCATGCGCGAGCAATTGTTGGCAGCAGAGAAGGTTACAGCCATCGATTGGCGGGATGGCGCGCTGTACCTGCTGGACCAGCGTGCGTTGCCTTTCGAGGAAACCTGGGTGCGCTTCGACTCGGCGGCCGGTGTCGCCCAAGCGATCAAAGACATGGTGGTGCGCGGCGCCCCGGCTATTGGTATTGCTGCCGCTTATGGCCTGGCGCTCGGTGTGCGGGCGCGAATGGCCGAAGGCGATGACTGGCAGATGGCGCTGGAAGAAGACTTCGAAACCCTCAATAACTCGCGGCCCACGGCGGTCAACCTGTTCTGGGCGCTGAACCGCATGCGTGAGCGCCTGTACCGCATCAAAGACAGCGACGATGCGTTGGCGATCATGAATGCCGAGGCCGAGGCCATTCACGAGAGCGACCGCGAGGCCAATCTGACCATGGCGCAATTGGGCGTCGACCTGATTCGCCGCCATCAAGGCAACCTGCAAACCTTGCTGACTCACTGCAACACCGGCGCCCTGGCCACTGGCGGCTTCGGTACGGCGTTGGGCGTGATTCGGGCGGCCTACCTGGATGGCTTGGTCGAGCGCGTGTATGCCGACGAAACCCGGCCGTGGCTGCAAGGCTCGCGCCTGACCGCTTGGGAACTGCTGAACGAAGGTATTCCGGTGAGCCTGAACGCCGACTCGGCGGCGGCGCATCTGATGAAAACCAAAGGCATCACCTGGGTAATCGTCGGCGCCGACCGCATCACCGCTAACGGCGATGTGGCCAACAAGATCGGCACCTATCAATTGGCCGTAAACGCCATGCACCACGGCGTGCGCTTTATGGTGGTGGCGCCGAGTTCGACCATCGACATGAACCTGGAAAGCGGCGACGACATTCCGATTGAAGAACGCGCCGGCAGCGAGTTGCTGGAGCTGGCCGGCAAGCGGGTGGCGGCGGATGTGCCGGCGGTGAATCCGGTGTTCGATGTGACCCCAGCTGACCTGATCGATTTCATCGTTACCGAGAAGGGTGTGGTCGAGCGTCCGGACAAGGCCAAGATGGCCCTGCTCATGTGCCGCAAGCGCCTGCACTAACGCCTTCATATATTAGCGTTTGTGCCCGTTCGGGTGATGTCATTTATATGGCCTCGCCTGACGCGCGGCCTGCGTTGCGGGGATAGGTTCAGGGCATCGGTTGTGGTACTCTCCGTCAGTTTTCAAGGGGGCCTGCCATGGCCACACCAATTGCGCAGATCCATGCCATAACTCGTTGATTTGTCATGTGTCGTTGTGGCCTGAAGGCGGCAACGGCGAACTCCCCGTCATTCAGGATGAATGCGCGGAGTTTCACCAGAAAAAGGAACCAGGCTTCTCATGGGCGAACTGGCCAAAGAAATCCTCCCGGTCAATATCGAAGACGAGCTGAAACAGTCCTACCTCGACTACGCAATGAGCGTAATCGTAGGGCGCGCCTTGCCGGATGCACGTGACGGCCTCAAGCCCGTGCACCGTCGCGTTCTGTACGCGATGAGCGAGCTGGGCAACGACTGGAACAAGGCTTACAAGAAATCCGCCCGTGTGGTCGGTGACGTAATCGGTAAGTACCACCCCCACGGTGATACGGCGGTTTACGACACCATCGTCCGTATGGCGCAGCCCTTCTCCTTGCGCTACCTGCTGGTCGACGGCCAGGGCAACTTCGGTTCGGTTGACGGCGACAACGCCGCCGCCATGCGATACACCGAAGTGCGCATGACCAAGTTGGCCCATGAACTGCTGGCCGACCTCGACAAAGAAACGGTCGACTGGGTGCCCAACTACGACGGCACTGAAATCATCCCGGCCGTTATGCCCACCAAGATTCCCAACCTGCTGGTCAACGGTTCCAGCGGTATTGCCGTGGGCATGGCGACCAACATTCCGCCGCACAACCTCACCGAGGTTATCGACGGTTGCCTGGCGCTGATCGACAACCCCGAGCTGACGATCGACGACCTGATGCACTACATCCCCGGTCCGGACTTCCCGACCGCGGCGATCATCAACGGTCGTGCCGGCATCATCGAGGCCTACCGCACCGGTCGTGGTCGCATCCAGATTCGCGCCCGCGCCATGTTCGAAGACATCGACAAAGTCGGTGGCCGCCAGCAGATCGTGATCACCGAGCTGCCGTATCAGCTCAACAAAGCCCGTGTGATCGAAAAGATCGCCGAGCTGGTGAAAGAGAAGAAGCTCGAAGGCATCACCGAACTGCGCGATGAGTCCGACAAAGACGGCATGCGCATCGTCATCGAGCTGCGTCGCGGCGAAGTGCCGGAGGTGATCCTCAACAACCTCTACGCGCAGACCCAACTGCAAAGCGTATTCGGCATCAACGTGGTGGCACTGATCGACGGCCAGCCGAAGATTCTGAACCTCAAGGATCTGCTTGAAGCGTTCATTCTTCACCGCCGTGAAGTGGTTACCCGCCGTACCGTTTACCTGCTGCGCAAAGCCCGTGAACGCGGCCATATCCTTGAAGGTCAGGCGGTTGCGCTGTCCAACATCGACCCCGTTATCGCGGTCATCAAGGCCTCGCCTAGCTCGGCTGAAGCCAAGGAAGCGTTGATTTCCCAGGCTTGGGAATCCAGTGCCGTGCAGGGCATGGTTGAAGCGGCTGGCGCCGAAGCGTGCCGCCCGCAAGACCTCGACCCGCAATATGGCCTGCGTGACGGTAAGTACTACCTTTCGCCGGAACAGGCTCAGGCGATTCTCGACCTGCGTCTGCACCGCCTTACCGGCCTGGAACACGAAAAACTGCTGGCCGAGTACAAAGAAATTCTCGACCAGATCGGCGAGCTGATCCGCATCCTGACCAGCGCCACGCGCCTGATGGAAGTGATCCGCGAAGAGCTGGAAGGCGTGAAGGCTGAATTCGGCGACAAGCGTCGCACTGAAATTCTCGACACCCGTCTGGACCTGACGCTGGGTGACCTCATCACCGAAGAAGAGCGTGTGGTCACCATTTCCCACGGTGGTTATGCCAAGACCCAGCCGCTGTCGGCCTATCAGGCCCAGCGTCGCGGCGGTAAAGGCAAGTCGGCTACCGGCGTGAAAGATGAGGACTACATCGAGCACCTACTGGTCGCCAATAGCCACGCCACGCTGTTGCTGTTCTCCAGCAAGGGCAAGGTGTACTGGCTGAAAACCTACGAAATCCCGGAAGCGTCCCGCGCTGCCCGTGGTCGTCCGTTGGTGAATTTGCTGCCGCTGGACGAAGGTGAATACATCACCACCATGCTGCAGATCGATCTCGAAGCCCTGCAGAAAACTGCCGGCGCCGATGAAGATCTGGACGACGCCGAAGACGTGATCGAAGGCGAAGTGGTGGAAGCCGAAGAAGCGGCGGAAGTCGAAGAAGTCGAAGGCGAGACCGCTGAGTGGGTGGCTGAGCCGACCGGCGAGTACATCTTTATGGCCACCGCAATGGGCACCGTGAAGAAGACCCCGCTGTCGCAATTCGCCCGCCCGCGCACCAGCGGCTTGATCGCGCTGAAGTTGAAAGAAGGCGACACCCTGATCGCAGCGGCCATCACCGACGGCGCCAAGGAAGTGATGCTGTTCAACGACTCCGGCAAGGTGATTCGCTTCGCTGAAAGCTCGATCCGTGTCATGGGCCGTGGCGCTCGTGGTATTCGCGGTATGCGTTTGGGCAAAGGTCAGACCCTGATCTCCATGCTGATTCCCGAATCCGGCGCGCAGATTCTCACTGCCTCCGAGCGCGGCTTCGGCAAGCGCACCGCGTTGAGCAAATTCCCACGTCGCGGTCGTGGCGGTCAGGGCGTTATCGCCATGGTCACCAAAGAGCGTAACGGCAAGCTCATCGGCGCCATTCAGGTGCAGGACGGCGAGGAAATCATGTTGATTTCCGATCAGGGCACCTTGGTGCGTACCCGTGTGGACGAAGTGTCCAGTTCGGGCCGTAACACCCAGGGCGTCACGCTGATCAAGCTGGCCTCTGACGAGACGCTGGTTGGCCTGGAGCGTGTGCAGGAACCTTCGGAAGTGGAAGGGCAAGTGCTGGTTGGCGAAGACGGTGAAGTGCTGGAAGGCGCTAAGCTGGATGATGCCGACATCGATGCTGCGGACTTGCACAGTGCCGATCTGGACGACGCGATTGACGCGGTGTCCGACGACGCTGCCGAGGCGCCAAGCGAAGACTAAGCGGGCAGGGCGCGCTGCTTTCGGTGGCGCGCCTGACACCTGCACGAATGACAGCATGCACCGTCGCTCGGTTGACGGTGTAGAACGAGAGAGACTGACGTGAGCAAGCGAGCCTTTAACTTCTGCGCAGGCCCAGCCGCGCTTCCCGAAGCTGTACTGCAACGTGCTCAGGCCGAGCTCCTGGACTGGAATGGCAAAGGCCTTTCGGTCATGGAGATGAGCCATCGCAGCGATGACTACGTGGCCATTGCTGAGAAAGCCGAGCAAGACCTGCGCGACCTGCTCGCTATTCCGTCGAACTACAAAGTGCTGTTTCTGCAAGGCGGCGCCAGCCAGCAATTTGCCGAAATCGCGCTTAACCTGCTGCCAGAAGACGGCACGGCCGACTACATCGACACCGGCATCTGGTCGAAGAAAAGCATCGAAGAAGCGCGTCGCTACGGCAACGTCAACGTCGCCGCCAGTGCCAAGCCGTACGACTACTTCGCCATCCCTGGCCAGAACGAATGGCAGCTGACCAAAGACGCCGCTTACGTTCACTACGCCAGCAACGAAACCATCGGTGGTCTGCAATTCGACTGGATTCCGGAAACCGGTGACGTGCCGTTGGTGGTTGATATGTCTTCGGACATTCTGTCGCGCACCCTCGACGTGTCGAAGTTTGGCCTGATTTACGCCGGCGCCCAGAAGAACATCGGCCCGTCCGGTTTGGTCGTGGTGATCGTCCGTGAAGACCTGCTCGGTCGTGCTCGCTCCAGCACGCCGACCATGCTCAACTACAAAGTCGCGGCCGATAACGGCTCGATGTACAACACGCCAGCGACCTTCTCCTGGTACCTCTCTGGCCTGGTGTTCGAATGGCTGAAAGAGCAGGGCGGTGTCGCGGCAATGGAGCAGCGTAACCGGGCGAAGAAAGAGCTGCTGTACGGCGCCATCGACGCCAGCAATCTGTACAGCAACCCGATCGCCGTGAATGCGCGCTCGTGGATGAACGTGCCGTTCCGCCTCGCAGACGAGCGTCTCGACAAGCCATTCCTGTCCGGCGCCGACGCCCGTGGCCTGCTCAACCTTAAAGGCCACCGTTCGGTCGGCGGCATGCGCGCCTCTATCTATAACGCCGTCGGCCTCGATGGCGTTCAAGCGCTGGTTGCCTACATGGCGGAGTTCGAGAAGGAGCACGGCTAGATGACAGGTGTACCTTCCGAGCACGAGCTCAAAGCGCTGCGGGTTCGCATCGATAGCCTCGACAAGCGAATCCTCGATTTGATCAGCGAGCGCGCCAGCTGCGCGCAAGAAGTGGCGCGCGTCAAAATGGCCGCGCTGCCCGAGGGCGAGAAGCCGGTTTTCTACCGTCCAGAACGCGAAGCCTGGGTGCTCAAGCACATCATGGAACTGAACAAAGGCCCGCTGCCAAATGAGGAAGTGGCGCGTTTGTTCCGTGAAATCATGTCGTCGTGCCTGGCGCTTGAGCAGCCGCTGAAGGTCGCTTATCTGGGGCCGGAAGGTACGTTTACCCAAGCAGCAGCCATGAAGCATTTCGGCCATGCGGTAATCACCGTGCCGATGGCTGCCATCGACGAAGTGTTCCGCGAAGTGGCCGCTGGCGCGGTGAATTTCGGCGTGGTGCCGGTGGAAAACTCCACCGAAGGCGCGGTGAACAACACCCTCGACAGCTTCTTTGAACACGACATGGTGATTTGCGGCGAAGTTGAGCTGCGCATCCACCATCACCTGCTGGTTGGCGATGTAACCAAGACCGACCGCATCACCCGCATTTACTCCCACGCTCAGTCCTTGGCGCAGTGCCGTAAGTGGCTGGACGCGCATTACCCGAACGTGGAACGCGTAGCAGTTTCGAGCAACGCCGAAGCCGCCAAACGGGTGAAAAGTGAGTGGAATTCGGCGGCAATTGCCGGCGACATGGCCGCGGGTTTGTACGGCTTGAGCAAGTTGGCCGAGAAGATCGAAGACCGTCCGGATAATTCCACGCGCTTCCTCATTATCGGCAGTCAGGAAGTGCCGCCGACCGGCGACGACAAAACGTCGATCATCGCCTCCATGCGCAACCAGCCGGGCGCCTTGCATGAGCTGCTGGTGCCGTTCCATGCCAATGGCATCGACCTGACCCGCATCGAAACGCGCCCTTCGCGCAGCGGCAAATGGACGTATGTGTTCTTTATCGACTTTGCCGGCCACCACCGTGATCCGCTGATCCGTGACGTGCTGGAAAAGATCAATCAGGAAGCGGTCGCACTGAAAGTATTGGGCTCGTATCCCAAGGCAGTGCTGTGACCTCCACGATTCTCTGAGGAGAACCCATGAGCAGTGATTTCCTCGCCCTGGCCCAGCCCGGCGTGCAAAAGCTTTCGCCTTACGTGCCGGGTAAACCGGTAGACGAGCTCGCCCGTGAGCTGAATCTGGACCCGGCTAGCATCGTCAAATTGGCCAGTAACGAAAACCCGCTGGGGCCGAGTCCGAAATCGCTGGAGGCCATTCGCCTGGCGGCCGCCGAATTGACGCGTTACCCGGACGGCAACGGCTTCGAATTGAAAGCAGCGCTGGCTGAGCGTTGCGGTGTGCAGACTAACCAAGTGACGCTCGGCAACGGCTCGAACGACATTCTTGAGCTGGTCGCCCGTGCGTATTTGGCACCGGGCTTGAACGCGGTGTTCAGCGAGCACGCGTTTGCCGTGTATCCCATCGCTACCCAGGCGGTCGGCGCTCAGGCCAAAGTGGTGCCGGCGAAGGAGTGGGGGCACGACCTTGACGCCATGCTCGCGGCCATCGACGCCAACACCCGTGTGGTGTTTATCGCTAACCCGAACAACCCGACCGGCACCTGGTTTGATGCCGATGCGTTGCGCCGTTTCCTCGCCAAGGTGCCGGCGCATGCGTTGGTAGTGCTGGACGAGGCTTATATCGAATACGCCACTGGCGGCGAGCTGCCGGACGGGCTGAATTACCTCGCCGCACACCCGAACCTGTTGGTGTCGCGGACATTCTCCAAGGCGTATGGACTGGCTGCGTTGCGCGTGGGCTACGGCGTATCGTCGCCCGCCATTGCCGACGTGCTAAACCGCGTTCGCCAGCCCTTCAACGTCAACAGTCTCGCCCAGGCGGCGGCCTGTGCGGCGCTGGCGGATGCGGACTACCTGAATGAAAGCCGCGCGCTGAACGATGCCGGCATGCAGCAGTTGGAGCAGGGATTCCGCAAACTTGGCCTCAGCTGGATTGCCTCAAAAGGCAACTTCATCGCTGTGGACCTGGGCCGCGAAGGCATGCCGGTTTATCAGGGCCTGCTGCGCGAAGGCGTAATCGTGCGTCCGGTTGCCAACTACGGCATGCCCAACTTCCTGCGCGTCACCATCGGTTTGCCGACTGAAAACACCCGCTTTCTGGATGCGCTGACCAAGGTTCTCGCCAGTGGCTGATGTCATGGCGGCGCAACAGCGTGCACCTATGATCGAGCGCCTGGTGGTGATTGGCCTGGGGTTGATCGGCGGGTCGTTCGCCAAAGGCTTGCGCGAAAGCGGCTTGTGCCGCGAAGTGGTCGGCCTCGACCTTGACCCCGAGTCGCGGCGCATGGCCGTCGAGTTGGGTGTGGTGGATCGCTGCGAAGCTGAATTGGCTGCCGCCTGTCAGGGCGCCAGTGTGATTCAGCTGGCTGTTCCTATTCTGGCGATGGAAAAGCTGCTGCGCGAATTAGCCAAGCTCGACTTGGGCGACGCCGTGTTGACGGATGTCGGCAGTGCCAAAGGCAACGTAGTGCGCGCGGCGCGTTTGGCCTTCGACGGTTTGCCGGCGCGGTTCGTGCCCGGTCACCCGATTGCCGGGTCGGAGCAGAGCGGTGTCGAAGCCTCGAATAGCGAGTTGTTCCGTCGTCATAAAGTCATTTTGACGCCGCTTGAACAGACGGATTCGGCAGCGTTGAGCCTGGTCGACGCGCTGTGGCGTGCGCTGGGCGCCGACGTTGAGCATATGGCGGTGGAGCACCACGATCAGGTGCTGGCCGCCACCAGCCACTTGCCGCATCTGTTGGCATTTGGGTTGGTGGACTCGCTGGCCAAGCGCAGCGAGAACCTGGAGATCTTTCGTTACGCCGCTGGCGGCTTTCGCGACTTTACGCGAATCGCCGGCAGCGACCCGGTGATGTGGCATGACATCTTTCTCGCCAATCGCGAGGCGGTGCTGCGCACGCTGGACACTTTTCGCAGCGACCTCGACGCCCTGCGCGACGCGGTCGATGCCGGGGATGGGCATCAGCTTCTGGGCGTTTTCACTCGCGCTCGAGTGGCCCGTGAGCATTTCAGCAAAATTTTGGCCCGTCGGGCCTATGTGGACGCTATGAATACCAACGATCTGATTTTCCTGGCTAACCCAGGTGGCCGTTTGTCCGGCCGTATTCGTGTACCGGGCGACAAATCCATTTCCCACCGCTCGATCATGCTCGGCTCGCTTGCTGAAGGCGTGACCGAGGTGGAAGGTTTCCTCGAAGGCGAAGACGCCCTGGCGACCCTGCAAGCGTTCCGCGATATGGGCGTGGTGATTGAAGGCCCGCATCACGGCCGCGTGACCATTCACGGCGTTGGTCTGCATGGTTTGAAGGCGCCGCCCGGCCCGATTTATCTCGGTAACTCCGGCACGTCGATGCGTTTGCTGTCGGGCCTGTTGGCCGCGCAACCGTTCGACGTCACCCTGACGGGCGATGCGTCGCTGTCGAAACGTCCGATGAATCGCGTGGCCAAGCCACTGCGTGAAATGGGCGCCTTGATCGACACCGCTGCTGAAGGGCGTCCGCCCATGACCATTCACGGCGGCCGTCGCCTGGGTGGCATGACCTACGAAATGCCGATGGCCAGCGCTCAGGTGAAATCTTGCCTGCTGCTCGCCGGTCTGTACGCTGCGGGTTCCACTACCGTGATTGAGCCTGCGCCGACCCGCGACCACACCGAGCGCATGCTGCGCGGTTTCGGTTACCCGGTGACGGTCGACGGCAACAAGGCCACCGTTGAATCCGGCCACAAACTGACCGCGACGCACATCGAAGTGCCGGCAGATATTTCCTCCGCCGCTTTCTTCCTGGTGGCTGGTTCCATTGCCGAAGATTCCGAGCTGGTGCTGGAACATGTCGGTATTAACCCGACCCGTACCGGCGTTATCGACATCCTGCGTCTGATGGGCGCCGACATTACGCTGGAAAACCAGCGCGAAGTCGGTGGCGAGCCAGTAGCCGATTTGCGCGTTCGCTCGGCCAAACTCAAGGGCATCGACATTCCGGAAGACTTGGTGCCGTTGGCCATCGATGAATTCCCGGTACTGTTCGTCGCTGCCTCTGTGGCTGAAGGGCGCACTGTGCTGCGCGGCGCTGAAGAGCTGCGGGTAAAAGAGTCTGACCGTATTCAGGTGATGGCCGATGGGCTGCTGGCGTTGGGCGCGAAGGTCGAGCCGACGCCGGACGGCATCATTATTGATGGCGGCACCCTGGGCGGCGGCGAAGTGCACAGCCATGGCGACCATCGGATTGCCATGTCATTCAGCGTCGCTTCGCTGCGCGCTACTGCGCCAATCCGCATTCACGATTGCGCCAACGTCGCCACCTCGTTCCCCAACTTCCTCGGCCTGGCCGCGCAAGTGGGCATTCGTGTCGCTGAAGAGGGCAAATCATGAGCATTCAGGCGCCAGTCATCGCAATCGACGGTCCAAGCGGTTCGGGCAAGGGCACCATTGCCAGCTTGGTCGCCAAAAAGCTGGGCTGGAGCTTGTTGGATTCTGGTGCGCTGTATCGCTTGTTGGCATTCGCAGCGCGCAACCATGGCGTCGACCTGACTAATGAAGAAGCGCTGAAACTGCTCGCCGCTCATCTGGATGTGCAATTCGTTGCGGCCGCCAATGGGCAGCCGCAACGCATCATTCTGGAAGGCGAAGAAGTCACTGATGCGATTCGCAACGAGCAGATTGGCGCAGGTGCTTCACAAGTCGCCGCGCTAGGCGCCGTGCGGGATGCGCTGTTGCAGCGGCAACGCGCTTTCCAGGAAATGCCCGGGCTTGTAGCGGATGGTCGCGACATGGGCACCGTGGTGTTCCCTGACGCGCCGCTTAAGATTTTCCTGACCGCCAGCGCGGAAGAGCGTGCTCGACGCCGGTACTTGCAGTTGAAGGCAAAAGGCGACGATGTTAATCTTGCGAGTCTGCTAGACGAGATTCGTCTGCGCGATGAGCGCGATACTCAGCGCACGGTGGCACCGCTCAAACCAGCGGCTGACGCCATTGTGCTGGATTCCACCGAACTCTCGATCGAGCAGGTGCTGGAACGCATTCTGAACGAAGTCGCCAACCGCGACCTCGCTGGATGACAGAGCAGGTCTGTGAGGAACCCAGTCTTTATCCCACGCCCGGCTTTTAAACTAACGAAACCCACATTGTCTGGAGTGTGGATGCTGGGCGGGTTTATCCGTCCTAGATCAATCAGGAATTAACATGAGCGAAAGCTTTGCAGAACTTTTTGAAGAAAGCCTAAAAACCCTCGACATGCAGCCGGGCGCAATCATCACTGGTATCGTTGTTGATATCGATGGTGACTGGGTTACTGTCCACGCCGGTCTGAAGTCTGAAGGCGTCATCCCGCTCGAGCAGTTCTACAACGACGCTGGCGAGCTGACCATCAAGGTCGGTGACGAAGTACACGTTGCACTGGACGCGGTTGAAGATGGCTTTGGTGAAACCAAGCTGTCCCGTGAAAAAGCCAAACGTGCAGAGTGCTGGATCGTTCTGGAAGCGGCTTTCGCAGCTGAAGAAGTGGTTAAGGGCGTTATCAACGGTAAGGTTAAAGGCGGCTTCACTGTCGACGTTAACGGCATCCGTGCGTTCCTGCCAGGTTCTTTGGTTGACGTTCGCCCAGTGCGCGACACCACGCACCTCGAAGGCAAAGAGCTGGAATTCAAAGTCATCAAGCTCGACCAGAAGCGCAACAACGTTGTCGTTTCCCGTCGCAGCGTCCTCGAAGCCGAGAACTCCGCCGAGCGTGAAGCTCTGCTGGAATCCCTGCAAGAAGGCCAGCAAGTCAAAGGTATCGTCAAAAACCTCACCGACTACGGCGCATTCGTCGATTTGGGTGGCGTGGATGGCCTGCTGCACATCACCGACATGGCTTGGAAGCGCATCAAGCATCCATCGGAAATCGTCAACGTTGGCGATGAGATCGATGTAAAAGTGCTGAAGTACGATCGCGAGCGCAACCGTGTATCCCTGGGTCTGAAGCAACTGGGCGAAGACCCATGGGTTGCTATCAAAGCGCGTTACCCAGAAGGCACCCGCGTGACTGCTCGTGTCACCAACCTGACCGACTACGGCTGCTTCGCTGAGCTGGAAGAAGGCGTTGAAGGCCTGGTACACGTTTCCGAAATGGACTGGACCAACAAGAACATCCACCCGTCGAAAGTCGTACAAGTTGGCGACGAAGTGGAAGTTATGGTTCTGGACATCGACGAAGAGCGTCGTCGTATCTCCCTGGGTATCAAGCAGTGCAAAACTAACCCGTGGGAAGATTTCTCGGGTCAGTTCAATAAAGGCGACAAGATCTCCGGCACCATCAAGTCGATCACCGATTTCGGTATCTTCATTGGTCTGGATGGCGGCATCGACGGCTTGGTTCACCTTTCCGACATCTCCTGGAACGAAGTAGGCGAAGAAGCTGTACGCCGCTTCAAGAAAGGCGACGAGTTGGACACCGTGATCCTGTCGGTTGACCCAGAGCGTGAGCGCATCTCCCTGGGCATCAAGCAACTGGAAAGCGATCCGTTCTCCGAATACGTTGCTACCAACGACAAAGGCGCGATCGTTCGCGGCACCGTCAAAGAAGTAGACGCCAAGGGCGCTGTAATCACCCTGGCCGAAGGCATCGAAGCTGTATTGAAAGCCTCCGAAATCAGCCGCGACCGCGTTGAAGACGCCCGCAACGTGCTGAAAGAAGGCGAAGAAGTAGAAGCTAAAATCATCAGCGTTGACCGTAAGAGCCGCGTAATCAGCTTGTCGGTTAAGTCGAAAGACGTTGAAGACGAAAAAGAAGCCATCAAAGAAATGCGCAAGCAGGAAGTTGAAACTGCTGGTCCGACCACCATCGGTGATCTGATCCGCGCACAAATGGAAAACCAGAACTAAGTTCTGAGCTTCCGTTAAGAAAAAAGGCGACTTCGGTCGCCTTTTTTTGTTTTTGAATTCAACAAGCTGCAGCGTTCAGGGGGCTGTTCAAAGCGCTGCGGTCATGCTAAAACCTTTGCAAGCTGATCTAGTCGCTTGAAAACGAAGGGAAAATCATGACCAAGTCCGAACTGATCGAACGCATAGTCACCCATCAAGGCCTCTTGTCTCCAAAAGACGTTGAGTTGGCTATCAAGACCATGCTGGAACAGATGTCCCAAGCGCTGGCGACGGGAGATCGTATCGAGATTCGGGGATTTGGCAGTTTTTCACTTCACTTCCGTGCACCGAGAGTCGGGCGCAATCCCAAGACCGGGCAGTCGGTTCGGTTGGACGGAAAGTTTGTCCCGCATTTCAAGCCGGGGAAAGAGTTGCGCGATAGAGTCAACGAAGACGAGTAGGCCGGCTTAACACTTCAGCGTTCACCCACCTTTCCCCATGCACACTACGCTGAACCGCTTGAACTGGTTTCTGCAAAATTGATTGCCCTGTAAGGCTCGCGAGTTATTTACCGTTTGAGGTAGAATTCGGCCTTCGCAGGATGGTCCAAGCCCTACATTTTTCAGGCTTGTATGAAATGGATTTTTCAGTTAACACGTTGAAAAATCGACGAATTTCACAGGCTTGTGGCCTGCCTTTCTCTCCTGCTTAATTATTTCGTCGCCGTGACCAACTGGCTTCGTCGCGAGCGTTCATAAGCATTGGCAGGTAAGGTTTTCATGAAAGCGGTAATTCTTGCAGGCGGCCTCGGCACGCGCATCTCTGAAGAGTCCCATCTCAAACCTAAGCCAATGATCGAGATCGGTGGAAAACCTATCTTGTGGCACATTATGAAAATTTACTCCTACTACGGAATAAATGACTTCGTGATCTGCTGTGGTTACAAAGGCTATGTAATAAAAGAATACTTCGCCAACTACTTTCTCCATATGTCAGACGTAACGTTTGATATGTCTAACAACACCATGGAAGTTCACCAGCGCTATGTAGAACCATGGCGAGTTACGTTGGTGAATACCGGTGAAGAAACGCTGACCGGCGGGCGACTTAAGCGCGTTCGCGAACACCTGGGCGATGAGCCTTTCTGCTTTACCTATGGTGATGGCGTAGCGGACGTCAACATTCGCGACCTCGTCGATTTCCATCTTGCCCACGGCAAACCTGCCACCGTAACTGCCATTCAGCCGCCAGGTAGATATGGCGCGCTTAACTTGCAGGGCGGCTCGGTGCAAAGCTTTCAAGAGAAGCCGGCCGGCGATGGTGCCTGGATCAACGGTGGCTATTTCGTCTTGAATCCCTCTGTCATCGATTACATCGCCAACGACCAAAGTAGCTGGGAAGCTGAACCGTTAATGCGTTTGGCCACCGAAGGTAATTTGATGGCCTACGAGCACAGTGGCTTCTGGCAGGCGATGGACACGCTACGTGACAAGAACCACTTGGAAGATCTTTGGAGCAACGGCACTCCCCCCTGGAAAGTGTGGGCATGAAACTTTTCGGTGATATCTACCGCGGCCGCAAAGTGCTGTTAACCGGGCACACCGGTTTCAAGGGCAGTTGGCTTGCTGCCTGGCTCACGGAGCTGGGCGCTGAGGTCACCGGGTTCGCTCTGGAGGCGGGCACCCATCCTAGTCACTGGTCGCTGCTGAACAGTTGTGCTCGAGACATTACCGGCGACATTCGCGATGCCAAGGCGGTGCAAGACGTATTTCACCAAGTCCAGCCAGACATCGTTTTTCACCTTGCGGCGCAAGCGTTGGTCCGCCGCTCGTATCGAGACCCGCTGGAAAGCTGGTCCACAAACGTAATGGGCACGGCCAATGTCCTCGAAGCCTGCCGCACGACCGCAAGCGTCACCGCCGTGGTCGTCATCACCACCGACAAGGTCTACGCCAATAACGAATGGCCGTGGGGCTATCGGGAAGTCGATCGTCTCGGCGGCCACGACCCCTATAGCGCGTCCAAAGCCGCCAGTGAGCTCGTCGTCGAAAGTTATCGCAAGTCGTTCTGGTCCAGCGAAGGCGCGCCGTTGATGGCGTCCGCGCGAGCCGGCAACGTGATCGGCGGCGGCGATTGGTCTGAAGATCGGCTCATCCCCGACCTGGTTCGCGCCGTCGCGGCCAATGCGTCGCTGGAAATACGCTCGCCGCAGTCGACGCGCCCTTGGCAGCACGTTTTAGACTGCCTTTCCGGCTACCTGCTCCTCGGTCAGCGTTTGTTACTCGGGGATAAAACCGCCGCCGATGCCTGGAATTTCGGCCCAGCACCCGAAGACAATCGAACCGTTGCCGATGTGTTGAAAAGCCTCCAGATACATTGGTCACAGATGGTCTGGCATACCTCGCAAGCCACGCAACCGCACGAAGCCAATCTGCTTTATCTGGACTGCGCAAAGGCTCATGCCCATCTCTCTTGGCGGCCGGTATGGACTATCAGCGAAAGCCTGGCAATGACAGCTCAATGGTACAAACATCACCACACCACCGGCGTGGCGCTAACGGGCGAGCAACTCAAACGTTACGTTGAAGCGGCGCGCGAAGCCGGTAGCGTGTGGGTCGAAGCATGATTGTCACTCACACCAAAATCGACGGTCTTGTGGTCGCCCAACAACTTCCATTCGAGGATAACCGTGGCGCTTTCGGCCGGCTTTTCTGCGAACGGAGCCTCGCAGAGCAGTTGGGTTCTGAGCACATCGTGCAGATCAACCATTCCCGTACCCGTACAGTCGGGGCGGTAAGAGGTATGCACTTCCAGCATCCGCCCCACGCTGAAATAAAAATGGTCCGCTGCCTGAAAGGGCGGGTTTGGGACGTGGTCTTGGATTTGCGCGCGAACTCGCCGACGTTCCTGCAATGGCACGCCGAAATGCTGACCCCGGAATCTGCGAATATGTTGGTGATTCCCAAAGGCTGCGCGCACGGGTTTCAAGTATTGGAAGCCGAGAGCGAGCTGCTTTACCTGCACACCGCTTTCTACGAGCCCGCGTCCGAAGGCTCCGTTCGTTTTGACGATCCTCTTGTCAACATCACGTGGCCGTTGCCGGTCACCGATTTATCACAGCGCGATACGAATCATCCGCTGCTAACTCCCGATTTTGCCGGACTGTATCTATGAACTGTCGTCACTGTGCCGAGCCGCTCCAACACACCTTCGTTGACCTCGGGTTCGCGCCGCCTTCGAACGCCTACCTTAGTGAGGCAGAACTCAGCGCGCCGGAAACTTACTTCCCGCTCAAACTGAAAGTGTGCAGCCACTGCTGGCTGGTGCAGACGGAAGACTACGCCCAGGCCGATCTGTTTTTTTCCAAGGACTACGCCTACTTTTCTTCGACCTCCAGCAGTTGGCTGGAACACGCAGCGGCTTACGCCAAGGCTACGACCGAGCGTCTCGCACTCGGTAATGAAAGCTTCGTGATCGAAGTCGCATCCAACGATGGATACCTGCTGAAAAACTTCGTGGCCAGCGATATTCCATGCCTGGGAATCGAGCCGACCGCCAGCACCGCAGCCGCTGCGGAAAGTCTCGGGATTCCCGTATTGCGCGAGTTTTTCGGCGAAGCGCTGGGCAAGCGTCTGGCAAACGATGGGCGCCAAGCCGACTTGATCGCCGGCAACAACGTTTATGCGCACGTCCCCGACATCAACGACTTCACTCGTGGTTTAAAAGCCGCCTTGAAACCTGGCGGTACGATCACGCTGGAGTTTCCACACCTGATGCGCCTGATCGAACACACCCAGTTCGACACCGTCTACCACGAGCACTTTTCCTACCTGTCGCTGTACACCGTCTCGCAAATCTTCGCCGCGGCGGGCTTGTGCATCTACGACGTGCAAGAACTTCCAACCCACGGCGGAAGCTTGCGCATATTCGGCGCCCACATAGAACAGGCGCCCGCTACCAGCGCCGCCGTCGCTGCGGTACTGGAAGCCGAAGCAAGTGCCGGCCTGCAAAATCTGGCCGTGTACGAAAGCTTCCAACAACGCGCGGATGAATTGAAAAATAACCTGCTGAATTTCCTTATCGAACAAAAGCGAGCAGGGAAAAAAGTGGCCGCCTATGGGGCCGCTGCCAAAGGAAATACGTTGTTGAACTACGCCGGGGTTAAACCTGACCTACTGTCCTTCGTGTGTGATGCAGCGCCCTCGAAGCAGGGGAAATATTTGCCTGGCAGTCATATTCCCGTATTTGCACCGGAAAGAATGATTACGGAGCGCCCGGATATCGTCGTGATTCTGCCGTGGAATATTGCAACCGAAGTTATGCAGCAGACTGGCTATATCCGTGAGTGGGGCGGTCAGTACGTCACTGCAGTTCCGATGCTGGAGTTAAAATGAGCGAACGCATCTATTACACCAAACCCTCAATTACCGAACTCGAGGTTGAATACGCAACCGACGCAGCCAGGAATGGTTGGGGTGATCGTTGCTACGAATACATCTCACGGTTCGAAGAAGCCTTTAAAGCTCATCTCGGCGTTAAATACGCGATCGCTACCTCCAGTTGCACTGGAGCGTTGCACATGGGCATGGCCGCGCTCGGTATTGGCCCTGGCGACGAAGTGATTATGGCGGACACCAACTGGATCGCCACTGCATCGCCGATTGTGCAGCTTGGAGCGACCCCAGTTTTCGTCGACATATTGCCCGACTCCTGGTGCCTGGACCCGGCCCAAGTGGAAGCGGCCATTACGCCTCGTACCAAAGCGATCGTCGCGGTACATCTTTATGGCAATCTTTGCGATATGGATGCGCTGCTTAGTATCGGGCGTAAGCATAACCTTCCGGTTATTGAGGATGCTGCAGAGGCCCTTGGTTCGCAATACAACGGAAATAAAGCCGGAAGTATGGGCGCGTTTGGCGCGTTCTCTTTTCACGGCACCAAGACAATGACCACCGGGGAAGGCGGCATCTTTGTAACCAACGATCCTGCACTCTACGAGGCGGTGTTGACTCTATCGAACCATGGTCGAGCGAGAAGCCAGAAAAAGCAGTTTTGGCCGGATGTTGTAGGTTTCAAATACAAAATGTCCAACATTCAAGCTGCCATTGGATGCGCTCAAATTGAGCGTATTGAAGAGCTTGTTGATAGAAAGCGTCAGATACTCTCTTTCTATCGAGATTCACTCGCTGATATTACAAGCGCTCAGCTAAATCCTGAGCCGGCAGGTTGTATTAACGGAGCCTGGATGCCAACGGTGGTTTTCACTAAAGAAAGCGGCGTGAAAAGAGAGGCATTGCAGAATGCTTTCGCTCTCGAAAACATTGACGCCCGCGTATTTTTTTATCCGCTATCGCAGATGGGCATCATTGATTCGAACGGTAATAATCCTATCGCCAAGAGCATACCGGAGCGCGCCATAAATCTGCCTAGCTTCCACGATATTACCGTGGCTGAAATGCAGCGAGTGGTTGCGGTTGTCAAGAAATGCGTGGTGGTTAATGAATAACATCGTCTTCGCTGACGGTGCAGTTGGCCTTCGACTGGTGCAGTGGCTTCTCGCTAACTATAAAGACGATATTGCATTAGTGGTGACGGTTTCAGAAAACGATATTTATGCCTGTGCACTGGCGAGCGGAGTTACCTGTGTTTGTTATTCCACGGATGCACAGTTGGTTCTGGATATAGCCGCCACTCAGAAAAAAATCGACTTCGGCTTCCTGATTTGGTGGCCGAAAATTATTCGTGAAGAAATTATCTCCACCGCAGCTAGTGGTTTTATCAATACCCACCCCAGTTTGCTTCCTTACAACAGAGGCAAAAATTACAATTTTTGGGCGCTTGTAGAGGGCGCGCCCTTCGGCGTGACACTGCATTTCGTTGACTCTGGGGTAGATAGCGGAGACATAGTGGCTCAGCGACCTATTCCTTACACATGGGAAGACACCGGCGCCACGCTTTACCATCGTGCTCAGTCCGAAATGGTTGTGCTATTTCAAGTCGCCTACCCGGCATTACGCAGCGGCACGTTTAAACGGATAAAGCAGGACCTGAGCAAAGGCAGCTTCCATAAAGCGTCTGAGCTCGAGCCAGCAAGTGAAGTGGAATTAGATAAAACCTATACGGCGAAAGATCTTATTAATTTGCTCCGGGCAAGAACATTTGAAGGCTTTCCAGCTTGTTATTTTGAAGAGCATGGCGAGCAGTACGAGATTAGAGTTTCAATTTCTAGGAGAATCAAGTGAATCATTACGAGAAATTTAAAGCTGAATGCAACGCTGAGGTCGCCGCTCAGGGTGCGGACCCCGAATTACGTGCAAAGACTCGGGAGTGGTTCAATCTGGCAAACGCCCATAAGTATTCCTACCACTTCGAAGCGCTCGGCCGGCCCATCATCCAATACCCTCAAGATATGGTGGCCATGCAGGAACTGATCTGGCAAATAAAGCCAGACCTCATTATCGAAACGGGCATTGCGCATGGCGGCTCGTTGATTATGAGTGCCTCTGTATTAGCGCTGCTCGATTATAGCGATGCTGTTACGAACGGAACCTTGCTGGACCCTAAAAAGCCCGCTCGCAAAGTACTGGGTATCGATATCGATATTCGTGAGCACAATAAGCAAGCGGTACTGGATCACCCAATGGCTGGCCGAATCTCTATGATCCAAGGCTCGTCCATTGCGCCAGAAATTATTTCGCAAGTTAAAGACTTCGCTAAAGATTTCAAGCGTGTCATGGTCGTCTTGGATTCCAATCATACCCACGAACACGTGCTCGCCGAGCTTGAGGCATACGCGCCGTTGACCAGCAAGGGCAGTTACTGTGTCGTATTTGACACGGTAATCGAAGACTTGCCGGAAGACGCGTTCCCCGATCGCCCTTGGGGTAAAGGCGATAATGCGAAGACTGCTGTATGGGCTTATCTCGACAATCTTTCGAAATCCCCAATAAAGGGTGCCGACGGTAATGACTTTGGTTTGGCGATTGATAAATCGGTCGAGAATAAGCTGCTTATTACCGTTGCTCCAGACGGTTTCTTGTTGCGTGTCTAAGGCGATAACGTGAAGCAGAGCGCAGCTCCAAACATCAGATCAAATATGGCTGCTAACCTTTTAGGTAGTGGCTGGTCTGCTGTTATGGGGCTTGCATTTGTTCCTGTTTACATAAAATTAATGGGTGTTGAGGCCTACGGAATAGTTGGGGTTTATCTTTCTCTGCAGGCAATGTTTGCAATTTTAGACCTGGGTCTTTCTCAGGTGCTTGCAAGGGAGTTGGCTCGACTCTCCGGTGAAGTTGGCGATGGAAAGCGAGCAGTTGATACTGTAAAGACTTTTGAAGTTATATACCTGTGTCTTGCTGTTGTCGTTTTCCTCTGTATCCATATGCTTTCGGGGTACATAGCAAGCGATTGGTTGAAGCCTAAAAGTATCAGCCCCCAAGAAGTTGAATTTGCGCTGTCGGTCATGGCTTTTGCTATCGCGGCTCGATGGCCCATATCGTTGTACATGGGTGGGTTCGGTGGTCTTCAGAAACACGTGCACCTAAACCTGATCGTTGCGTTTTTTGCGACCGTGCAGTCGCTCGGTGTCTTGGTTGTCTTGTGTTTCCTGAGTCCGACCATTAGCGCCTTTCTGGCTTGGCAGGCATTGGCCGCTTTCTTGCAGTTACTGGTGATGCGGCATGTGTTTTGGAAACTATTGCCCGATGTCACGGCAACCTTTTCTCCAACGATACTCAAAGATGTCTGGAGGTTTGCTGCAGGAATGACGGGCGTTGCGCTGTTAGGTACGTTGTTAAGTCAAATGGACAAAATCCTTCTCAGCCGGATTCTTACGCTTGAAGACTTTGGCTATTACGTATTTGCGTCTACCGTGGCTGCCGTCCTATTTCGACTTATTGGGCCTATCTTCTCTACATATCTGCCTCGGATTACCCAGCTTGTGGCTTCGGGCGACCAAGCTCGTCTAGGTGCTACTTATCATCAGGCGAGTCAGATTATGGCGTTAACGGTGATTCCGATAGCCGCCATATTGGCAGCGTATTCGTCGGAGGTCGTCCTGTTGTGGTCGGGCAATAGTTCGCTCGCAAGCGGCACAGGTACTCTTATTACGCTACTGGTGGTGGGGAATTTTCTAAATGGGATGGTGAATATTCCATATGCGCTGCAGTTGGCTAATGGTTGGACCAGTCTAGCCTTGGTGCAGAATATTGTGGCGGTGGTGTTTCTGGGGCCTGCTATTTACATTTGCGTCGCTAAGTGGGGCGCTGTTGGCGCCGCAGCAGTATGGGTCGGTTTAAATCTGATTTATGTTTTGGTTTCCGTGCAAATAATGCACGTTAGGTTGTTGTCGGAAGAGAAGTGGCGTTGGTATTTGGAATCTTTAATAGCGCCTTCAATCGCTGCCGTCTTCGTGGTTATTTTATTTCGCGCATTGGCGCCGAGTTCAGGTTCGCGCGTAATTGAGTTCTTTGTGTTGGCTGTTGCAGGATTAAGCTGTATTTTTTGCGTCGCTTTGGTCTTGCCCGTAAGTCGCGCGTTGATGTTCCAAAGAATTTTGAGGTTCGGTAGATGATTACAACGGTTATTCCGACATTTGAACGCTCTGCGATGCTGCGAAGGGCGATCGAAAGTGCTTTGGCTCAGGATGTAGACGGGCACGAGGTGCATGTCTGTGATAACGCATCGACTGATGATACGGCGGCAGTCGTCGCAGAGTATGTCGCCCGCGATCCCCGGGTAAAATATTTTGTTAATTCCGAGAATATCGGTGGTGCCAGAAATATTATGAGTGCGCTGGCGCGAGTTAACACCCAATATTACTCTCTGTTAAGCGACGATGATTTTCTTCTTCCTAATTTTTATGCCCAAGCTCTTCAATCTTTTGCAGAAAATCCTGATGCCGGTTTTGTGTGCACAAAGACTCTAACGGTCGACACTATTCACGAGCGAGTGGAATTTAGAAATCGAGATTGGCAGGCCGGTGTCTACCAACCGGGGCCTGAGATCAGCCGCAAAATGGCCGTGTCTCATTTCGTCACGACCTCTGTCGTTTTTAGTTCGCGCGTTAGGATGCAGCTTGGGCCATTTGACCCGTCGGGAAGTGATTCCCTATATATGACTATGGCGGCGCTGGTGTTCCCTTTCGTTGTCGTGAACTCTTATGGCGCGGCGGTATTACTTCATGAGAGCGCTTACTCGATTATGGGTGAAGGTATCTCGCAGGAAAAGATTCCCACGCTGTACGCCCATTTGGTGAAGACCATTAGCACGGTTACGGCTGCCGAGTTGCCTGAAAAAACAAAAGCGTTACTTTTTATGCAAGTTATGCACGCTTATCACCAGATGTTCGATACCAAGAGATTAAAAGGCGCTCTTTACGGGCTGGACGAGCCACATCAGGCGGAATTGTTCATGCTGCCATCGTTTATTAATAACAGAGGGATGGTGGTTAAGTTATTTAATGCTTCGCCTTCGGTGATAAAGCCTTTGGTGAAATTTCTATATCAGATTTTAAATAAGCTAAACAGGACTAAGGCCGCCTCCAAGATGGCAGAAGGTTGGACGCCGATTGGTCCTGAGACTATGGAAATGCTTTCGCGTTATGAGCCCGATGTTAAGCGCTTAAATTTTGTTGAGCCTGTTTCCAAGCCTGTCAAAAGTCTCTAGTGATAAACAATATGACCGATAAAGTCGTCTCCATCGTCATCCCTGCCTACAACCACGCCGGTTACCTTGCCGAGGCCATTGACAGCGTCTTGGCCCAGGATTACCCGAACATCGAGCTGATCGTGCTGGACGATGGCTCGACCGACGAAACGGCTGACGTGCTCAAGCGGTATGGCGATGCGTTTCGGTGGGAAACCCATACCAACATGGGGCAGGCCAATACCCTGAATAAGGGGTGGAACATGGCGCGGGGAGAGGTGCTGTCGTATTTGAGCGCTGATGACGCGCTGTTTCCTGATGCGGTGAGCCGGTCGCTGGCGTTTTTGCAGGACGACGTCGTGCTGACGTATTGCGATTTCAATTTGTTCGACCCAGCCTCGAAGGTCATTCGCAAGGTGTCGGCGCCCGATTTCAATTACGCCGAAATGTTCGGCCAGTTGGTGTGCCATCCAGGGCCCGGTGTGTTTTTTACCAAAGCGGCATTTCTGGCTGCGGGAGGCTGGAACAGCAGCTTTCGTCAGATGCCGGATTATGACTATTGGCTGCGCCTCGGGCGTCATGGCCGGTTTGTTCGGGTGCCGGAGCTGTTGGCGTCGTTTCGGGTGCACGAGGCGTCGCAAACCTTTGCGGTGGCGGATGAGGTCAAAGCGTCTGAGCCGGTGCGCATCATCACGGGTTTCATCGAGGCACAGCCGTTGCCCGCAGCGCTTCAGGGGCTGGAAGGCGAGGCGCTAAGCAGTGCCTGGATTGCTTCAGCGCAGTTGCATATTCGCGCGGGTCGCTTTGGCTTGGGCTACTCGGCTCTTCGCAACGCGTTTCGGTTGAATCCGCGTAATTTCGTCGCGCCACGCACGTTGAAGGTGCTGTTTCACAGCTTTTTCAATCGCACGTTGCACCGCATTGTGCGGCTCGTGAATCGCATCCGTGGCTGAGGTCGAAATGGTTCAGGCATCGGTTCATTCCGAACGCGCACAAACGTTGGCGGGGCAAACCGTTTGTCTCACCGGGGCGACCGGCTTCATCGGCTCTCACCTTGTGCCGTTGCTGCTCGGTGCAGGGGCGCGGGTGAAGGTTTTGACCCGCTCGGCGCAAACCTCGATTGCGGGCGTTGAATCCGTCGTCGGCGACCTGTTTGATCAATCCAGCCTTGTAGCCTTTCTCCGGGAAGCAGATGTGCTGATCAATTTGGCTCAGCCCGCCGATGCTGTGTCCGACGAACAGTTTTCCAGTGCTATCAGGCACCTTGCCCATGCCGCGCGCGAAGCTCGGGTTCGCCGGGTGCTGCATATCAGCACGGCGATGGTGATTGGTGTGCCGGCGGCTCGGCGTGTAAATGAGGACACGCCCGGCGAGGCGAAAACGGTGTACGAGCGGCAAAAGCTGTCGGCAGAGATAACCCTTCGCGCGGAGCTGGGCGCGCAGGTTGATCTCGGCATTTTGCGTCCGACGGCAGTGTTTGGCGCGGGCGGGCAAAACCTACTCAAGCTGGCCGAAGGCATCGCTACCGGTTCGGTACTCAAGCGCCACGTGTTGCGGTTTCTGCATGGCCGACGCGCCTTGCATTTGGTCAGCGTGCATGAGGTGGTGGCGGCGATCATGTTTCTCGCCTCCCTCGACCGCCCTCTGGCCGGGCAGGTGTTTCTGGTCGCTGCCGACGACCAACCCGCCAACAACTATCAGGCCGTGGATGGGCTGCTCGCGGCGGCGATGGGTAAGCCTGTACTCGGCTCATCGGTCAGGCTGCCCGGTGCGCTGCTGAAGTTTTTACTCCGCCTTGTGGGCCGTTCGCAGGCTGATCCTAATTTGATTTACGACGGTGCAAAGTTACGCAGCTGGGGGTTCGAGCCGCCGGTTGAATTTACGTCTGCGCTCCGGGAGTTTGCTGAGGCTTATATGAAGAACCGCGCCCGATGAAGGTGTTGCACGTGGCTGATGGCATTGATCCTTCTTCGGGAGGTGGCACTGCCGAGCGAACCTTTCAGCTCGCCAAGGCGCTTCAACGAGCAGGTGTCAGCTGCACGGTACTTTGCACTTCCGAAGGATTGGGCGCTAAACGCCATGCCGAGCTTGAGGGCATTCGCTTGGTGGCCGTACGCTCACTCCTGCGTCGCTTTTTATTGCCCGCTATCTCCGGCAGACGCATCGCCGCGCTAGTGGCGGAGGCTGATGTCATTCATTTCACTGGTCATTGGAGCGTGCTTGGCGCTCGGGTTTGTCTGGCGGCGTTGCGGTTGAATAAGCCCTATGTGTATTGCCCGGCAGGCGCTTTACGCATCTTTGGCCGGTCGGTTTGGATCAAGCGGATTTATAACCGGGTCGTGGGCCGCCGCATCGTGAAAGGGGCGTCGCGGTGTTTTGCCGTTACGGAGTTGGAGCGCGAGCAGTTTCACGAATACGGGGTGTCTGACGAGCGCATCGTGGTTCTGCCCAATGGCGTCGATCCTGACAGCACCGCGGTGCCGGATGTCGTTTCTTTCAGGGCGCGATATGAATTGGATGGTAAGCAGGTCGTGCTGTTTTTAGGACGGCTGAGTCCCATAAAAGGGCCTGATCTGTTGCTTGACGCGTTCGCGGCGATTGCCGAACGTCATGCTGATGCGGTGTTGGTTTTTGCCGGGCCGGACGATTCGCTGGGTCTGCAACTCAGGGCGCAGGCGCGTGACGTCGGGCTGTCCGAACGGGTGCGCTTTGTCGGGTTTCTAGCCGGACAGGCGAAGCAGGATGCCCTGGCTGCAGCCGACTTGTTGGCCGTGCCCTCGCGCCGTGAAGCCATGTCGTTGGTGGCGTTGGAAGCGGGCCTGCAAGGCACGCCGGTCATGCTTACCGACCAATGTGGTTTTGACGAGGTGCAAGGCGCTGGCGGCGGTTTGGTAGTGGCTGCCCAGGTCGATGCGTTAGCAGCGGGGCTCGATCAGCTGCTTGGCGAGCCACAAGCATTGCCCGTTTACGGCGAGAAATTGCGACAGCTGGTGTTGGCTCAGTACACCTGGGATGTGCTGCTCGGCCGGGCCGGCCAGGTTTACGAACAACTCTCGGGCGTACCGTTTCAGCCGGCTTCGGCTCCAGTGAATAAGCAAAAGTGAGCCTGGCTTGAAAATACTTATTTTGAGCCAGTACTTCTGGCCGGAAAGTTTCATCATCAACGATATCGTGCGCACGCTCGACGAGCAGGGGCACCAAGTGACCGTGGCCACGGGCAAGCCAAACTACCCGGACGGAAATGTGTTCGAGGGCTACCGGGCGTGGGGACTGCAACGCGAACGCTACCTCGACCGAGTCGATGTAGTGCGTGTGCCTCTCTGGCCGCGCGGGCAGGGCGGGGCGAAGAATCTGATTCTTAACTACCTGTCTTTTGTCGTCACCGGCTTATTTTGCCTGCCGTGGATGCTGCGCAAGCTCGAGTTTGACGCCATCGTGGTGTTCGCTCCGTCTCCGGTCACCCAAACGATTCCGGCTATTGCATTGAAGTGGATTAAAAAAGCCAAGCTGGCGTTATGGGTGCAAGACCTTTGGCCGGAAAGTCTCGCGGCGACTGGCTTCGTTAAAAACCCGCACGCACTCAAGGCCGTTGGTTGGGTGGTGAAGCGTATTTATCACCATTGCGACTTGCTGCTCGTGCAATCCCGGTCGTTTATCGACTCGGTTGCCCACTACGCCGCTCGGGAAAAAATTCACTACTACCCCAATTCTATCGATGGCCAGTCGTCGACGGCCGAGATCGCGCTGGCTCCTGAGCTGACGGAACTGCTCGATTCGCATTTTTGCGTCGTCTTCGCCGGCAATCTCGGTACTGCGCAGGCGCTGGATACCTTAGTGCAGGCCGCCGTGCAGTTGCAGGACGATCCGCAAATTCGCTTGGTTCTGGTTGGCAGTGGCAGTCGCTTGGGTTGGTTACAGGCGCAAAAGCAGCTGCTCAATCTCGATAACTTGGCACTGCCGGGACGTTTTCCGATGGAGGCTATGCCGGCGATATTCGCGCGGTCGTCAGCGTTATTGGTCTCGCTCACCAACGAAGAAATTTTTTCCAAGACTATTCCCAGTAAAGTTCAGTCCTATCTGGCCTCGGGGCGGCCGATTATTGCGTCGCTTAATGGCGAAGGCGCCCAGGTGGTGGAAGAAGCGAGCGCCGGATTCACCTCGGCAGCGGAACAGGTATTGCCTTTGGTCGCCAATATTCGGCGAATGAAAGCGCTCACGAAGGGCGAGCAAGACGCGATGGGACAATCAGGGAGAGAGTATTTTGAAGCAAATTTCAAAATGGATATGCAGGTGTCCCGCTTGGTTAACCTCCTTGGGGCGTAAGTTCTCGCTCCGCCGTTTTCTCGGGTCAAGCCGAGCAGCGAGCGTATGAGCCTGATCGTGTTTCCATTCGCCTTCATGGCCAATACGTTTGCCATGATGTTGGTGATGATTGGCTTGAGTGTGTTTGGCAAGCCGGAGCTGGCTGCTGATTTTGGTCTTATTCATGGCGCTACCGTGGCCATGTTTTATGCGTTTTCGGGCAACGCACGAAGCCTGATATTGGGTGAGTCGGGGAAGATAACCTCGGCGCAGATTCTTCGTCTGCGCTTGATCATGCTCGTGCCCCTCGCGGTGTTGGCTTTTGTATTAAGCATCGGCGTTGTCGCCTTGAGTTGGGGGTTTGTTTTACTCCTCGTGTTGCGTCGTGCGTGCGAGTGGGTGGCTGAGATCTTTCTCGGCGAACAAGAGTTACATCACCACCGGCGCGCAGCCGCGCTGTTCGCGCTGGTGCAAGGCGCGCTGAGTGCACTGCTGCTGTTGGCCCTGGTCCACGGCGGGCTAGAGGTGTTTCCGGTTCTGCTGATCTGGGCTATCTCGCCGCTATTCGGCAGTTTTGATGCCCAATTGGCCAAACGCTGCTTGGCTCGGACGGTAAGTCTGGTAGGCGCGGTGAAAGTGTTGATGCCACATGTGGGCTCGACGGCCATCATCGGCGTATCGGTGTATGTGTTTCGCTTATTTATCCTGCTAATTGCCGGCAAAGAAGAAACCGGTGATTTGTTCGCCAGTTTCGCAATGGGCGGAATTTTAGGCGCCGTTTTTTCTCAAGCACTTGGACCGACGATGGTTCGCCGCACCAACAATATGGGCGGTGGGCGTCTTAACCGGGTGTTTGGCAAGATCATGATTGGCTCCGCGCTGTTAGGACTCGTGCTGATCGTTGCTGTGAGCATTGCGCCCACGTCGCTGCAATGGACGAATAAAAGCCCGTTGTTCTGGCTCGCGGTAGGCTGTTCGCTCTTGGGCGGGCTGGTGATGGTACTGGCGCAGCGAATTCGCCTGGAGATCCTGCAGAGCAGTGGGGGAGACGACGTTTTCGGTTCAGATATGCTTGCCAATTTACTGCTGGTTTCAAGCATTCCGTTTTTCTATTACATTGCCGGGCCAACGTCGTTGGCGGCGCTGTATCTATTTGGAGCTGTACTTTCCCTAGGCTTTTATATGAGCGAACGGGAAGGATTATTAGGGAAGATAAAAATGTTCAAGGCGCATGAGCACCGCGTGCTGATCGTGTTGGCGATGCTGCTGTTTGTTCCGGTGTTTTTTCAGTTAAGCGCCGGGCTGTACAGGACGGACATGCTTGGCGGCTCCGGGGGCAGCTTGGCGCTCCTGCCTATCCCGATATCGGTTTTTGCTTGTTACGGCGGCATCGTACTGCTAGGGAAATATTCCCAGGCCAGACTTTCCCTCACTTTCCTGTTTTTCGTTTTCATCTCCATGTTGCTGACGACCGCGCTGTTAGTCGGGAGTGAGGGCAGCTATCAGGGCGCGAAGTTCATCTTGCTCGTGCAATTCATGTTGCCAATGTTCGCATTGGTGTTAGGCCAGCAATATGGTGCGCGAGTGGGGGCTACAAAGGCAGTCCCTGACGTTATCTTAGTGACGTTGATGGTCTTCGTTCCATTGCAGCTTCTAGCCACTTATCTCAGCGGTGCCTTTACACTTTCGTCTTCAGTGTTTGTTTTTAAGATCTATCAGCATCTCCAGTATGTGTCCGTTGTGTTTGCGGCCTTGTTTCTGGTCGCACTGTTTTCGCTTTTTGATAACGATAAACGTCGGCCTTGGCTGCTGCTGCTCGCTGCGGCGATGTCGATATATACACTGTTGTCAACTTCAATGCTCGGCACTGCCTTGCTGTTCGCGGGGCTCTTGGTCTTCTGCGTGCGCAACGTACTGTTGAAGCGCCATATTAAAACGTCGTTGTTCCTCGTGATTCTCTCGTTGGGAAGTGCATTTGCGAGCTTCTTGTTTATTATCAAGGCCGAGTTTGTCCAATCCAAGCTGGGCGTATCCAGCGCAGGTGCATGGGAACACGCTCCGGCTAATGCTGTAGAACGGCTCTCGTACTTACGCTTTTATTTAAGCGGTGTAGTAGAAAACGGGCAAAACTTCTTGCTGGGACACATGCAAGCCCCTGATCGGACGTTGTACCCCAGCGCGCATAACTATTATCTGGACCTGGTCTATAACTTCGGTTTTGTCGCCTTGCTGCCTTTTCTGGCGCTTATCGGCTTTACCGTTTATTCCGTATTGCGGAACTTCGCAATGTTATGGCAGCGCCCCTATGTATTGAGCGTGGCAGGTGTCGTGCTGTTCCTGGTGCTGGTTGACAATGTATTCAAGGTCGGGATGCGTCAGCCTTATCCGGGCATTGTCACGTTCTTCTTTTGGGGTGTTTTACTAACAGCATTAAATTCATTGCCTAAGGTAGATAAAAAGGTGGAGGCGCGCGAGCTACCGCATCAGTGAATGCCGAAAGTGCTTGGGCGGCATCGCTGTTTGTTTAGGCAAAATTATAACTATTAATTAATAAATGTAACCGTGGATAGATATGAACTGGAACGTTGTTGTAAGAACGATATGGTTGCTCGTGATACTGGGTATTTCTGTAATCGGTGCTGTTGCGACAGCCGAATATCAAGGTAATGCCTGGATTTATCTTCTTTTTACAGCCCTCTCCTCGATGGTTTTGTTTTTTGGTTTTGGTCCGAAAGCGATTTTCTTCGATGGTTTCATCGGTGTACTGCTCTGGATTGGTTTCTGGTTGAAGTTCAGCGTGCGGACGGCTTTTTTTGACGGGCAATTTGCCATTCCTGTGGGTGCCTTCGATGGCTCCCCGGCCGCTTTAGATCAGACGCTGATAACGGTGTCTTTTGCGCTCGCGGCGATTTTGCTTGCGCGATTTATCCGTCAACTTTTTTTCAGCTATCCAAATGCATTGCCAGATATCGCGTACACAGGGTTGTACGCCTTTTACCGGCGCCACCGTGTGCTCGTGTTGGTGGCCTTTGTGCTGGGAGTGCTGGGCATTTGCGTCTCGAATGCCTGGTTCGGTATCTATCAGCGGGGGCTGGTCGCGAGAGTTAACCTGCCGTTCGGCTTGAATGGCGTTTATGCCTGGCTGCTGATGTTCGGGATGGCATCGGTTTCAGCGGTGCTGTTGCGCTTCGAGTTTGAGCTGAACAGAGACCGTTATTGGATTGCCGTCACCATTGCCTTGCTGGAAACCGCGCTGTCCAACATATCGTTGTGGAGCCGAGGCATGATTCTGAATGGATCATCGCTGCTCTATGGTGCGATCTCTCAGTTCCGCCGAAGCGAACCGCGCTTGCGCCTGGGATTGACGACGTTTGTAGGCATCGCGTTTGTAGTCTTTTTTGCAGCTTCAGTGCTCACCGTTAACTATCTGCGTGCGAACGCCTTTTATGCGGGCGCCTCAGAGGAGCTGAGAAAGAACGCTGTTATGGAGCAGACATCGGCGCTGTTTCTGGATCGCTGGGTGGGTATTGAGGGAGTGATGTCGGTCGTAGGCGCACCGGATAAAGGCTGGGCGGTTTTTCGTGAGGCGTTGCAAGAGCGCTTCGATGAGGGCGCCAACGCGTTCTATGACCAAAAATTCATAGCGTCTCCCTACGATAATTCCCGTAGCGATGCGCTGCACTTCGTTTCCTTGCCGGGCTATCTCGCCTTCCTCTACTATCCCGGGTCGATTTTATTTCTGGTATGCGCGGTTTTTGCGTTTTCCATGGTGGCGTCGATTTTCGAGTTTCTCGTCTATAAATTAGGCGGCAAAAACTTGGTTCTCTGTGCGCTGATGGCGCAAGTAATAGCATTTCGCTACACCAGTTTTGGTTATGTTCCGATGCAGAGTTACATGCTGTTTGGCTCGATTGTATTGAATGTATTAATTCTTTTTGGCTTGGATCGAGTTTTGCGTTCCTTCTACAAAGTTTGAATTTTTAAAAGGTAGTGAGTCATGGCTCGAGTTTTAGTTTTGGGCGTTACCGGCATGCTCGGAAATGCAGTGTTCCGGGTATTCAACGCGGATGCCCGGTTCGAGGTGTGGGGCACGCTGCGAAGCGGGGCGGCCCGCAGTCATTTTCCCGAGGCGAGCCATGCGCGACTGCGCACTGGTGTCGACGTGCTCGACCAGGACTCGCTCGTCGCCGCGCTGGCTGCCATCAAGCCGGATGTGGTGATCAACTGCGTCGGCCTGATCAAACAGTTGGCCGATGCCAAAGACCCGCTGACCGCGCTGCCGATCAACGCCATGCTTCCGCACCGGCTGGCGAATCTCTGCCAATTGGTCGGCGCGCGGCTTATCCACGTCAGCACCGATTGCGTTTTTTCGGGCAGCAAGGGCGGGTATCTGGAAAGCGATGTTTCGGACGCCGAAGACCTCTACGGCAAATCCAAGTACATCGGTGAACTGAACGATATGCCGCATGCAGTCACTTTGCGCACGTCGATCATTGGTCATGAGCTGAACTCGAACTACGCGCTGATCGATTGGTTCCTGTCTCAGGAAGGCAGCGTAAAAGGTTTTTCGCGGGCGATTTTCTCGGGCCTGCCTACCGTCGAGTTGGCGCGCGTGATGAAAGACTTTGTTATTCCGCACACTCAGCTCAGCGGCTTGTATCATGTCGCCGCTGCGCCGATCGCCAAGCTGGATTTGCTGCGTTTGGTGGCCGCTCAGTATGAAAAGCAGATTGAAATACGCGCCGACGATTCGCTGGTAATCGACCGGTCGCTAAATGGTTCGCGCTTTAGCGCCGCCACTGGCTACGTCGCTCCTGCTTGGCCCGAGCTTATTCGGGTTATGCACGCCGACAGCTAAGTCACTTTAGGTTGCGCCTCGCTCCCCGCATTTAACGCGTCGGGAGCCGGGCCGTATTGATGGTTTATTCGCGTGTTCGTTTGGCGACACGCTCATGCTCTGGAAGGTTTTATGTTCGACGACAAGGTGTTGATGATTACCGGGGGAACGGGTTCTTTCGGCCACACGGTACTCAAACGGTTTCTCAATACCAACGTGCGCGAAATCCGGATTTTCAGCCGCGACGAGAAAAAACAGGAAGACATGCGCATCGCCCTGG
The DNA here is from genome assembly GCF_979254655.1 of Pseudomonas sp. AC229. Lineage (NCBI taxonomy): Bacteria > Pseudomonadati > Pseudomonadota > Gammaproteobacteria > Pseudomonadales > Pseudomonadaceae > Pseudomonas > Pseudomonas sp. AC229. The sequence goes on from NZ_CEEDHK010000017.1 coordinate 155,688, forward strand.
CCAACGACAAGGTCAAGTTCTACATCGGTGATGTGCGCAACTACGACAGCCTGGCCCAGGCCATGGTCGGCGTCGATTACATCTTCCACGCCGCCGCTCTGAAGCAAGTGCCCTCGTGCGAGTTCTACCCGATGGAAGCGGTGCGCACCAACGTCCTTGGCACTGAGAACGTGCTGAACGCGGCCATCGCCACGGGCGTGAAACGGGTTGTGGTGCTGAGTACCGACAAAGCGGTTTACCCCATCAATGCCATGGGTATTTCCAAGGCCATGGCGGAAAAGCTCATGGTCGCCAAGTCGCGCATGATCCCGGCAAACGGCCCGGTGATTTGCGCGACGCGTTACGGCAACGTCATGGCCTCTCGCGGCTCGGTTATCCCGCTGTTTGTGGAGCAGATGCGTTCGGACGAACCGCTCACCGTTACCGACCCCGACATGACGCGATTCCTGATGTCCCTCGAAGACTCGGTTGATCTGGTGCTGCACGCCTTCGAGCACGGCCAGCAAGGCGATCTGTTTATTCAGAAGGCGCCGGCGTCCACGGTGGGTGATTTGGCCCAGGCGCTGAAAGAGCTGTTCGGCAAAACCAATACCGTCAAAGTCATCGGCACCCGTCACGGCGAAAAACTGTACGAGTCGCTGGTTTCGCGCGAAGAAATGGCCAAGGCCGAAGACATGGGCCGCTACTACCGCATTCCGGCTGATAACCGCGACCTGAACTACAAAAAGTATTTCGTCGAAGGCGAGCAGCGAATCTCCGAGCTGGACGATTACACCTCGCATAACACCGAGCGCCTGGATGTGGCGGGCATCAAAACGCTGCTGCTGAAACTGGATTACATCAAGGACGAACTCAATGCTTAAGGTTATGACCCTGGTCGGCACGCGCCCTGAGCTGATCAAAATGAGCCGCGTAATCGCCGAGTTGGACCGGCAGGTTCAGCATGTGCTCGTGCATTCCGGCCAGAATTACGATTACGAACTCAACCAGGTCTTTTTCGATGACCTGGAAATTCGCAAGCCGGACCACTTTCTAGGTGCGGCAGGCGAAACAGCGGCTCAAACCATCGCCGAGGTGATCGCTAAATCCGACGCCATCTTCGAGCTGGAAAAACCTGATGCACTGTTGCTCTACGGCGACACCAATACCTGCCTGGCGGTGATTGCCGCCAAGCGTCGCAAGATTCCGGTGTTCCACATGGAAGCGGGCAATCGCTGTTTCGACCAGCGCGTGCCGGAAGAGCTGAACCGTAAGGTTCTGGATCACCTCAGCGACATCAACATGGTGCTCACCGAGCACGCGCGCCGCTATTTGATCGCCGAAGGCATTCGCCCGGAAACCATCATCAAAACCGGCTCGCACATGCAGGAAGTGCTGGAGTACTACAAGCCCAAGATCGACCAGTCCGATGTGCTGGCGCGTACCGGTCTGGAACAGGACAAGTTCTTTGTCGTCAGCGCCCATCGTGAAGAAAACGTCGATACGCCGGATAACCTGCGGGACCTGCTCGGCAGCTTGCGCGCCCTGGCTGATCAGTACGGCTTCCCATTGATCGTGTCGACTCACCCGCGCACGCGCAAACGCCTTGAAGCCCTGGGTGAGTCGCTGGATCACCCGTTGATTCGCTTTGTGAAACCGTTCGGCTTGCTGGATTACATCAAGCTTCAGCAATCCGCGTTCTGTGTGCTCTCGGACAGCGGCACTATTACTGAAGAAGCTTCGCTGCTGAATCTTCCGGCCGTCACCTTGCGTAATGCCCACGAGCGTCCTGAGGGCATGGACCAGGGCACGCTGATCATGAGCGGTCTCAAGCGCGACTCGGTGCTCGATGCCGTGCGCGTGGTGACCAGCCAGCATTCGCGTGAGCGTCGGGCGATTCCGGTGGTGGCCGATTACGAAGGCGGCCCGGTGTCGCTGCAGGTTGTGCGCGTGGTGCTCAGTTACACCGATTACATCAACCGCACCGTGTGGCGCAAAGACTAAGCCTGGTTATGAATGTCTTATTAACCGGAGCAAGCGGCTTTGTTGGACGCGCGGTGCAGGAGCGCTTGTTGGCCGATGGCGTTCACCAGGTTCGCGCGGCATTTCGCGTACTTCCTACGTCAACTCCGGATCGGCTTCAGGTGTGCCATGCGCCTGACCTCGGTCCGCAAGGCGACTGGCGTGAGGCGTTATCGGGTATCGATGCGGTCATTCACTGTGCGGCCCGCGTGCACGTGATGAACGAGCAGGACGACGATCCGTTGCAAGCGTTTCGCCGCGTTAACGTGGCCGGCACCTTGCAGCTGGCTCGCCAAGCGGTAGAGGCGGGCGTTCGGCGCTTTATCTACCTCAGCTCCATCAAAGTGAACGGCGAGATGACCCGGCCGGGCCAGCCTTTCCGTGCCGATGACCCTGCCACCGCAACCGACCCTTACGGCATTTCCAAATGGGAAGCCGAGGAGGGCCTGTTCGCGCTCGCCCGTGACACAGGGTTGGAAGTGGTGGTGGTTCGACCGCCCTTGGTTTACGGCCCGGATGTGCGCGCGAATTTTCTGAGCATGATGAATTGGCTCAAAAAGGGCGTGCCGTTACCGTTCGGTGCAATCCGAAATCAGCGCAGTTTGGTTGCTGTGGGCAATTTGGCGGACTTGCTGCGCGTGTGCCTGGATCATCCTGCTGCTGCTGGCCAACGGTTTCTGGTCAGTGATGGCGACGACCTTTCCACGTCTGAGTTGCTGCGCCAGTTGGGCGTTGCGCTGCGACGTCCAGCCAGGCTCGTGCCGGTGCCTCAGGCTTGGCTTGAACTGGCGGCTCGGGTTCTTGGGCGTGACGATATCGGCCGCCGACTGTGCGGATCGCTGCAAGTGGATATCGCAAAAACCCGCACGCTGTTGAATTGGACTCCACCGTTGACGGTGGAGCAGGCCCTGGCGCTGACCGCCACGCGCTTTTTGGATAGCCAAAGCCGATGAATATTTCTGTTGTATTGGCGGTGGTGGCTATCGCCTCGTTGTCACTGACCTGGGCGGTTCGCCGTTACGCGTTGGCCGCCAGCGTATTGGATATTCCCAACGCTCGAAGCTCCCACACCCGACCCACGCCGCGCGGTGGCGGCGTCGCGATAGTCCTGAGTTTCCTCGTGGCGTTGCCCCTGATGGCGTGGCTAGGTGGCCTCGATTGGTCGTTGGTATGGGCCATGGTCGGCGGTGGCGGCTTGATCGCGCTGGTTGGCTTTTTGGACGACCACGGGCACATCGCGGCGCGCTGGCGATTGCTCGCCCATTTCAGTGGCGCCGTATGGGCCCTGGCCTGGCTCGGTGGCGCGGCGCCCTTTACGGTGTTTGGCGCCACCTTCGACCTGGGCTGGATCGGGCATGGCCTGGCGGTTTTCTACTTGGTGTGGCTGCTCAATCTATTCAATTTCATGGATGGCATCGACGGCATCGCCGGGGTCGAAGCGGTTACCACCTGCGCCTCGGGGGCATTGTTGTATGCAGTGCTGGGGCGCTCCGACCAAGCGCTGATTCCGCTGCTGCTGGCTATCGCCAGCGCGGGCTTCCTGTACTGGAATTTCCCGCCGGCCAAAATTTTCATGGGCGATGCCGGTAGCGGTTTTCTAGGGTTGATGCTGGGTGTTTTGTCGCTGCAGGCCGCCTGGGTATCGCCGCAGTTGTTTTGGGGTTGGCTGATTCTGATGGCGGTATTCATTGTCGACGCCACCTGGACACTGCTGCGCCGCCTGGTTCGCGGCGACAAAGTGTACGAAGCGCACCGCAGTCACGCGTATCAATACGCCGCGCGCCTTCATGGTCGGCACTTGCCCATCACGCTGGCGGTGCTGGTGATTAACCTGGCTTGGTTGCTGCCATTGGCGGTGTTGGTGGGCAAGGGAGTGCTGGATGGCATGCTGGGCTTTGCGCTGGCGAGCGCACCGTTAATCTATCTGGCGATTCGCTACCATGCCGGGAAGCAAGAGTAATGAATACTATGGACGCAAGTGATCAGGGACGGACGTAACGTGGTGAGTCGCGAAGTAAAAAAACATATTCCGATGCGTGATCGCCTCGTAGGGCTGCGGCGTCGCTACAAGCGCCTTTTGCAAATAGCGGCCGACATCGTGCTGGTATGGGCGTCCCTGTGGCTGGCCTTTGTCGTGCGCCTGGGCATCGAGCGCCCAATCGACCCGTTCGGTGACTATGCGTGGTTGTTCTTGATCGCTCCGATCATTGCCATCCCCGTTTTTATTCGGCTCGGCATGTACCGGGCGGTGATGCGATATTTCGGTAATGAAGCGCTCGTCGCGATTTTCAAAGCGGTGTCGCTGTCGGCGCTGGTGTTGGGCATGTACATCTACCTGTACCGCGCCGAGGTCCTGGTTCCGCGTTCGCTGGTGTTCAACTATTGGTGGCTCAGCCTGCTGATGATCGGCGGCCTGCGTTTGTTCATGCGCCAGTATTTCCTTGGCGACTGGCTGTTGGCCGGGCAGCACGTGCCGTTTTTGCGCCAGGACGATGGCCTCTCGAAAGTTGCCGTGTATGGCGGCGGCGCAGCGGGTAATCAACTCGTTGCGGCGTTGCGCATGGGCAAGGGCATGCGTCCGGTGGCTTTTATCGATGACGACGAGGGCATCGCCAACCGTGTGGTTGCCGGCCTCAAGGTTTACACCTCGCGCAATATTCAATTGATGATCGAGGAAACCGGCGCGCATGAGGTGCTGCTGGCGATTCCGTCGGCGTCACGTTCGCGGCGCCGCGAGATTTTGGCGGCATTGGAAGCCTACCCGGTGCATGTGCGCACAGTGCCGGGCTTTATGGACTTGGCCAGCGGGCGCGTGAATGTCAGTGACTTGCAGGAGGTGGATATCGCCGACCTGCTGGGACGCGACCCAGTGCCGCCGCGCGCGGATTTGTTCGAACGCTGCATCCGCAATCAGGTGGTCATGGTCACCGGAGCGGGTGGTTCGATCGGGTCGGAGTTGTGCCGTCAGATTCTCGTGTCTGCGCCCAAGGCATTGGTGCTGTTTGAACACAGTGAGTACAACCTTTACAGCATTCAGAGCGAGCTTGAAGGGCGTATTCGTCATGAGGGATCGGGGGTCAAGCTCATTCCGATTCTGGGTTCTGTGCGCAGTCCGGAGCGTTTGCTCGACGTGATGCGTACCTGGAGCGTGAACACGGTTTACCACGCGGCGGCGTACAAGCATGTGCCGATCGTTGAGCACAACGTGGCCGAGGGCGTTTTGAACAATGTGTTCGGCACGCTGCAAACCGCCCAGGCGGCGATGCAGGCGGGCGTTGAACATTTTGTGCTGATTTCCACCGACAAGGCGGTGCGTCCTACCAATGTGATGGGCAGTACCAAGCGCCTGGCGGAAATGACACTTCAGGCCCTCAGTGCTGAAAAGCAGCCGGTGTTGCTGGGCTCGAAAAGCCCGCAAGCCAACAGAACGCGCTTCACCATGGTTCGTTTCGGCAATGTGCTGGGCTCGTCGGGCTCAGTGATTCCATTATTTCGCGAGCAGATAAAACGCGGCGGGCCCATTACGGTGACCCACCCCAACATCACCCGCTATTTCATGACCATCCCCGAAGCTGCGCAGTTGGTTATTCAGGCGGGCTCGATGGGGCAGGGCGGTGACGTGTTTGTGCTGGATATGGGCTCGCCGGTGAAGATCGCCGAACTGGCGGAAAAGATGGTGCATCTGTCTGGGCTGACGGTGCGCAATGAGGGCAATCCCCACGGCGACATCGAGATTGAGTTCACGGGCCTGCGCTCGGGTGAAAAGCTCTATGAAGAGCTGCTGATTGGCGACAATGTCAGCCCAACCGAGCACCCGATGATCATGCGAGCCAACGAAGAACACCTGCCATGGGTGGTTTTCAAAGACGTGTTGGATGCGATCTTTCTGGCGGTCGGGCGTGACGATTACGAGCGAGTGCGAGAATTGCTCCGCGAGCACGTTAGCGGCTACCTACCAGAATGCGAAATCGTTGATTTGATTCATAAAAAGCGCCTGGAAACGCCCGCGCCAGGTGATTTGACACTCCACTGAGGCTGCCTCTAAGTTGGCCACCGCAGGGCCTATCGCGCCCTGCGTTACCCACTTAACGAGCTTCATTATGCGTATCGGATACGTCTCTTCCCTGTTGTTCGCCACCCTCACGTTTTTCGCTGCCGGCACCTTTGCCGCTGAGCCAGTCAAAACCGAGCCCACCCAACCTGTTGCTACTCAGCCGCTCAAAGCGCCTGAGGCGGGCACCGTCAACCTCAACACCGCCGACGCGGAAACGTTGCAGCAGGACCTCATCGGTATTGGTCAGGTCAAGGCGAAAGCGATCATCGATTATCGCGACGCCAACGGCCCGTTTACCTCGGTAGACGAGCTGCTGGAAGTGAAGGGAATTGGCGCCTCAACCCTGGAGAAGAATCGCGCGAAGTTGAGCGTCGCCAACTAAGCGTTAAGCGGGAAATAAAAGAAGGCCGATCTCAGATCGGCCTTCTTTGTTTTCGGTGTCTAGTCCTGAAATAGGTTTACACCTGTTTCAATCTCAAAACGCCCGATGCACCGCATCGGGCGTTTTGTATT